>CAXNIK010000342.1:0-4009 GCA_964202115.1 Burkholderiales bacterium
ACTTGGCGCTGGCGGCCGGCGGCCGTGGTGATCTCCACACTGGCGTGGCAGCCGGTCAGCGCGATACGTGCCGATTCGGCCCACACTTCCACGGTGGGGCCGCCCATCAGCATCTCCAGCACCGGCGTGTCGGCGCGGTTGCCCACCAGTTCGTTGGCCAGGCGCAGGCTGGCGCGATCCAGCGGCCCGGAGCAGGGCACGCCGATGTCGCGATAGCCGATGCGCCCTGCGTCCTGGAAAGTGCTGTGCAATCCCGGCCTGATGACTTTCATTGCGGGAATCATGATGCCGGCCTCATGCCTCGATCGGTTCGCAGGGAACATGCCAGTCGCCGGCGTGGATGCGCCGGCGCAACTGGTCGTGCTCGCTGCTGCTGACCGGCTCGAAGCTGACCGCATCGCCGGGGGAGAGCAGGGCGGGCTGTGCACTGGCGCTGTCGAACAGGCGCGCCGGGGTGTTGCCGATGAGATGCCAGCCGCCGGGGCTTTCCATGGGGTAGATGGCGGTCATGGCCGCGGCGATGGCCACCGATCCCGCAGGCACGCGCACGCGTGGATCGGTGCGGCGGGGCAGTCGCAGGGGCTCGGGAAGGTCGCCCATGTAGGCAAAGCCCGGCACGAAGCCGATCATGTACACGTGGTAACGGGCACCGGCATGCAGTTTCACCACCGCCTCCTCGCTCAGTCCTGAGCGCCGCGCCACCTCAGCCAGGTCCGGCGCATGGCCGCCCTCGTAGCAGGCAGGGATGCGCCAAAGCCTGGCGTTGCGACGAGCACTCTCCTGGCCCTGGAGCAGGTCGCGGATGTTGCTCGCGAGCTGCGCGCTGGTGATGCGCAAGGGGTCATAATGCACCATCAGGGAGCGGAAAGTGGCTACGATCTCGACCACGCCCGCCAGTTTTTTCGCCTGCAGCCTGGCCCTCAATCCCAGCACCCGATCGCTGACGGCGCGATCGATGCGATCGCCGAACTCGATCACCAGGGCGGTGTCGCCGGCGGGGAGAAAGCGGATTTTTGGCGCAGCCATTTTGCAGTGTTACAGTGGTTTGAAACGTACTATTATTAGTACCATATTGAATGAAAGAGCGAAAGGCAGGGCATGACCATTACCGTCAACATGAACGCGGACATGGGCGAGGGCTTCGGTGCCTACGACATCGGCGACGATGCAGGAATACTCAAGATCATCCGCTCGGCCAGCATCGCCTGCGGTTTTCACGCCGGCGATCCCAACACCATGCGCCGGGTCGTGCAGATGGCCAAGGAAGAAGGCTGCAGCATCGGCGCCCATCCGGGGTTCAACGACCTGTGGGGTTTCGGCCGGCGGCGCATCGACATGCGCGCCGATGACCTGGAGAACATGATTGCCTACCAGATCGGTGCCCTGAACGGCATGGCTGCCTATGTGGGCGAGAAGGTCACCCACGTGAAGCCCCATGGGGCGCTCAACAACATGGCCGCCGAGAGCGAGGACTACGCCATGGCCATAGGCCGCGCCATCAAGGCGGTGGACCGCGACATCATCTACGTTGCGTTATCCGGCTCGGAAATGGAAAAGGCCGGACGCAAGCTCGGGCTGAAGACGGCGCTCGAAGGCTATTGCGACCGCCAGTACGATGACGACGGCAACCTGGCCTCGCGCAAGATTCCCGGCACGGTGATCAAGGACCCGGCCGTGGCGGTGAAACAGGTGGTGCACCAGGTGGTGAACGGCGAAATCGTTTCCCGTAATGGCAAGCGCCTGCAGCGCCGCGTCGACACGCTGTGCGTGCATGGCGACGAGCCCACGGCCGTGGCCCTGGCGCGAGCGGTCCGCGAGGGTCTGGAAGCAGCGGGTGTCAAGGTGGTGCCGCTTACGGAGATGAGCTTCGCGTGAGCGCCACGCGCATACCGGTGAACGACGTCTCTGGCCGCCCCGGCACGGGCGGCCTGTGGGCGGTCGTCCCGGTCAATCGTTTCGATCAGACCAAGCAGCGCCTGGCCGCGGTGCTTGCGCCCGAAGCACGCTCGCGCCTGGCGCGCGCCATGTTCCAGGATGTGCTCAATGCCCTGCGGCAGTCGCGTTCGCTGGCCGGGGTGATGGTCGTGACCGGCGATAGCGAGGCCGCGCGCATGGCGCGCGAAGCCGGGGCCGAAGTCGTTCATGACGAGGCCGGTGCCGGCACCGCCGCGGCCGTGGTGCTGGCCGTGGGTGAACTGGTGGCCGCCGGCCGCGCCGGCATGCTGGTCGTGCCCGCGGATGTTCCCCTGATCACCGCGGAAGATGTCGAGGCGCTCATCGCTGCGCACGCCGGCCACGGTGCCAGTAGTGTGGCCGCCGTCACACTGGTGCCGGCCCAGGCTGATGGTGGCACCAATGCCCTGGTCTGTTCTCCGCCGGATGCGCTGCCGCCGTGCTTTGGTACCGACAGCTTCGCCCGTCACATCGAGGCGGCGCGAGCGCGCGGCATCGAACCCACGGTATTGCGGCTGCCGCGCATAGGCCGGGACATCGACAGACCAGAGGATCTGGATGCCTTCATTAATGTTGCTACGGCCAGTCACACCCAGGTGTGGCGAGCCATGAATGCCGAGCCCGGCGGGCGTCTTTCGCGCGAAGACTGTCTCGCGCTGGCTGACTGCACCGATCTCGCTGCGCTGATGCGCCGGGCCGCGGCGCGGCGCGATGCCGCGCACGGCAATCTCATCAGCTATTCGCGCAAGGTGTTCATCCCGCTGACCCGGCTGTGCCGCGATGTCTGCCATTACTGCACCTTCGCCAAATCACCCTCGCAGCTGGACAAGCCCTATCTGTCGCTGGATGAGGTGCTGGCCATCGCCCGCGCCGGCGCGGCGGCCGGCTGCAAGGAGGCGCTGTTCACGCTGGGAGACCAGCCCGAACTGCGCTACCGCGTGGCGCGCGAGGCACTGGATGCCATGGGCTACGCCAGCACCATTGAATACCTGGTGGCGGCGGCCCAGGCGGTGCTGGACGAGACGGGTCTGCTGCCGCATGCCAATCCCGGTCTGCTGACGGCCGCGGACCTGGCCGCGCTGCGCACGGTGTCGGTGTCCCAGGGCATCATGCTGGAGAGCGCCTCGGAGCGGTTGTGCCAGCGCGGCGGGCCGCATTTTGGCTCGCCCGACAAGCTGCCCTCGGCACGCCTGGAGACGCTCAGGCTGGCGGGCGAGGCGGCCGTGCCCTTTACCTCGGGTATCCTGATCGGCATAGGCGAGACGCGCATCGAGCGCATCGAGGCGCTGCTGGCCCTGCGCGATCTGCAGGACAAATATGGCCACCTGCAGGAAATTATCATCCAGAATTTCCTGCCCAAGCCGGACACGCTCATGGCCGGCCGGCCGGGAGCGGCGCAGGAAGAGCATCTGTGGACGATCGCGGTCGCGCGGCTGATCTTCGACTCGGACATGGCCATACAGGCACCGCCCAATCTCAGTCCCGGCGCGCTGCGCCCGCTCATCGCTGCCGGCATCAATGACTGGGGCGGCGTATCGCCGGTGACCCCCGACCATGTGAATCCGGAGGCGCCCTGGCCGCACCTGGATGCGTTGGCGCGTGAGACCGCCGCGGCGGGCAAGCACCTGGTCGAGCGTCTGGCCATCTATCCCGCCTATGCCCAACACGCGGAGCGCTGGGTGGACGAAGGGCTGCGCGTCAGGCTGGCCCACTGCATGGACGCGGACGGCTTTGCCCGAACGGATGCCTGGAAGCCGGGCGCCGCGCTGGCGATACCGCGGGAGGATGCGGCCAGACTGAAGAGTGGAACTTCAGCGGCGGCCGGAAGTGCCCTGACCAGGGTCATCGACAAGGCACAGGCCGGCACCGCGCTCAACGAAGCAGAGGTGGTGCAATTGTTCGGCGCGCGCGGCGCTGATTTTGCCGCGGTGTGCGCGGCGGCCGACACACTGCGCGCCGCCGTGAAGGGCGACGAGGTCAGCTACGTCGTCAACCGCAATCTCAATTACACCAATCTGTGCACGCACCGCTGCGGCTTCTGCGCCTTCTCCAAGGG
>CAXNIK010000343.1:0-4003 GCA_964202115.1 Burkholderiales bacterium
CGGCCGAGCGCAAGGCCTTCGTACGCAAGGCGATCTCGGTCAGCGGCAAGCCCTAGTCGATACGTATTCCCGCAGTCTTCACCACCTTCGCCCAGCTGGCGATCTGCGCCTTGAGCCAGGCGTCGGTTTCGTCCGGCGCCGTGGCGGCGATCTCGCCGCCGAGCGAAACGATGCGCTGGCGCACGTCCTCCGATTTCAGCGCCTTGGCGACCTCGGCATGCAGGCGCTTGAGCACCGCGGCCGGCGTGCCGGCGGGCGCGACGATCACGTTCCATTCGTACACGGCATAGCCGGGAACGCCCGATTCGGCGATGGTTGGCAGGTCCGGCGCGTTCGCCACACGCTTGGCGCTGGTGACGGCGAGCGCACGCAGCTTGCCGCTCTTTACGTGCGGCAGGCCCGAGGCCATATTGGCGAAGAATACCGGCACCTGTCCGCCCATGACGTCGATGAGCGCCGGGCCGCCACCCTTGTATGGCACGTGAAGCATGTCGATGTCCGCGCGCTGGCGGAACAGCTCCGCTGCCAGATGCTGCGCCGAGCCGTTTCCAGAGGAGGCGAAGGCGATCTTGCCGGGTTGAGCCTTGGCCATCGCCACCAGATCCTGCACCGACTTCGCCGCAAAACCGGGATTCACCACCAGCATGTTGGGGAACAGCACGACGAGCGTGACAGCGGAAAAGGCCTTCGACGCGTCGTAAGGCAGTTTCGGATAGAGGCTGGGGTTTACCGCGTAGCCCGATGCATCCAGCATCAGCGTGTAACCGTCTGGCGCCGCTTTCGCAACCAGGTCCGCGGCGATGGCCCCGGTTGCGCCAGGCCTGTTCTCCACCACCACCGACTGGCCGAGCGATTCGCCCAGCTTCGGCGCAAGCAGCCGCGCCACCGTGTCGGCGCCGCCGCCGGGTGGGTAGCTGACGATCATGCGCAGCGGCTTGACGGGAAACGCCTGCGCGACGGCAAGCGCGGGCACCAGCAGCGCGGCAAACACGAGATGTCGTAGCATCGGCGCATGCTGCCACGAACGCACAACTCCGTCGACACGCACACGCACGTGTTCCGGCGCGGACTGCCGACGATTGCGGACGCGCGTTATCGGCCCGATTACGACGCCACGCTGGCTGCGTTGCTCGCGCAAATGGACGCCAACGGCATTTCGCACGGGGTGCTGGTGCAGGTAAGCTTCCTCGGCACCGACAATAGCCACCTGCTCGAGGCGCTTGAGGCGGCAGGCGGCAGGCTGCGGGCGACGGTGCAGGCGGATCCCACGGTGCCCGAACCCGTGCTGCGGGACTGGGACCGGCGTGGCGCACGCGGCGTGCGTCTGAACACCATTGGCGCATCGCGGCGGCCAGACCTTGCTTCCGCACTGTGGCGCGCGTTTCTCGCGCGACTTGCCGACCTCGGCTGGCATCTGGAGTTGCACGATACGGGCGCTGGCCTCGCCGATCTGCTCCGTGGCCTCGTTGGCTGTCCGGCGCCGATCATCGTCGATCATTTCGGCTACCCGGGGGCCAGCGATGGGTTCGAGGCCGTGCTGCGGCTCGCCGATCGCCAGCCGGTGTACGTGAAGTTATCGGGGTCTTACCGGCAGGAGGGCGCGGATTGCGTGCGCCACGCGCGAACGCTGCTTGAGCGGGTCGGGCCGCAACGCCTGATGTGGGGGAGCGACTGGCCGCACACCCGCTTCGAGGGAGTCGTGGGTTACGCGCCGCAGCGCGAGCAGCTCGATGCCTGGGTGACGGACGCCGAATCGCGCCGCACAATACTGTGGGATACGCCGGCGCAAGTATTCCGCTTTTGAGTGCTGGCGGAATGGACTAGTATTGTGCCGGGAAGTCGTCGACGGGAGAGTTCCATGCAAGTAAAGGAAATCCTGCGGGTCAAGGGCACTCGCCTGCTCAGCATCGAGCCTTCGGGCCGCGCGGCCGACGCCGCGAAGACCATGGCCGATGAGAACCTCGGTTCGCTGGTGGTAATGGAGCAGGAACGCATGGTGGGCCTGCTCACCTTCCACGAGATCCTGCGTGCGATGGCTGCGCGCGGCGGCGCGCTTGGCGACGCAAGGGTTTCCGAAACCAAAGGTCGCAGGTTCGACTCCTGCTGGGCGCGCCACCCATCCCAATAAAATCAAGGCTTACCGATCCGGCTGTTTTGCACTCATCCGGGTTTTGTCCATTTTGATTTGGACAGGATTTGGACAAGGCGTGCTGCATCCCTACGCCGTCCGTCCTCACTTTACCATCGGGGTCGCTTGAGCCCCGCTTACCCCCTCAAACGGACTACGTCGAGCCCACCGTACCCCCACCCACCGATTAGGCCGGGGTCATTTTGAGGCTGGGCTAGAAACACCATTTCTCTCGGGTTCCGGGGAATTGGATGAGCGGTGTCAAGTTCTAGACTTGCAACTGCCAGAAATATAGCCCCGGCATTCCTTGCCCCGGGGCGATCGGAATCAGTGAAGGTGGTCTGGCGGTTGGTGTTCTCGGTAGGGCTTACACGTTGGAATGGCGGGGTGTAAGCTGTCCCGAGACTGTGTTGTGTCCCACATATCTAGCTAGGCTCAGTCACCGGGTGGAGGGGCGGTAAATGCGCTTTCTGAACATGGTTGGGTTTGTCTTCGCGTTATCGGCGTCCATGGCCGTAGCCGGTGACGTTGAGAGCGGCGTTGCTGCATTCAATGCCAAGGACTACGAGAAAGCATTGCGCTTACTCCAACCTGCTGCCGATCATGGAGTGGCAACAGCACAAGGACTTCTTGCGCGCATATACGGAAACGGATGGGGTACGCCTAAAGATCGCGCCGCAGCACTCAAATGGGCAAGACTTGCCGCAGCACAAGGAAACTCCGAGGGCGAGAATATTCTCGGCAATAGCTTCAGGACGGGCGAGGGGGTCACGCAAGATTTTAACGAAGCTTTGAGATTTCTAAGGCTGTCCGCTGATCAAGGGAACCCACGAGCTCAAGGCAATCTTGGTCGCATGTATCGCGACGGACAAGGGGTTGAAAAGAACTACGAGGAAGCCATCAAGTGGTTTCGATTGTCCGCTGCGCAGGGTAGCGGGTACGGCCAGGGGAATCTGGGCTACATGTACTTGAATGGCTTCGGGGTCGAAAGGAACTATGAAGAGGCCCTGAGACTGCTTCGGCTGTCTGCCGACCAAGGTGGAGTGCAGGGCCAAAATAATCTGGGTTATATGTATCGCAATGGTCTCGGCGTGCAGAGGGACTACGGCGAGGCCATCAAGTGGTATCGACTATCAGCTGCTCAGGGAGACGCATTTGCCCAGCAAAATTTAGGGTTGATGTATGAAGGCGGTCTAGGCGTGAAACAGAACTTTGATGAAGCGGCACGTTGGTATTTGTTGTCGGCCGCTCAGGGGAATGAATTCTCCAAAGAAAAATTGAAGCTCAACGTAATCAAGGTGGCGGTAGAGCGAGAACGCGAAGCAGTAGAACGTGCGCCATTGTCGAGAGGGCAGTTTGTAGCATTACATACGGAGTTGCAGGGGTTAATAAAAAGGAGAGACTTCGATGCTGCTGAAGTGCGCTTCGCCCAATCTTGCGTCGAGATGAAATTCAATACTGCGGAGTGCCAGTATCTATGGGGACTCATACTGGCTGCAAAGGCTAGCACCACCAAAATTGCTAAGGATAAGGAAGAGTTGATTGGCGATGCTCGGGGAAGGCTACAGGTGGCCTTTAATTTTTCCGTACAGCATAGCGATGACAATGCGGATGTGGAAACCCTTGCTGCCGTCGCGCTTCTTCCTCTTTTGGGTGGAAAAAGAGAAGACTTAGTGTTGGAGAAAGAGTTGCTGGAGCATCTGCAGAAGAGTGAATTTTCTTCCTCACTGTTGACGCCGACCGAAAATTGACCAGATTAGAGGGGTAGTGCCGATTCAAAATTGACCAGGGTATTCAACCTACCCTGCCTAAATTTTAGGCGGGGAGATGGAGGTGATTACCATGGCTCTGGTTGGCAAGATTCGACGGATGTAT
>CAXNIK010000344.1:0-3995 GCA_964202115.1 Burkholderiales bacterium
GTCCTCCAGGTAGACCTCGATGAAGGATTTCCAGTTCTGCTGGTATTCGTTGGTCTGCACGTGGTCCAGCACATAGCCGGAAAAATCGAAATCGGCGGCCAGGGAAAACTTCGCCAGGTCCCGTGCGATATCGCGCTTGCCGGCGAACAGCAGGCCTTGCCAGTTCTGCAATGGCGGTTTGCTCAGGTTGAGGCAGGGGTTGTCCGGAAAGTGCGGCGCGCCCAGCAACTCGCCCTTCAAGTCATAGGTCCAGCGATGCAGCGGGCAAACGATGTTCCGGGCATTGCCGCGGCCTTCCAGCATGATGGCCTGGCGGTGGCGGCAGACGTTGGAGAGCAGTTCCACGCCGCCCGAGTTGCGCACCAGCACCCGGCCGTGGTCCATCCAGGCGAGGGTGTGGTAATCGCCGACGTTGGGCACCATGAGCTCATGCCCGACATATTGCGGCCCGTCATCGAAGAGCAGCTTTTTCTCCAGTTCGAATACCCCCTGGTCGAAATACCAGGACACGGGCAGTTGTGTGGAATTGGGCTGCAGCAGACGCGAACTCAGCAGGTCGGTCATGATCTTTCGGTGCCTCCTTCTCTCCGCGGGCGGTAAAATAGGGGACTGGGGATTCTACCCGAAGGGGTGTCCTCGGGGCGGTCGGTGATTTGACCGGCGCTCCATGGATAAGCTACTGTCCCAACATACTTTTCTGACTTTGTTTTCTGACTCAGTTTTCTGACTCTGCACCCCTGACTTTGCACCCACATGGTGCCTTCATGTCCAAAACCGCAAAATCCGCCGCCGCATCTGACACCACATCCAAAACGGCGCCGACCAGTTTCGAATCCGCCATGGACGAGCTGGAAGGCATCGTGGCGAGTATGGAGTCCTCGGAACTGTCGCTGGAGGCCTCGCTGGCCGCGCACAAGCGCGGGCTGGAGCTGGCGCGCTATTGCCAGGAACTCCTCACCCATGCCCAGCAGCAGGTGACGGTGCTGGAAGAAAACATGCTCAAGAATCTGGGTGAGCCATCCAGGAACGGTGAGTAGTGTCCAGCCCGGGTTTCACGCTGTGGATGGAAGGCGTGCAGTCGCGCGTCGAAGCGGCGCTGGACCGCTTGCTGCCCGCCGCCACCATCGCGCCCGCCCGGCTGCATCAGTCCATGCGCTACGCCGCGCTGGGCGGCGGCAAGCGTGTGCGTCCCTTGCTCGCCTTTGCAGCGGCCGAGGTCTCCGGCGCCGATCCTGCCCGGGTGGATGTCGCGGCCAGCGCCGTGGAGTGCATACACGCCTTTTCCCTGGTGCATGACGACATGCCCTGCATGGATGATGACGTGCTGCGGCGCGGCCGGCCCACGGTGCATGTCGAATACGACGAGGCCACGGCGCTGCTGGCCGGGGACAGCCTGCAGACCTTTGCTTTCCAGTTGCTGGCCGAGCATCAACTTTGCGATGACCCCAGGGATCAACTGGAGATGGTGCGCATCCTTGGCCACGCCAGCGGCAGCCGCGGCATGGCCGGCGGCCAGGCCATAGACCTGGAGGCGGTGGGCAAGAGCCTTACCCAGGCGGAACTGGAATTCATGCACATACACAAGACCGGCGCGGTGATCCGGGCGGCGGTGGCCCTGGGCGCCCGCTGCGGCGGGGGCAGGCGGCTGTCGACTGCGGAGCTGGATGAGCTGGACCGCTACGCCAAGTACGTGGGCCTGGCTTTCCAGGTGGTTGATGACGTGCTGGACTGCATCACGCCCAGCGTGACCCTGGGCAAGACCGCCGGCAAGGACGCGGCCAACAACAAGCCCACCTATGTCAGCCTGCTGGGCCTGGGCGAGGCCAAGGCCCTGGCGCATGAGCTGCGCGACCAGGCGGTGGCCCGTCTGGCTGGTTTTGGAGAACGCGGCCTGCGTCTGACCGAGCTGGCCGATTTCGTGGTCAAACGTGAGTTTTGATACAGTGCCAGAGCGTTTGATCCGGGTGACAATGGGGACCAGCACCATTCGGGCATATCCGTCCACGCGGGGCGGTTTCCGGAAGCGCATAGAGGAACAGGAACAATCGTGAGTTCTGCAGGCGGAATTTCCGGATTCATGGATGAGGGCGCCAAGCGCGACAGCAGTTACGCCGCCGCACATCCAGGCTATGAACTGCTCAAGGCCATCAATACGCCGTCGGACCTGCGCCGCCTGGACCGCCGGGAACTGAAGCAGCTGGCCACCGAGCTGCGCGCCTTCGTGCTGGATTCGGTCAGCCGCACCGGCGGCCATCTGTCCTCCAACCTGGGCACGGTGGAACTCACCATTGCCCTGCACTATGTATTCAACACGCCCGAAGACCGGCTGGTCTGGGACGTGGGCCATCAGACCTATCCGCACAAGATCCTGACGGGCCGGCGCGAGGGCATGGGCAGCCTGCGCATGCTGGGCGGCATCTCCGGCTTTCCCAAGCGAACCGAAAGCCAGTTCGACACCTTCGGCACGGCCCACTCCAGCACGTCCATCTCGGCGGCCTTGGGCATGGCCGAGGCGGCCAAGATAAAAGGCGAGGATCGGCGCTCCGTGGCTATCATCGGTGACGGCGCCATGTCCGCGGGCATGGCCTTCGAGGCCATGAACAATGCCGGCGTGTCCAACGCCGACCTGCTGGTCATCCTCAACGACAATGACATGTCCATCTCGCCGGCGGTGGGCGCGCTGAACAAGTATTTCGCGCGGCTGTTGTCGGGACGCTTCTATGCCGCCGCCAAGAATGCCGGCGAGAAAGTCCTGGCCGGCGTGCCGCCGCTGTGGAAACTGGCCAAGCGCGTGAAAGAGCACGCCAAGGGCATGATCACGCCTTCGACCATGTTCGAGGAGTTCGGCTTTCATTACGTCGGTCCCATCGATGGCCACGATCTGGATTCGCTCATTCCGACGCTGAAGAACATACGCGGCCTCTCCGGCCCGCAGTTCATGCATGTGGTGACCAAGAAGGGCCAGGGCTACAAGCTGGCCGAAGTGGATCCGGTGCTGTACCACGGCCCCGGCCGTTTCGATCCCGCCGAGGGCATCAAGAAATCCGGCGGCGGCAAGCCCACCTACACGCAGATTTTCGGCGACTGGCTGTGCGACATGGCGCGCGAGGACAAGCGCCTGGTGGCGATCACGCCGGCGATGCGCGAGGGCTCGGGCCTGGTGCGTTTCGAGAAGGAATATCCGGACCGTTACTTCGATGTGGGTATCGCCGAGCAGCATGCCGTCACCTTTGCCGCGGGCCTGGCCTGCGAGGGCCTGAAGCCGGTGGTGGCCATCTATTCGACCTTTCTGCAGCGCGGCTACGACCAGTTGATACACGATGTGGCCATCCAGAATCTGCCGGTGGTGTTCGCGCTGGATCGCGCCGGTGTTGTCGGCGGCGACGGCGCCACCCACAACGGCGCCTTCGATCTGGCCTATCTGCGCTGCGTGCCCAATCTGGTGGTGATGACGCCCTCGGACGAAAACGAATGCCGCCAGATGCTGTACACGGCCTATCAGTTGGACGGTCCGTCGGCGGTGCGTTATCCGCGCGGCAGCGGCCCGGGCGTCGATGTAGAGAAGACCATGCACAAGCTGCCGCTGGGCAAGGGCCGGATGATGAGGCAGGGCCAGCGCAAGGTGCAACGCGTGGCCATCCTCGCATTCGGCTCCATGCTCAAGCCGGCGCTGCAGGCCGCCGAATCCCTGGATGCGACGGTGGCCGACATGCGCTTTGTCAAACCGCTGGATCACGCGCTGGTGGCCGAACTGGCGCGCAGCCACGACCTGCTGGTGAGCGTGGAGGAACACGCGGTCATGGGTGGCGCGGGCAGCGCGGTGGCCGAGTCGCTGGCCTCCCAGGGCATCGCGGCTGCTTTGTTGCAACTGGGTCTGCCCGATCATTTCGTCGATCACGGCGATCAGTTCAAGCTGCTGGCGGCCGAAGGACTGGACGCCGAGGGCATAGCCCGTTCCATCACGGCACGCCTGGGCGCATAAGCGCCGCCCGGCC
>CAXNIK010000345.1:0-3995 GCA_964202115.1 Burkholderiales bacterium
GAACAGGCAGATGAGATGCTCAAGAGCTCTTACAGCCTGGACTTCCTGGGCCTGCGCCGCGCCGTCAAGGAACGCGAACTCGAAGACCGGCTCATCTCCCGCCTGCAATCCTTCCTTCTCGAACTCGGCTACGGTTTCTGCTTCGTCGGGCGGCAACACCGCATTGCACTGGGCAAGAAGGAATATTTCATCGACCTGCTCTTCTATCACCGCTTCCTCAAGGCGCTCGTTGCCTTCGACCTCAAGGTCGGCCCTTTCGAGCCGGAGCACGCTGGGAAGATGGATTTCTACCTCAACCTGCTCAACGACAAGGAACGCGGCCCCGAAGACCAGCCGTCGATCGGCATCATCCTCTGCGCGGAAAAGGACGACGTGGAAGTCGAGTATGCGCTGCGCTCCAAAGCCAACCCCATCGGCGTCGCCGCCTATGAATTGCAGTCGAAATTGCCTGGCGAATTGAAAGGGAAACTGCCGACCGCCAAACAGCTCGCTGATGTTGTGCGGGTGGAAATGGGGGGTGAAAAATGAGCAGCACCCACGACAGCTATCTCGAAACCTTGCCGGAAGGTTGGGGCAACAATCGTATGGGTAACGTCGATGACATTCTGTTCAGCAATGTGGACAAGCATACGTTCGAGTCGGAGACGCCCGTACGTCTCTGCAACTATGTGGGCGTTTACAAGAATGACCGCATCACCTCCGAAATCGAATTCATGGAGGCGTCGACAGTTGCGTGGATAGCAGAGGGTGTCGGTTCGAAACCGCGAATCTTCGAGCCGGACTTCTGTCATCTCCTGTAGCAGTCATCGCCTGAGGGCGATATTGTTAATATATAGTATTTAGACGATATTTAAATCGTCAAAAACCGATATATAGACAATATCGTCTAAGGGCGATAACATGCGCCAATGGACTACCCCATTCGTTTTCCAGACCAGATCAGGCAACAACTGCGCGCATTGCGCAAGACCAAGGGCCTGACCCAGAAGCAGCTTGGCAAGCTGCTGGGTGTTGGGCAGGTTCGCATTGCTGAAATCGAGCGGGATCCCTCGGTTGTGAGCGTCGCGCAACTGTTCAAACTGCTCACTGCCCTGGACGCGCACCTCTTGCTGCGTGATTCGCGGACTGACGACGCCCCCAAGCCGGACACGCCAAAAGGCTCCTGGTGAGCACTGAGCTCAACGTCTGGATGAACGGCGAGCTGGTCGGGGTGTGGTCGCGGACCCGCACGGGTGGTCATCGCCTGACCTATGAGGAAACCTGGCTGCATTCCCCGCGGCGGCGCTCGCTTTCGCTGTCGCTCCCCATCGGACCGTCTCGCGAGATTACCGGAGCGGCCGTATCGAGCTACTTCGAGAATCTGCTGCCCGACAATGCCAACATCCGCCGCCGGCTCGGCGTGCGTTTTCGCACCCGCGGCACCGAAGCGTTTGAACTGCTGACTGCTATTGGCCGCGATTGCGTGGGCGCCGTTCAACTGTTGCCTCCGGAGATGGCACCGGAAGGATTCGATCGAATCGAGGGCATGCCGGTCGACGATGCCGGGGTCGAGCGTCTTCTTCGCCGTGTCACCGCCGAACCATTGCCCGGCATGAACGAGGACCCCGAGGAATTTCGCATCTCGATTGCGGGTGCCCAGGAAAAGACGGCGCTGCTGTGCCAGCACGGAAAGTGGTTCCGTCCAAGGGGAGCAACTCCGACGACTCACATATTGAAGCTGCCGCTTGGCGTTGTCGGGGGAGGGCTGCAGCTCGACATGTCGGAGTCGGTCGAGAATGAATGGCTGTGCGCACAGATTCTTCGAGAGCTTGGATTTTCAGTGGCGAAATCCGACATCGCAGTCTTTGGTGCCCAGAAAGTGCTGGTCGTGGAGCGCTTCGACCGCCAGTGGATGGACGAGCGATGGATCGCGAGACTGCCTCAGGAGGATTTTTGCCAGGCGCTCGCCGTACCGCCCGACAGAAAATACGAATCCGACGGTGGGCCCGGAATGGAAGACGCGTTGAAACTGCTCTCCGGCAGCGCCTCGCCCAATGCGGACCGCGAGCAATTCCTGCGGGTGCATCTGGCCTTCTGGCTGCTTGCCGCGACCGATGGACACGCGAAAAACTTTTCCGTGTTCCTCAACGCCGCTGACAGCTATCGCCTGACGCCGCTCTATGACGTGCTCTCGGCCTGGCCCGTCATCGGACACGGCGCCAATTCACTTTCTCCGCAAAAAGCGCGACTGGCGATGGGCCTTCGTGCCAGGAACATGCATTACAGGCTGAGGGAAATTCGCGCTCGCCACTATCGCGAGCTGGCCGAAAAAAACGGCGTACCGACTGTGTGGGACAAGATGCAGGCGTTGATCAGCAAAGTTCCGTCATCGCTCGCAGCGGTGGAAAAGCGCCTCGCATCGGACTTTCCCCGGATTCTGTGGGAGCGAATTTCAAACGGCCTGCTCTCCCAGGCAGTCGCTTTCAGGAACGAGATTCTTGCCAGCGGCTCTGTCTGAACGAGAAGCCTAAGTAACCTTTCTGGATGCCCGCGCCGCAGCCTTCGGCGCCAGAATCCCCGGCCCAATCTCGCGTATCAAATCCAGCGTCATGCGCATCAGCGGCGTCGCCGGCCGTTGCGCCGAGACGATCAGCGCCAGGTGAGTCATCAGGGGCCGGGTGAATCGCCGCGCCTGAAAGCGCCCCGAAGGCTGGCCGCGTATGGCATTCATGGGCAGCACGGCATGGCCGTAGCCTTCCAGCACCAGATCAAGTATCGATGGCACGCCGTCGATTTCCAGCGCCACCTCCGGCTTGACCCCAAGGTTGGCCAGTTGCGTCTCCACGCGCATGCGGATGGCGTTGGGCCGGCTGGGAATGATCAGCGGGTAGCGCGGCAGGTTCTTCAGCGGTACCGCGCCTGAGGGCGCGCCCTTGCCAGTGGAGGCGCGCGGGCAGATGAGGAACAGTTCCTCCTCCAGGAAGGGAATGATCTCCACGGCCGGCGAGGGCTGCGGGTTGTAGGCGATGCCGATGTCGATGCGCCCGGTGACCAGCCATTCGGCGATGTAGAAGGACAGGCCACCGATCATGGCCAGGCTGGCCGAAGGGAACTGCGTCCGGAAGCTCTTCACCAGCGGCACGGTCAGAAATTTCTCCACGCTGGGCGGCGCGGCCACGGTGACGCGGCCCACCGGCGTGCCCATGGCCCGGCCCATTTCGTCGCGCGCCCGGTCCACCTGCTGCAGGATGCCGCGCGCATGCTCGACCAGGCGCTTGCCGGCATCGGTGAGGCTGACACCGCGCCCGTTGCGATACAGCAGGTTCTGCTTCAACTCGATTTCCAGCAGGCGCACCTGCCGGCTCAGCGCCGGCTGGGCGATGGACAGCAGGTTCGATGCCCGGGTGAAGCTGCCGACTTCGGCGACCTGGACGAAGTATTCCAGTTGCTTGATGTCCATGGGAGGTGTGAGTGAAGGGCTCGATTCCAGTTATCGCAAAATGATATATCTAGTAGTCAGATTATGCTATTTCATTTTGTCTCGTGGCGGCCGACAATCCCGCAGACAGATGTCCATCAAAACAATCCGAGGAGGGCCCATGAAGTCACCCAGGCATTCACCCAAGCATTCACCATTGCGCCGCAGCGTGCTCAAGGCGCTGGGTTCGGCGCCGCTGCTGGCAGCCATGCCGCACAGCGCATTCGCGGCCTACCCGGACAAGCCCATACGCCTGATCGTGCCCTTCGCACCCGGCGGCAATGCCGACATCGTCGGGCGCCTGGTGGCCACCGGCATGTCGCAGTTGCTCGGACAGCTGGTGCTGGTGGACAACCGCGCCGGTGCGGGCGGCGGCGTTGGCGCCCAGCAGGCGGCGCGCGCCGCGCCCGACGGCTACACCCTGCTGTCCGGGTCCAATGGTCCGCTGACCGTGAATCCCTTCGTGCTGTTGAATCCCGGCTACGACTCGCTCAAGGACTTTGCGCCCATCGGCATGACCAGCATTGTGCCGCACGCG
>CAXNIK010000346.1:0-3991 GCA_964202115.1 Burkholderiales bacterium
CTTAAAGAATAGGCATGGGACAACCAGGTTCGACACCACTCTCAGATTAGTCAACTCGCCCTCGGCGAGGACTACTGGAAGGAGCACAATGCCTCAAAGGGATGTTGGTGTGCGCCTTGTGCCGAGGCGCGCTTGGAGCTTCAGCCTGAGTCGACGGCGTCAGCGCCCCTGCTGCTTGACATCGTGTTCGATGCCGCGGAAGAGGGATTGGACTAAATAGCTGATATTAATTGTCCTGTTTAAGAACATGCAGAAACGTCATAGATATGGAATTGATATTAATTCTACTCTGGCGGGACTTCCGCCCCCGGAAGAATGGATAGGATCAGACTGACTGCGTTTGTCCATTATTTCGCCGAGGTTGAACGGGCGCCCACTGAGCGTGGTGTTCCATTCGAAGTCGTCGATGTAACAGAAGGAGATCCATCATGAAGCATTTCAAGGTTCAGAGTCATGCGTCGCTGCGCGAGGAAATGAAGGCGGTTGCGCGCGGAAAGCTACCGGCTCCGAAGGACGCCGGAGGCACAACATTCGATTCCGTCGAGGCGTTGCTGCGACTGCTGACGCCGCAAAACCGTGAGCTGTTGGCTGTCATTCGGGACAAAAAGCCTCAATCAATCGCCGAGCTCTCGGAGCTTACGGGACGTGCACAGCCGAACCTCACGCGCACCCTAAGCAAGCTTGAGGCGGTGGGATTTGTGCAGATGAAAAGCGTCGACCGGCGGAAGGTGCCGACGACGACCGTTCGTTCTCTTCGGATCGATATTGATCCGTTCTCTCAGAACGACAGGCTTGAACTGGCGTAGTGCCGGCCACGAGTCTGCGCTAAAAGCCACAAGTACCCATCAGCAGCGCACAGCCACCTACCCCGCCCCCCTCAACAACGCCCTTTTCAACCCCCCATCAACCGGCGGATCGCCCAGCCAGATTCTGAGCAGTGCCCGGTACAGCTCCCGATCGGGAACCGGGGGACCAACCGCGTTGCCATTCATCACCACCTGCGCGCCCGATTCGGGAACAAAGTCGAGGGCAACGATGTCGCCTTTCTTGGCCTGTTGCAGGGGCAGCATGATCGCCGAGAGCGCATCGGCGGAGGCCTTGAGCCTGGAAAATTCCGCGGCGGTGGTGTTGTCGCGAACGCCCTCGTACAGTGCATCCACCAGCGATTTCGCAGTGACATCACGCAGAAATGTCAGTGAAATGCGCGTCGGCCCGCTGATGTTGATCACCGACTCGGCCGAAGCGGTGCGTTCACGGACATACAGGCCGATGACGTAGACGTCGGTGAAGAACAACTGGCGAAGTCCCGCCCCGTTCAAGGCGAGATCGACACCGGCAACACGGGCTCTCGGATCAACCCGGACACCGGCAACATCTGCGGCATGAACAAGACCGTTGCCGAAGGCAAGCAATGTGCACATCAAGCTGGCGGCAATTCTCAGGCCCATAGCAGCGGCTGCCCCATCCGGATCACCTGCCCCTCCCGCACATTCGGGCATAGCCTGAACCCCCGTGGCGCGAACACGATGATGGTGGACCCATGCTGAAACCAACCCATCTCCTCCCCCTTGGCATAACGCGCATCGCAGGCCACAGCGCGCGGCCCCTTGTACTTGAGGTGCAGCAGCACATCCAGGCAGTGCAGCCGGATACTGGCCACCAGCACCGCCGCCACCGGCACCAGCGTCAGCAGGTGCCCTGAGACAAGGCGCGTCCTCACCACCGCGCGCTCGTTCTTGCAGAACAGTTTCTCCACGCGCTTCAACGCAATGGGGTTGACGTTCCAGGTGTCGCCGGAGATGTAATTCACCTGCTCCACCGCGCAGTCGGCCGGCGCATGGAAGCGGTGGTACATGCTGGAGGTGATGCGCAGGGTGACGTAGGTGCCATCCAGGTAGGCGCGCACCAGCTCCGGGTCGTCCAAGAGGTCGAGCAGGGTGTAGCGAAAGCCCTTGGCCTGGATCAGCCACACGCCATCCACCGCGCCGCAGACGCCGACGATGGCGTCGCAGGGGCTGGTAAGCACCGCCGGGTTGGGATCGACCGGCCTCGCCCCTTCCTTCAGCTCACGGATGAAGCAGTCGTGCAGGCTGTCGAAGCGCTGCTTCTTCGCCTCATCCAGGTTGAGGTCGGCGATGAGCTTCCAGGCGGCGATGGACGCGTCGCGCACCAGCGGCTGGCGGATCTGGCTGAACCAGCCGAACCAGCGCGTGGCGAGCTGGCGCGGAATGCGGTTGGTCAGGAGAAAGTTCAGGTCTTCCTGCGCGGCCAGGCTGGAGAAGACCCGCAGGACAACTGAACGCAGGGCAAGCAAGGTCATCGCCTGGTTTTCAGAAACGCTGCCGCAGCATTTCCCCGAGGATGGCGCGCTTGATGGACTTGTTGGTGAGCGTGTTGTCGGCCCACCACCAGCCGTCGGCCTGCATGGCGCGGGCGGCGTCGACGAAACGCGTGCACACCGCCTCGAAGTCGGCCTCGGAGTAGTTAAGGCTGAAGATCAGCCGCCCGGTGCCCACCCAGGACAGCGCCAGTCCCGCGGCGCGCAGGTAATACTGCAGCATCCAGTTGTAGCGCGAGGGGCGCAGGTAGCACACCGTCCAGATCGAGGACAGATTGGCCACTTGCACCGGCACACCCGCCTCCTCCAGCCGCTTGTTCAGGCGGCGCGTGCGGTCGTTCCACAATTCGTCCAGCCCTTCGTACAGGGCACGCACCGGCGGCGTCTCCAGCCGGTCGAGGAAGGCGCTCATGGCGCCCATCACATAGGGATGGGAGTTGAAGGTGCCGCGCGCGAAACAGATGTCGGCCGGTTTGTCGTCGCGGTAACGTTTCATCAGCTCGCGCCGTCCGCACACCACGCCCACCGGCAGGCCGCCGCCCAGCGTCTTGCCGTAGGTCACCATGTCGGCGCGCACGCCGAAGTATTCCTGCGCGCCGCCCGGGGCGAGGCGAAAACCCACGAACACCTCGTCGAAGATCAGCACGATGCCGCGCTCAGTGCAGACCTCGCGCAGTTCCTTGAGCCAGCGCGTATAGCCCGCCCTGTCGAAATGGGCACGCCGGCCACTGTCCATCAGAGCCGAATCGCCGGGTGCATTCTGGTTGGGATGCAGCGCCTGCAGCGGATTCACCAGCACGCAGGCGATGTCCTTGCGGCGGCGCAATACCCTGAGCGAATCGGCGTCCATGTCCTTGAGCGTATAGGTCTCCCGCGGCGGCAGCGGATTGCCGATGCCGGGCTGCACGTCCTCCCACCAGCCGTGATAGGCGCCGCAGAAGCGCACCAGGTGCGTGCGCCGCGTGTGGTAGCGCGCCAGGCGCGCCGCCTGCATCACCGCCTCGGTGCCGGACATATGGAAGGACACCTCATCAAGCCCGGAGATGGCGCACAGCCGGCGCGCATTGTCGGCCACCACCGGGTGATAGGCGCCCAGCACCGGCCCCAGTTCCGCCACCTTTGCGCTGCCCTCGGCGATGCACTGCCTGTAGAAATCGTAGCCAAACACATTCACGCCATAGGAGCCGGTGAGATCGTAGAACTCGTTGCCGTCCAGATCGGTGAGCTTGAGGCCGGCGGAGGCCTGCATAAACGAGCCTCCCTTCAGGTGCTCGCGCACGTGACGGCTGTACTGGAAGGGCACGCGGTAGGCACCGGTGAACTGCAGGTCGGAGATGAAGGGCGCCGCCTCGGCGGTGAGCGCAGCACTCCTGGCGAAGCGCCGGCGGTACAGCTCCGACAGGCGCAGGAAGGCGGCGCGGCGCTGGGCGGCGATGTCCACCGGAGCCCCGTCGGAGCGGAAGAAGCGCTCCTCGTCGTAGGAGTAGAAGGGCACCAGCGCGGCAATGCGCTTGGCCATGCGCGAATGCCCGGCCAGCGACGGGTGCTTGGCGCGGGACAGTTCCAGCCGCAGCAGCAGCCGGGGCAGGGCCACTGCCAGGGTGGCCAGGGTGGCCGCCGCAATCAGGCCGAGTGCCGCCGTCCCGCCGAAGG
>CAXNIK010000347.1:0-3984 GCA_964202115.1 Burkholderiales bacterium
TGCCGGCCGAAGAATCCGGCGACGATGGCGCCGAGCAGCGGCGCAAGCGGGACGATGAGGTAAAGCGCTTTCATTTTCTTGTTGCCGGACGCCAGGGCGGCCGGTCTTCTCCCTTGGAAACTCAGCCTTTCAAGCCGTCAAGATCTTCCACATGTATGGTATTCAGGTTGCGGAACAGCACCACCAGGATGGCCAGGCCGATCGCCGATTCTGCCGCCGCCACCGTGAGGATGAAAAACACGAAGACCTGCCCGGCAATGTCGTGAAGGTAGTAGGAAAAGGCGACGAAATTCAGGTTGACGGCAAGCAGCATCAGTTCGATGGCCATCAGCAGGATGATGAGGTTCTTGCGGTTCAGAAATATGCCGACGATGCTGATGGCAAACAGCACCGCGCCCAGAACGAGAAAGTGCGAAAGGGACAACATGGCTCAGTCCTTCTTCTCGGAAGGCATGGATACCATGCGCACCCGGTCGGCGCGTTTTACCGCCACCTGCCGCGCCGGATCCTGGAACTTGGTGTCCTTGCGTTTTCTCATGGTCAGGGAGATGGCGGCAATGATGGCCACCAGCAGCACCACGGCGGCAAGCTCGAACGGATAGACATATTCGGTGTACAGCACGCGCCCCAGTTCGCGGGTATTGCTGTAGGTCGCTCCAGGATCGGCCGGCGCCGGAATGACCTGCAGGCCGAAGTAGCGATCGCTCAGCACCAGCACCATCTCCAGAACCATCAGCAAAGCGATGGTGCCTCCAAGCGGAAGATAGGACCAGAAGCCCTGCCTGATCCGTTCCAGGTTGATGTCCAGCATCATCACCACGAACAGGAACAGCACCATTACCGCTCCGACATAGACCAGCACAAGGGTGATGGCGAGAAACTCGGCGCGCAACAGCATCCAGATCGCCGCCGCGGTGAAAAAGGCCAGCACCAGAAACAGCGCCGAGTGCACGGAATTGCGTGCAGTAATGACACGCAGCGCCGCGAACACCAGCACCGCGGCAAAAAAGTAGAAGACGATGACCTCGAAACTCATGATCCGGTCCGTGCCATTGATTTAGCGGTACGCCGCATCGCTTTCCCTGTCCTTGGCGATCTGTGCTTCGTAGGTGTCCCCCACGGCCAGCAGCATGTCCTTGGTGTAGTACAGATCACCGCGCTTTTCGCCGTGATACTCCAGCAGCCGCGTTTCCACGATGGAATCCACCGGGCAGGACTCCTCGCAGAAACCGCAGAAAATGCACTTGGTGAGATCAATGTCGTAACGCGTGGTGCGGCGCGTGCCATCGTCACGAACCTCGGATTCGATGGTGATCGCCAGGGCCGGACACACCGCCTCGCACAACTTGCAGGCTATGCAGCGCTCCTCCCCGTTGGGATAGCGGCGCAGGGCATGCAGGCCACGGAAGCGCGGACTCTGCGGCGTCTTTTCCTCGGGAAACTGCACGGTGATCTTGCGGGCGAACAGGTGCCGGCCGGTCAGGGCCATGCCCTTGAGCAGTTCCAGCAGCAGGAAGGTCTTGAAGAAATCGCGGATTCTGTCCATGGTCGCGCCCCTCACTTCCAGATGTTCCATGGCGTCTGCATCCAGGCGCCGATCAGCACCAGCCAGACAATGGTGATGGGAATGAATATCTTCCAGCCCAGGCGCATGATCTGGTCATAGCGATAGCGCGGAAAGGTGGCCCGCAGCCACAGGAACATGGTCACGATGATGAAGATCTTGACGAACAGGTACAGGAAAGGCCAGATGCCGCCGGAAGGCATGACACCGAACGGCGCAGCCCAGCCGCCAAAGAACATGATCGCGGTCAGCGTCGCAATCAGAATCATGTTGGCGTACTCGGCCAGAAAGAAGGTGGCAAAGCCCATGCCGGAATACTCGATCATGTGGCCGGCGACGATCTCCGACTCGCCCTCCACCACGTCGAAGGGCGCGCGGTTGGTCTCGGCCACCCCGGAAATGAAATAAACCAGAACCATGGGAAACAGCGGCAGCCAGTTCCAGGACAGGAAATTGAAACCCTGCCCGGTAAAATATCCCCTGGTCTGGCCATTGACGATGTCGGACAGATTGAGGCTGTGCGACACCATCAGCACACACACCAGCGCAAAGCCCATGGCGATCTCATAGGCCACGATCTGCGCTGCCGAGCGCATGGCGCCGAGGAAGGCGTACTTGGAATTGGAGGCCCAGCCGGCAATGATGACGCCGTAGACCCCCAGGGAGGTCATCGCGAGCAGATAAAGGATGCCGGCATCAAGATCGGCGAGCACCACTTCCGGGGCAAACGGCACCACCGCCCAGGCGGCCAGCGCCGGCGCCAGCGCCATGACCGGGGCGATGAGAAAGAGGAATTTGTTCGATCCGTTCGGAATGATCAGTTCCTTGACCAGCGCCTTGAGTCCGTCGGCGATAGGCTGGAACAGACCCATCGGCCCGACACGGTTAGGCCCAAGGCGAATCTGGATCCAGCCTATGAACTTGCGCTCCCACAGGGTCAAATAGGCGACGCAACCCAGCAACGGCAGCACGATGCACAGAATCAGCACCAGGGTCTTGATGGCAACAAAGGCATGTGCGCCCCAGGCCGCCCCCAGCCCTGATTGCAGCCAGCCCTCGAAAGCCTGCAGCATTTCCATCAGGCCTTCTCCACGGAAATGTCGCCGAACATGGCGCCCAGCGCGGCCGTCGAGGCATGGGCCGCGGCCACGCGAACCACACCCGGCGGCAAACCATTCTCGATGGAAACCTCCAGTATCGCTTCGCCGCCCTGCCTGACCCTGACACGCTCACCGGCAGCGACACCCAGTTGTTTGGCCAGGGCTGCAGCCATGCCCGCCTTGGGCGGCCTGGCATCACGGGTCTGCTGCAATGCCTCTGCACGTCGGACGATGGGATCGGAGAAATACACCGGCACATCAGCCACGCGCTGCAAGCCGCTCTGGCCTGCCTGCCCCGCCTGGCCCAGAGACAACTGGACGCCATCAAGCCGATTGTCCAGCCTGCCCATCAGGTCACCTGCTTCGCCCAGAACCTCCGCCCGGAGGGCCTCGCTCTGCTCCTGCTCAAAGCCGGGGAGATCCAGCAAATTGCCCAGCACGCGCAGTATTTTCCAGCCGGGCCGGGCTCCGCCCTGAGGCTTGACCACGGCATTGAAGCTCTGGGCACGGCCTTCGCAGTTGATGAAGGTGCCCGAGTTCTCGGCAAAAGGTGCGAGCGGCAACATCACATCGGCGTAGTCGGCGATGCGGCCGCGATAGGATGTGATCGCCACGACAAAATCCGCAGCAGCCATGGCGGCGGCGGCCTGGGCGGAATCGTGACAATCCAGTTCCGGCTCCAGGCCCAGAAGCAGGTAGGCCTTGCGCGGTGATGCCAACATGGCAGACGCATTCAGTCCCTTGCCCGCCTTGTCCGCTTTGTCCGAGGGCAGGCAATTCGCGATATAGCCGCCAACCGAATTGGCGGCCTGGCCGAGGAAGCCAAAACGCCCGCCCAGCAGTTCCGCCAGCATCTGCGCCAGTGCCGCCAGTTCAGCGGCACGGGGGTGTTGTTCGGCGAGATTGCCCAGGAACACCGCAGCAGCCTTGCCCGTTGCCAGGTTGGCGGCGATGGCGCGTGCCCCGGCATCGACCTGCAAGCCGGCCACTGCGGCCGGCACATTCAGTTTTTTCGCCTCGGCGACGGCCTTCACCACCTGGCCCAGAGTCTCCGGCAGCATTTGCGGTGCAACGATGGCCTTGTTGGCAACTTTCATCAGCAGTTCATCGTCGGTGCAATGCAGGATGTTGATGTCCTGGCAGCGCTTGGCCGCAATGCGGAAACGCGCGGCCAGCAGAGGATGGTCCTTGCGCAGGAAGGAACCGACGATCAACACCCGGTCCAGGGCGCCGATTTCGCCCAATTTCATGCCCAGCCAGGGCGCACCCTTGCGTTTGCCGTCGGCGGAAAAATCCGATTGACGCAGGCGGAAGTCGATA
>CAXNIK010000348.1:0-3953 GCA_964202115.1 Burkholderiales bacterium
CCGGTTCGCGCCATCCGGCGGCGCGGCTTGTTTGCCATAAATCAGCGCAACCTGCCATTCGTTTAGCCGGTTGATCCTGATCACATTTAATTCATTCAAGTGCTACAGACAATGTTCAATACATTATTTCGATAATAATACCGACCTCCTTCGTCCAGATCGAAGGAACGTCAACCGCCGGCGGCTGCGGCGAAGGGCAGCCGCCCTGGTGCGCGATTGGCCAAGGTGACAGGCGGCACGATAGACTCAGGCACTTGAGCGGGCGGAACGGCCCCCCAAATCGGTAGCAACCAAGCCCGCATCACGAGCGGCGAAACTGAATACATGAAACATGAAGAAGGACAAACCATGTCATCGATGACTGAAACATTCCCGGCCGGCACACGCCTGCGCTCACTGGCTGCCGCCACGGTTGCTGCGGCAGCCCTGATGGCGCTGGCACTTCCTGCCGTGGCACAGGCCCAGGCCTGGCCGACCAAACCCGTGCGCGTGGTCGTGCCCTTTGCCACGGGCGGCGGCACGGACCTGATGTCGCGCATCGTCGCCGAGGAACTGCGCAAGCGCCTGGGGCAGACATTCCTGGTCGAGAATGTGGCCGGTGCCGGCGGCGTAATCGGCGGCGCCCAGGTTGCCAAGGCGGCGCCGGACGGCTACACGCTGATGGCCGGCACGCCCGGCACCATGGTCATCAATCCCCACCTGATGGCCAGCATCAGCTACAACTCGCTGAAAGACTTTGCGCCCATCGTCCAGATCAGCTCCAGCCCTGCCTTCCTGATCGTCAGCAAGGAGTTTCCGGTCAACAGCGTCAAGGACCTGATCGACATTGCACGCAAGGACCCGGGCGGCATCAACTACGCTTCCACCGGCGTAGGCAGCTTCGCCCACCTGAGCGGCGAGTTGTTCGCCACACGCGCCGGGGTGAAGATGACCCACATTGCCTACAAGGGCACAGCGCCCGCCATGATCGATCTCGCTGCGGGTCGTGTGCAGATCCTGTTCAACCTGGTGCAGCCGGACGATGCCCAGGTGAAAAGTGGCGCAGTGCGCGTCGTCGCCGTGGGCACGCAGGTGCCATCGGAGCTGTTCCCGAAGCTGCCGCTCATATCAGCAACCCTGCCCGGTTACGAATCCAGTACCTGGATGGGCTGGCTGGCGCCCGCCGGCACGCCGCCGGCCGTGATAGACCGGGTGTATCAGGCGGTGGCGGCCAGCCTCAAGGATCCGGCCGTGCGGCAGAAGATTCAAAGCGTCGGCGGCAACGCGCAGGCCAGTTCGCCACAGGAGTTCGCCGTCTTCATCGCCGAGAAATACAAGGAAATGGGCGAGCTGGTGAAAGTGGCCAACATTCCGAAAATGTGAGGAGATTCAGGCATGATTTACGCAAAGAACGGCATCGAAGTATTTGACAACCTGCAACCGGTCAATTCGCCGGGGTCGGGCATCGAACACTGGGGCTCCTCCTATTTCGGTCCCCGCTACAGCCGGACCGAAGCCGGCCCGGCGCCGCAGGCGCTGGTGACCGAGATGGCCGCGAATGAAACCATTCTTCCGCACTTTCACGGTGTCACGCAGTTCCAGCTTTTCCCCTCCGGTTCGGGAAAGATGGGCCGCGAGGAAGTCCAGCCCCTGATGGTGCAGTACAAGGATCACCACAGCGCCTATGGGCCGCTGGTGGCCGGCCCCAACGGCTGCACCTTCATCGCCCTGCGCAACAGGACCGGTGATTCCGCCCCCGTGTACCTGAGCAAGCCCGGCTACAAGGAAAAACTCAAGCCCAGCAAGCGGCGCAACTGGGTATCACCCCACATCTCCCTGTCCACCAGGCCGATACTCAAGTTCCGCAAGGATGTTTCCTGGGAGCCGGTTTTCCAGCCGGAGCGGATCATCGTCGATGAGTTGGATGCGAAGTTGCTCAGGCTGGGGGCCGGGATGTCGACATTGGGCCCGGATCCAAAAGCGGCCGGCGGCTACTACCTGTTCGTTGCCAACGGCAGTCTGGAACGGGACGGCTCGGAGCTTCCACTGTCGTCGCTCGTTTTTGTCGAGTGCGGTGAGGCGGGCATTGAAATCAAGGCGGGCCGCAACGGGCTCGAGGCACTGGTCCTGCAATTTCCCAAGGACGACGATTAACTGGAAGGAGTCCTGATCTTGGTTAGCTGTCTTCGCCGTTTTCGCATTGCCCAATATCTGGCGGTTGCCTGCCTGAGCGCTGCAGCCGCCTCGCAGGCCATGGCACAAGCCCCCTGGCCCGCCAAGCCCATGCGGCTGCTGGTGGGCTTTGCCCCCGGCGGCTTTACCGATCTCGCCGGGCGCCTGGTGGGGCAGGGCCTGACCGAGGCCTTTGGCGTCCAGGTCATCGTTGAGAACCGCCCCGGAGCCAACGGCGGCATCGCGGCCGAACAAACAGCTCGCGCCGCGCCCGATGGCTACACCTTCTACATGGCCTCGCCCGGGCACACCACCAACCCCATCCTGCAGGTCCAGTCGCAATACGATCCGATCAGGGATTTCACCCCGCTGTCGCTGTTCGCCGATATCGGCAACGTGCTGGTCGTGAATCCCGCGGTGCCGGCACGCAACCTGAAGGAATTCCTGCAACTGGCGCGCGACAAGCCCGTGCCCCTGACCCAGGCTTCGGCCGGCGTCGGTTCCCCGGGCCACCTGATCGGCGAGCTTCTGCAGATGTTGACCAAGGTCAAGTTCACCCATGTGCCCTACAAGGGTTCCGGCGCCCTGATGAGCGACCTGGCGGGCGGCCAGGTGGACTTCTCCTTTCCCACCACCTCGGCGGCGCTGTCGCTGGTGACATCGGGCAAGCTGCGCGCGCTGGGCATCGCCAGCCCTAAACGCTCCCAGGCCTATCCCGATGTGCCCACCATCGCCGAAGCCGGCGTTCCCGGCTTCGAGGTCATGGGCTGGTACGGCCTGCTCGGACCGGCGCGCATGCCCAGGGACGTGGTGTCAAAGCTGAGCGGCGAGATCATGCGCCTCGCCCGCAAACCCGAGATGCGGGCCGCCCTGTTCAAGGCCGGTGCCGACCCCGTGGGCAGCTCGCCCGAGGAGTTCGCGGCCTTCATCGCGGCCGATTACGAAAAATGGGCCAGGGTGATCAAGGCGGGCAATATCAAGGCTGAGTGAGTCGGGGCAGAGTGAGGGCCGTGTACGCTCTGGACACTTGCTTGGCTCTTGTCTGTGCGCACTGGTGGCAGGCTGCGCAGACCTCAGGCGGAATCAATGGGCGGCAAACAATTGAGTTCTTGATGCTTCAGCGATGGCGACGACGCAGGGGTGCGATACCCGGCGCTCGACCGAAATCGCGAAGAATTCCTCAATAATCTCTTTCGTTCGGCCGATCGCTTTCGCGCCATACTGCATTTCGATTTCCGATTCGATAACAGTAGGACCGATAAAAACTCCCATTTCACGTTTTCCGAACGCCTTCATCAACGCGCTGTCGTCGAACTCCCCGACCACGCGAGGCCGAAGTTTATTCTTCTCGAACCATCGATCCAGGGGAGATCTTACGGCTACGTCGACGGTAGGAACCAGCATCGGCGCGCCGTTCAGACAGGCTGGAAACTTCCCTTTGAGGCTTTTAAGGATTCGACCGACAGCGAAAAAACTCATTCCGGATTCGCCCAGCCGGTGGTTGTATGCGCGCACGCTCACCGAGTGCGGGATCGGCGAGCCGGCGATCACCAGGTCCAACCGATGGGCGGCAAGTTCCGCGAGAAGGTTTTCGAGCGTCGATTCATGGCACACGATGCGCACGGGTTCGGGCAGGCGCGTTGCCGGTTCGATCAGGCTGTTGGCGCTGATGCTGATTTGACCCAACCCGCTGATTTTGACTGCCCCGTCATCAACTGCTGAAAGCCTACAGCAGGCAGTAGTTTACAAAGCATACAAGGGGGTCAACGAATTCCGGCACCCTGGGTCAATTTGGTGTCAGC
>CAXNIK010000349.1:0-3943 GCA_964202115.1 Burkholderiales bacterium
ATGATGGCCGGCGGCGTGCGCGCAGGCGCCACCAGGCCGGCCCAGCTGGAAAAATCGTATCCGGTGACGCCCTGCTCATCAATGGTCGCCAGGTCCGCCCAGATGGGTACCCGCTTGTCGGTGGTGACGGCCAGAGCACGCAATTTTCCCGCCTTGATGCTGGCCATGACGTTGAAAAAAGACGCCATGGTCACGTGCACGCGCCCAGCCATCAAATCCACCAGCCTCTGGCTGCCTGCCTTGTAGTGCACGAAGGTCACCTGGGTCTTGGTCAGGTAGTGCAGCAATTCGCCCGGCAGATGTGTAGCGCTGCCGGCACCGCTGGAAGACCAATTGAGCTCGCCGGGGTGCGTGCGGGCATATTCAATGTACTCACGCATGGTCTTGTAGGGTGCGGCCGGATGCACCACCAGCAGATAGGCCTGTTTGGTCAACAGCGATATGGGCGCGAAGTCCCTCGCCGCGTCGTAGGGCAGATCCGGATATACCGATGGCGTGATGGCCATTGCCGGACTGACGGACAATATGGTGTAGCCGTCAGCCGGTGCTTTCGCTGCCACGGCCGTTCCCACCGTGGTGCCCGCCCCGGGCCTGGGACTGAGCAGGAATTGCCTGCCGCTGGCTTCCTGGATGCTCTGAACATAAGAGCGCAACAAGCCCTCCTGCGAACTTCCTCCGTCAAACGGCACAATGACAGTGACAGGCTTGACGGGAAATTCAGCCGCGCTCTGGGCCGCCATGTTCCCAGCGCCGAACATCATTGCCGCTGCCACACATGCGTGAACTGCGAACTTTCGATGCTTCATGGCTCCTCCCGTTTTTGTCTTCACTCCCGGTATGCCGTCACCACTCCGAAATCAAAGTGTGCGCCTTCCTGGTCAGGCCCGCATGCCCTGCACCACCTGCCCCAGGTTCTGCAGCTTGCCCAGCGACATCAGCGTGGAGAACAGGCGATCCGCATCCACCTTGCGGCCGCTGGCGCGCACGCAGTCCTCGAACTTGTTCCACAGCTCCTTCTGCTGCAGCGGTTCCTCGGGATCGCCGCGGGCGATGACGATGGGGCCGCTGTCGTGCACCGTGCCATCGCGCATGGTGACCGTCACGCGGTCGTGCACGGCATAGCCGGGGCGCTCCGAGTTTTCGCGCGGGTCTTCCTCGATCTTCACACGCTGCATCAGTTCCTGGATGTCTTGGCGCTGCACGAAGCCGTCCTGCAGTTCGTTCAGACCGGCGCGGCCCACCGACAGCGTCGAGGCCATGGCGAACTCCATGCTGAACTTCGCCTCCAGGCCGGTGACGGGCGCGTGGTTGCGCAAGATGATGGCGTTTCTGGGGCTGATGGAGACTTTCACGCCGGCCACCTGGCTGGCGTCGATCTTCTTCGCCGCCTTCAGGTCCAGGGCGCCGTCCAGGGCGCGATGGGCGCAGTAGCACATGGGGTATTTCTTCACCGCCAGGCGATTGCGCTCCACCAGCGCCCATTCCTTCTTCAGTCGCAGGATGCGCTCCGCATCGACGCGGCCATTGGGCGACACGGCGTGCAGGAAGCCCGGCGCATGCTCCAGCGCATCCAGGGACGCGGTGAAGCCCAGCGCCGCCAGGCGCGCCGATGCCACGCCGGCATGCGCGGCGCGACCAGCGTGGAAGGGCTTGGTCATGGTGCCGAAATTGGACATCACCCCGGAGCTCTGCGATGCGCCCAACGCGATGGCCATGGCGGTCTGCTCGGCATTCAGGCGGCGCAGGCTGGCACAGGCCGCGGCGGCACCGATGGCGCCGAAGATGCCGGTGGGATGCCAGCCCTTGTTGTGATGCTGATCGGCATCGCGCGAGGCCACCTCGGAGAACACCTCGTAGCCGACGACATAGGCGCGCGCCATGTCGCTGCCCGATGAGCCCAGTGCCTCGCCCTCGGCGAGGATGGCCGGCACCAGCACCGCGCTGGCGTGTCCGCCCTGCTGGGCGACATCGTCATAGTCCAGGGCATGAGCGGCGGTGCCGTTGATCCAGGCCGCATCCATAGCGGAAGCTCGCCCGGAGTCCGTCACGAGCATGGATTCGCTGCCCGAAGGATTGAGCATCTTGCGCAGCAGTTGCGGCGCCGGCTCATCCACTCCGGCCAGCATCACCCCTATGGTGTCCGCGAAGGCCGCGGCCACCTGCTCCACGGCATTCGCCGGTATGTCCTCAGGCCGGGTGCCCGCCACCAGTTTGCCCAGTTCGATTGTCAGAGGGTAGGTCATGTCTGTCGTCCTTTGTCAGTCAGCGCCCCGGTCGCGGGGCATTCCGGAATGGAGATAGGGGAGATAACAATTATCTTGTTCAACGTTACAAGCTATATATAAAAATATTAAATTGATGATAATAATGCTTACTCCGGTTTGAGCCCGGCCTCGCGTATCACCTTCCCCAGGCGCGCCATTTCCGCCTTGATGTGGGCGGCGAATTCCGCGGGCGTGCTGCCGATGGGCTCGGCGCCTTCCCCTGAAAGGCGGTCGCGCACCTGCGGCGACTTCACCGCGCGAACAATCTCGGTGTTGAGGCGCTGGATGACCGGCCCCGGCGTGCCCCCCGGCACCAGGATGCCGTACCAGGAGCCGGCCTCGTAGCCGGCCACGCCCGCTTCGGCCATGGTGGGCAGGTCCGGCATGAATGGGGAGCGCGTGGTGCTGGACACCGCCAGCGCCCTTACCTTGCCGGCCTTGATCTGCGGCACCAGCGCGACGATGCTGTTCATCATCACCTGGATCTGCCCGCCGAGGATGTCGGTCAGCGCCGGCGCGAAGCCCTTGTAGGGGATGTGCACCATCTGCACGCCGGCCAGCGACTCGTACAGCAGCGTGGCCAGGTGCGAGGAGCTGCCATTGCCGTTGGTGGCGTAGTTGTATTTGCCGGGATTGGCCTTCAGCAGCGCGGTCAGTTCGGCCACCGTCTTCGCGTTCACCGCGGGGGCGACCACCAGCACCGAGGGCGCCGAGGCGATCAGCGACACCGGCGCGAAGTCCTTCACCGCGTCGTAGGGCAGATTGGGATAGAGCGCCGGGTTGACGGCATGGCTGCCCACGCCGCCCAGGAACAGCGTGTAGCCATCGGCCGGAGAGCGCGCCACGTCCTGGGCGCCCACCACCCCGCCCGCGCCGGTCTTGTTCTCCACCACCACGGTCTGACCCAGCGGTCCGCTGATCTGCGCGCCGATGGCGCGCGCCACGGTGTCGTTTCCGCCGCCCGGCGCGAAGGGCACCACCAGGCGCAGGGATCGGGTGGGCCAGGTCTGGGCCTGGGCAGAGGCAATGGCCAGTGCCAACGACAGTGACAGGGCAAGCCCGGCTGTGCGAGCAATATTCATGACGACTCCTTCAAGTGATTAATCGGGCTTGGCATTGCGATCCTTGAGCAGCTTGCCCCAGCGCTCGGATTCGTTGCGCAGAAAATTGCTGAAATCCGCCGGCGTCGAGCCCGTCGCTTCGACGCCCATGCCGATGAACTTCTCCTGAATGTCCGACAGGCCCAGCGCCCGCTGCAAATCGGTGTTGACCCTGGCGACGATATTGGCGGGCGTCTTGAGGGGCGCCAGCATGCCGTACCAGCCCAGCAGCTCGAAGCCCGGTACCGAGTCGGAAATGGGCGCCACCCCGGGCAGCAGCCGGGTCGGCTTCTGGTAGGTCACCCCGAGCACCCGGATCTTGCCTGCCGGAGCCGACTGCACGCCGGGTCCCGCGGGACAATAGGCGACGACCTGCTCGCCGACGACGCCAGTCATGGCGGCCGGCGAGGACGGATGCGGCACATGGGTCATCTTCAGACCGTTCCTCTCGTTGAAGTCCTCCAGGCACAGATGCGAGGAGCTCCACTGCCCCGATGAGGAAAACATCAATTGCCCCGGCCGCGCCTTCACGTAGGCGATCCATTCCGAAATGGTCTTCACCGGCAGCGAGGACGGAAC
>CAXNIK010000350.1:0-3940 GCA_964202115.1 Burkholderiales bacterium
GCAGCACTTGCATGGCGCGTATCTTGGGCGCGCCCGTCACCGAGCCGCAGGGAAAGAGCGCGCGGATGATGTCGGCCGGGCCCTTGTCCTTCTGCAGGGTCGCGCTGACCGTGGACACCATGGTGTGCAGCGTCGGGTAGGTTTCCACCTCGAACATGCCGCTCACCTTCACGCTGCCGGTGGCGGCGATGCGCCCCAGGTCATTGCGGATGAGATCGACGATCATCAGGTTCTCGGCGCGGTCCTTGGCGCTGTGCGCCAGCGCTGCGCGCTCCCGATCATCATCGCCCTGTCGCGACAGCGTGCCCTTCATCGGCCGAGCCGTGATGCGGCCGGCCGAGCAGGTGAAGAACAGTTCCGGGGACAGGCTGACGATGCGCCGCTCGCCGTCATCCACATAGGCGCAGCAGGGCGCCTGTGATGCTTCGCGCAGCCGCTCGTAGAAGGCGAGGGCATCGCCGACGAAGCGAAAATGCGAGCGGAAACTCAGGTTCGCCTGATAGAGATCGCCCGCCTCGATGTAGGTGCGCACCCGGTCAAAGCGTGGCGAGTACTCCGCCTCGGTCCACTCCGGCTGCATCGCCCCCGCCCAGGCGCGGCCTCGGGGCGCGGGCGCTTGCGTGGCGGGCGCATCGAACACGCCCAGCCTGAGCAGCGGCCCCTTGAGTTGCTGCGGCAGCAGTGGTCGCAGCCGCGGCTCCAGCGCATAGCCCAGCTCATAGGCCAGCCAGCCCGCAAGATGGAAGCCCGCGGCCTGCTCCCGGGCGATCGCCTCCAGCGCCGCGGGCACCTCCGCCGCCGTCGCCGCGCTGATGACGCGGCGCGGGCGGCTGAACACCCGCTGCTCCGCAGCACTCGCGCCGTCGATGATTGCCAGCATGCTTTGTCCTGCCGAGACCCGAGACAATGGGGAAGGTGAGGTGTGCTCACCGGGGTGGGTATTCTATCGGCCCTGCCTTCCTCCCCTAATTGTCCTCGGAGTGCCTCGGCCAGGCGCTGGCGTCGATGGTCTCGCGGTAGCCATGCCAGGTGGCATAACCCAGCACCGGTATGACCACCGCGAGGCCGATGAGTGCCGTGGCGAATCCGGCCGCCGTCAGCAGCACTATGAGGCCCGCCCACACCGCCATGGCCGGCTTGTTGCGCAGCACCGCGTTGACGCTGGTGACGATGGCGGTGACGGCGTCGGCGTCGCGGTCGCAGATCATGGGCAGCGAGAAGGCGCTGAAGACGAAGGTGAGCAGGCAGAACACCGCGCCCACGGCGGTGCCGATGCCGAGGAACAGCGCCATCTCGGCCAGGTTGGCGCTGCCCTGCGCGGGAAAGAACACATGCACCAGGGAGGCCGAGCGTGCCCAGATCAGGAACAGCACCAGCAGCGCCACGGCGAACACCATGACGGTGCCGAAAGAGCGCTGCACGGACAGAAGGCTTCCCGCCAGCGAAGGCGGCGTGGATGCGTTGCCCTCGTGCAACTGGCGCGACACGCCGTACAGGCCCAGCGCCAGCAACGGTGCGACGAATACAAAGCCCGACAACAGCACAAGCGCCGACCAGTAGCTGCCCCAGGCGAGGCCGATGCCGGTGACCAGCCACGAGAGCAGCACGATGAGCAGGCCGTAGGCGAGGCTCGCCCCGGGCGCCGCCCGGTAATCGGCCCAGCCGCGCGAAAGCCACCCAAGCGGCGCGAGCGCCGGCAACTCGCGGCAGGGCGCGACGAAGGGCAGCGCCTCGGGGGGCGTGGCGGGCTTCTCCGCGGGCTGCGGCAGGGTTTCGGTCATGGCGGGCTCCTCCTCCGGGAAGATTATTGGGTGATGTTATCGCAGGGATCGAGGTGAATTGAGAGGAACCCGGCGTGAGAGTTCTGCGCGCTTACGGACCGTTTGCTTCGATTGCATGAACCAAGCCCGGCTATAGTGTGGCCTGGAATCAGGAGATCATCATGAAAAAGCTTGTCCGTATCACTGCAGAGCGCAAGATTGCCGGCGTGTGCACCGGACTGGGTGCCTACTTCGATATGGACCCGCTGCTGTTCCGGCTGATCTTCCTTGTCTCCACCCTATGCGGTGGAGTTGGCCTGCTCGCCTACCTGGTCATGTGGATCATGGTGCCGGCCGTCGAAAGTGTGGAAGCCGGCGCGCGCAAGCCGCCGCGACTGCACCTCTCCGCCACCGACAGGAAGCTCACCGGTGTCTGCGGCGGTCTCGGGGAATTCTTCAAGGTCGACCCGGTGTTCTTCCGCGTGACCTTCGTTGTGCTGGCGCTGGCGGGCGGAACGGGTGTGCTGCTCTATGTCCTGCTGTGGCTGCTGATGCCGCGGGCGGGGGAGGCGGTTGTGGAGTGAAAAGATTGGTTGATCCGGCAGGCACATTGAACTGGCGGAAAATCGCTGGAAGGATTGGAAAAGTGGCCAAGGCAAATAAGCACCGCGGATCAAGTTTTGACGATTTCCTGCGCGAACAGGAACTCTACGAAGACGTGCAGGCTGCCGCCCTGAAGTGCGCCATCGCGGCAGCGCTGGCCGATAGCATGGAGAAATCCAACATGTCCAAAGTCGAATTGGCCAAGCGCATGCGCACCAGTCGTTCGCAACTGGATCGCCTGCTTGATCCGGATTACACGGCGGTGCAATTGACTACGCTGTTCAAGGCAGCAAGTGCGCTGGGACAGGAAGTGCAGATTTCGTTGAAGAAGGTTGTGGTTTGAGAAGAGGGCTGGTTGGGTATCGGCAGGCTGCGACTCTGACCCTCAAAATCGTTCCAAGGAAGCCTTCGCCCCCGCTGCCGAACTTGCTGCCATTGCCTGAAGGATGTTGATCGCCTGGCAGCGACGCAGGCTCTGGATTCTCAAGTCAGCGCCAATGCGGTGATGCGCGTTACAGGCGTATGACCAAGTTGAAATTGCTGAATTCCGGTCAAAAGTTTACAATACATTAATAGTTCGTATTTTGTAAACTATTGAGGGAGAGGCCAACCATGATCGCTGACCGCCTGAGACTGGCCCGGCGCAAGGCCGGGTATTCGCTGCGGGACCTGTCCGCCGCGATGGGCGAGAAGGTCACGCCGCAGGCCATCGGCAAGTACGAGCGCGGGGAAAGCACGCCTAGCTCAGGGGTGCTGCTCGCCCTCTCAAAGGCGTTGGGGGTGTCGCTCGGCTATCTGCTCGATACGCAGGGGATTGCGCTCTCCGGCGTGGAGTTTCGCACCAAGGCGAATACCAGCGCCCGGGATCGCGCCCAGGTCGAGACGGAAGTGTTGGAATGGATCGAGCGCTATCTGCAGGTCGAGCGCGTGCTCGAACTCGACAGCGCGCACTGGCATTGCCCCGTAGCCAGACCGCGCAAGCTCGGTGATCCCGCCGATGCGGAAAAACTGGCCGGGGAGGTGCGGGACAAATGGAACCTGGGTTTCGATCCCATTCCCGACATGACCGAATTGCTGGAGGAAAAGGGCCTCAAGGTGCTGACCGTGCCCTTGCCGGAGCGTGTGTCCGGGTTTACCTGCCTGGTGAAGCGCCCGGATGAGCAGGCCGAGTTGCCGGTCATCGTCGTGAACAGCCGTTTTTCGCTCGAACGCCGGCGATTGACTCTTGCGCATGAGCTTGCTCATCGATTGATCGACACCGACAGCCTCTCCGACCGGGATGAGGAAAAGGCCGCCACGGTATTCGCGGGGGCTTTCCTCGTCCCCCGTGAGCATTTGCAGCGTGAGGCCGGCAAGCATCGCAATGCGCTTGGGCACAAGGAGCTGATCGAACTCAAGCGGCTCTACCGGGTGAGCGGGGCTGCACTGCTGATGCGGCTACGGCAGGCCGGGGTCATCAGCGAGGCCATCCTGATCTACGCCTTCCAGTCGGTCGCGCGCGGCTGGCGCACCCAGGAGCCGAATGAACTCGAAGCGCCGAAGGAGCGGGGACAACTGGAGCGTGCGCGGCGCTTCGA
>CAXNIK010000351.1:0-3934 GCA_964202115.1 Burkholderiales bacterium
ACGTACCGCTGGCCGAGTCCCTCGTCGACGAAGCGCTGGCCGTTCCTGTTGACGATGATGCCCTGTATGCCCGCGGCCTCGAGGTAGGCACCCAGCAGATCGTCCTTTTTCCGGGCATCGATGGAGTAGTAATGCGACAGGGCGGCGTAATTCATCGAGCGTGTCTGGGCCCCGAGCTCGGCGCACAGGCGGTAGGCGTCCCCCGTTCCCCAGGGCCCCACGTAGCGGATGATCTCGTCGGCGCGCGGACCGAGATACTTCACCAGCATCTCGCCATTCTGTTCATAGCCACCGGTGCACAGGATGACCGCCTTCGCCTTGATGTCGAACCGGCCGCGCGCGTCCTGGACCTTGAGGCCGGTCACCGACCCGTTGTCATCGGTCAGCACCTTGACGGCCTTGGTTTCGTACAGGATGGTGCCGCCAAGCGCCTTGATCCCGGCCTCCAGCTTGAGCACGAGCTGCTTGAATCCATACCTCGCCTGGTCATGGATGCCGCCCGCCTTGATGCGCGCCCAGACGCGGCTCGGCGGCTGGGGCTTGAAACGGAACTCCTGTCCCGGGGCTTCCACGAATTCGGCGCCATGACCGATCAGCCACTGGATGGCCCGGCCGGCGTTGCGCGCGGTGGCTTCCTGCAAGCCGCGGGGGATCATGCCGTCGGTGACCGCATTCATCTGCTCCATGAGCCTCGACTCGGGCGCCGACATGCTGCACAAGGCCACGTGCAGCTCCGAGTGAATCATCATGGCCCCACCCGGGGTCCACCAACCCCGGGGCTGCTTGTCGATCGCGATCACCTTCGCGCCGCATTCCAGGGAGCGCAATGCGGCCACCGGTCCGCTGAATCCCATGCCGACCACCAGCACGTCGCAGGTGAGATCCCTCCCCTGCGTCATCCTGTCACTCTGTCACATTGCTCTGCCGATTGCATATTGCTCCCTCTCCTTCGCCACCGGATGGCTAGCACTTGGATGGCTAGCGCTTCTTCGATATCAGCCCTTCTTCCACGGCCTTGATCTGCAGAGCAACGACTCGCGAATACTGCCGGCATACCGCCAGGCCGCTGCCTACCAGCCACAGGCCCTCCTGAGCGGTGCGTTTCCACATGTTGTTCATCTCGCCATCCGGGCCAAGGCCCCACACGCGTCCGATTTTGTCCGCGACCTTGTCACCGAGCAATTCGCGCACCAATGTCTCCAGCGGTTGAAAACCCGTGCCCAGCACCATGAGGTCCAGGGGTTTGATTGTTCCGTCCTTGAGCAGCACGCCTTCGGGCACGATTTTTTCGATCTGCTCGTACTGCAACAGGCCGATTTCCCCGCTGATGACCAGTTCCGAGGCGCCGATGTTCAGGTAGTAGCCGCCGGAACGCTTGCGGATCTTCATCTGATGGCCGGTGTTGTCTTCGCCCATGTCCCACTTGAAGCCGCAGGCAATCAGGTTGGCGATCAGCTCCTTGTCCAGCTCGACCATGCGCGCGGAAATCGTCTGCAGGTTGAGCTTCATCACCGGCAAGGTGTTGGTGGTGGCGATCAGATCGGAGTCTTCCAGCGGCGTGCCGTCCAGGGCACTGGCATGGATGAGCTTGGCGCTGGGATTGACGCTCACCACCGTGGTCGAGCCGCGCTGGACGATGGTGGTATCGACGTCGTGGCTGTGCAGATCCTGGGCAACGTCGTGGGCGCTGTTGCCGGTGCCGAAGACCATAGCCTTCTTGCCGCGCCACTTGGCCCCGGTGCTGAACTCGCCGCTGTGCATCACCTCCCCCTTGAAATCCTTGAGTCCGGGTATGTTGGGTGTGCTGGGCTTGCCGTTCAGGCCGCCGGCCAGAATCAGGTGGCGGGGATGCAGGGTGCGTTCGGTTCCATCACCACGGCGAACCACCGCATTCCACGTCCCGGTGGCGTCGTCATAGCTGCCGCGGATGAACTCCGTGCTCGCCCAGTAGTTGAGTTCCATGGCCATCACATAGGCCTCGAACCAGTTGGCAATCATGTCCTTGGGCAGATACGACGGCCAGGTGGCCGGAAAGGGCATATAGGGCAGGTGGTTGAAATCGGTGTAGTTGTGCAGGGCGAGCGAGTGGTAGCGCTTGCGCCAGCAGTCACCGGCACGTTCATACTTGTCGACCACCAGCGTATCCACGCCCAGGCGGACCAGGCGGGCAGCCACGGTCAGCCCGGCCTGGCCGCCGCCGACCACGAGCACCGCGGGTTCGCGGTCGTCATAGAGCTGGGCCTTGTTCCGGATATCGTTCCAGTTCATGCCGCCGAAGTTGCGCGAATGCGCCTCCCCGGTGGGCCGGTCATGACCCACCTGTTCTTCGAAGCCCTTCAATTCATGCAGACTGGTCAGGAGCTGGAATGCTTCCGTGGGCTTGTCCGCCTTCAGGCGCAGGACGCCAAAACCGCGACCGACGGCGGTCTCGAACGAGAAGATTGCCTCGAGGACCGGAATGCCTGCCCGCTTCATGCGGCGCGGCGGGGTGCGTCCCTCGGCAATGGCGAAGCCGCGCGCCTGGGTGGTTTCCTGTCTGTCTACCATTGCGGCTCCGATCTCCTTCGCGCCCCGGTGAGGGGTGACGAACCAGGTGAACGCGAGCACATCACGCCAATGGCAATCATCCGGTGCGAACAGCGCGGCGACGGCCGCCTTGTCCCGGGCGTTCAAGGCGCGGTCCAGCGATGAAAGCCATCGTTGTGCTATCTCCGCGTCGTTGATGGCTTCCTGACTCGGGAGAACGAACGGTAGTACTGCAGCACTCATGACACTCCTCCTTGCAATGACAAATGGTGCGAACGGGCACCGTCTACTTCCAGTTCGGGCTTTTCATAAGGGTTCCCATCCTGGCCATATCCTTTTCGATCCTGTCCCTGAACTCCTCCGGGGTTCCGGCATTCGGCTCGGAACCCAGGGCCAGAATCTTTTTCTCGATGTCGGGGCTTCTGATCGCCGCGACAATTTCCTTGTTCAAACGGTTAATGACTGCCGCAGGGGTTCTTCCTGTCGTCAGTAACCCGGCCCTGGACATCACTTCGAATCCGGGCAGCCCCGACTCGGAGATGGTGGGCAGGTCAGGCGCCACCGCCAATCTTGTCAGGCCGGAAACCGCCAGCAGCTTTATCTTGCCGGCCTTTGCGAGCGAGACCACTCCGGCAAGGGTGGGAAATGTCACCTGAACCTGGCCCGCCATCACCGCGGTCACAGCCGGCAGGACGCCCTTGAAGGGGATCCGTACGATGTCGATATCCCCCATCGATTTCATCAGTTCGCCAGCCAGGTGACTAACCGTCGCCGTTGCGCTCGATCCGTAATTGAGTACGCCAGGCTTTGCTTTCGCCAAGGCAATCAATTCCTTCATGGAATTGACCGGCAGCGAAGGGGACACGACGACAACCACTGGCTGGTTCGACACCATGGAGATGGGTGCGAAGTCCTTCAACGGATCATATGACACTTCTTCGACAAACGGCGCCAGCCACAGCGCGCTCGCAGCGAAAACCATGGTGTGGCCATCAGGTTGCGCCTTGGCCGTGGTGATGGCGCTTAGCGTGGCTCCCCGATTTTCCACCACCACCGGCTGCCCCAACGCGGGAGCAATGGCCTGTGCCACAAGGCGCGTCAGCTGATCGTTGCCACTGCCCGCATCGGCGGTGAAGATCCGCAGGGGCCTGTTGGGAAAATCCTGTGCGGAAGCGAAATTGACAATCTGGATCAGACTCAGAAACAAGGTTGCTGCGGCAAGTCTTCTCATGGCGCCCTTCTTGCGGGAAACGTCGGGAAGGTCGGAATCTACCACCATTTGTAACTGTTCAGCTTACCCGGATGGTAGCGTGCGCCGGCTCCGATTTTTCTGGACACGAATTTGGGGTTAAATCGTGTCTGGAAAAAGGGGTTGAAAATGCTCAAAGTGAAGGATGCAAGTGGGGTT
>CAXNIK010000352.1:0-3929 GCA_964202115.1 Burkholderiales bacterium
GGTGGCGGTGCGCAGCCTTCGTTTGAGCCTGATGAGCGGGAAGAAACGCCGTGTCACGGTGGAAGCCGAACCGAAACAAGACCCGAAGGCGGTCTATGACCTGATGGATAAGCTCACCCTGCCGCCTTATCACGTCACCCAGGCGAAGATCGCCGTGACGTTCACCCGCACGCCCGGGACGCGCAGTCGGATTCGCAACTTCAAGATCAGCTATCCCAACTGGTGCGCGCTGCGCCACGATGGGCGGGACGGGATTATCCGCACCATGCTTGCCGACTCCGGCATCGAACTGATAACGCCGGAAGCCGAACCGGCGAGCGGCGCCGCATGACACTAGCGGACGTGCTGCAGGAGATTCTGCAGCGCCTCGGACCCGAGGGCGATACCGTCCTCGCCTGGGAACAGGTGCGTCGATGGCCGAAGGGTGCGATCGAGGCCTTGCAGGAGGCAGGATTGGTCGCCCCCATTGCGGCGGCGACGATGGTGGAATGCTCCGGCTGTGAGGAAAACTGCTTCAAGCCCGTGCATGTGCTGCCCGCGCGGAACGGTCAGCCGGCGCGGGCCTATGTGGCCTGCGATGAACCCCCCGGCTTGGGGCGGGTGAAGATCCACCTGTCGCGACTGCGGCAATGGCAGGTCACGGACGCGCAGCTTGCACGCTGGCTAACCGGCGCACTCGGGTTCAAAGGAAAACCGGAGCGGGACCAGGCAAGTGGCGTCTTCACGCTCGGGAACCTGCAAGGCAAGAAGCGGCTGGGCGCTCTGAAATTGGATTCCGCTGCGCCGGTATCACTGAAGGTATCCGGGCACTCGCTCCCATTGAGCGAGGTTGTCAATTTCGAAGGTAACCACCCCATCATCGACCGGGCCGCAATCCAGGGCATGGTGGATCTGCCACCGATGTCGGAAGCAGCAGGGCACCGCCAATCATCCACGGCCCGGCGCGAGGCGCGCAAACTGAATACGCAGGCCATGCACGAGCGCTGGCAGACGGCATACCGTGTCCTCAAGCACAAACACCGGGACAAGTCTGATGTGTGGTGCTCCCTGCAAATCGCAAAGACCGCGAATCCACTGGGGCGCAGCGCCGAAACGATTCGCAAGCATATGAAGAAGTAGTCTGGAGTCGAGTAAGCCTTGAGACCTTTTCTATACGCGCTAATATGTCCGTCGATTTGCTTATCTGTGATTGTTCTTCACGCCGCGTGTGTCAGACGAGTCACCAAGTCACTAACTATTTGCGTACAGGCTGAACGTGGCCATTTGAAGTTCGGAGGATTACCGTGCACTGGATGATTTCGCTTGACGCCCTGGATACGACACAGGAAGCAATTCTTGAAGAAGTCGTCACCGGCACTGGTTCGCACTGGATCGAGGGTTATGCAGGGACTGGAAAGACTATTGTCTTGACTCATGCCGTAAAGAAACTGCGTGCAAAGAACAAGCAAGCGTCACTTTGCTTCGTAACATACACACATGCCCTGAAAGACCTCGTTGCGTCAGGACTGGGAGATGACAATGTAGATATTTTCACGGTCGATTCGTTCGTCAGCCAAACGGAAAAATACGACTGGGCGTTCGTTGACGAAGTGCAAGACATAACCGAAGAGAAAATCCGGAAAATTCAAAAGCTTGCCAGGCGCACGATCTGGGCAGGGGACCCGGCCCAGTCGCTTTATCACAAACGCGTCCAACAACGCGACCTGCCTGAGGTTCTGGGGACAAAGAGCAACAAACTCAAACACATCTACAGGCTATCGGAGAAGACTTTCGAAATTGCATCGACCATTTACCCATGGGCGAAAGTTATGCGTGGGGCGCAGGTTTCGATCGTCGATGATGTGGACGTCCACATGGTTGCAGCCAGCACGCAGGCCAAAGAGGTCGCTTGGGTCTGGAGCAAGTCCAAGGTCGTGAGCACGGTTGGAAGACCATCTGCCGTTCTTTTTCCAACCCATGCTGAAATTTATGATTTTGCCTGTGCGGTCGCGAGAGCCGAGGGCAAGGCCAATCCGCCACAGCGCGAGCAACGAGGCCGCATAACAGACTATTCGGCGTTCAACAGCCATTTCCAGAAAAATCGCATTCCACTTCAGTTCCTGGGAAGCGACAACGGCGATCTGCCGGAAAGCGATACCAAGCGGATTTGCTATCTGATGACGTACAAGAGTGCGAAGGGTTTGGACTTCAATTCTGTGTTCCTGCCCGGCCTTACCAGCGACATTTCCTTTGAAGACGGGAAGCCCCTCAAACTCTCCTCTGATGAATGGCAGCGGAAGCATTTCTTTGTCGGGTTGACACGCAGTCGTCGCGATTTGTTCATGTCGTACCACGGTGTGCCGCATCCATTTTTGAAAGAGATGCCCAAAGAGCATTTCGTTTTCGAAAAAATCGGCTGAGAGGAACATGGAATACGTTGTCTTGACGAGGTGGGAGTGGCAAATTCTGTGCGCCCAGGGAAGCATTCGTATGCTGGCCGCCAGGGTATGTGAAATTTCAGAGACATCTCCCCCTTTGTCAAATGCCCATAAGTTGTTTGCCTCTGCACCCCAGTTCAATCTGGGTGACGCGCACGCTTTTGTTATCGCAGAACTATTGCCGGAGTGGCAAGTCGTGGGTCTCCCAGACGAGTCTGGGCCGAATGACCCAGATCTGTCGCTGTGCTTGGAAACAGTAAAGTGTTTTTTTCCTTTGACGGCGGCAGACTGGGAGGGATTTCACGAAAAGGCGGTGGCCGGGGCAATTTTGTTAGAAGCTCCAAAATTCGAGCATCTTTGGCGCGAATGGGTAAGCGAGCAGACTCAGGATTTGACGCAGCGATCCGCTGTCAGGTTTGTTCGTATTCTTGGGTTGGGCAAATGGTTGCCCGAGGTGGTGGATGCGTTTGGACGACGGGCCGCGTCGGTCGCGGCCCGTCCTGTCCAGGGATCTGATCTCGTTGGCATTTTCCTTGAAAATTCCAAGAAGATACTGAAAAGCGATACGGCAAGATCCACGGAGGGAACGTGTGCCCACGCGATTGTTTGCGCGGCCCTTTGGGCGAGTTTTTATTGCGATCGACCCGTTCCTTCAGATGAGTCGGACCTGCGGAGGCAACTGGACGTTAGAGTGGAGCGCTACCGCGAGCGGCAATACGGGGATGCAAAATATTTGACATCGGAGCTCCAACTAGAATTCGAGGCGCTCTCTCAAGAAGCGGCTGGAGCATTCAATGCACTACTAACACCAACGGCAATTGGCATCTATCTTCGCTTCTCGGTGGCCATTCAGTTCGGGCCAGCCGCAGACCCAAGCCACATGTTGTCTGCGATCCTTCGACTGGAAGTCTTGGACGGTGGCCCAGCAGCTGCGATGTGCGCATACTTGGTTGCTTTGAAATTAAAACCTCAATTCATTCATCAAATCTCCATGGCGCTTGAGCGCGGCAAGTACCCGGCGGTCGATGCAGAGTCGGCTGCCAATAGCCTGGGCTTGGCGCCGTTGCAGGCCCTGCGGCAGGCTGCGGCGGCATCCATGCTGGATTCAGACGGCGATGGGCTTGATGCTGACCTGCCCAACGATCAATCCGTTGTCCATGACCCTGTGGAGGCCGACTTAGCTGGCGAGGCACTGGGTGACCATCCTGACGTGAAGACGTAACGCAAGGTGTTCAGCAAAGAATGACCTTTTATGGACATTGATGAACACCCCGTTCCTGACGTCGTAGTCGCCGCCTTCTGCAGATTGGTGGATCGGCTCGACGCCAAGCGCATTTTGGGCACGGCCTCCGTAATGCCTGCCATCTTCCAAGGGCATCGAGTCATTGCGCAAAACGTGCCTGTGGCGCGCCAGCGCATCAAGTCATTGCTGAAGAATGACCGCCACCTCGACACCTATACCGCCACGCTTCTGCGGGGAACAGGTCTTGCCAGCGAGTTCGTGGTGGTCCT
>CAXNIK010000353.1:0-3902 GCA_964202115.1 Burkholderiales bacterium
GCAAGGCCAGCGGCTTGCCCAGTGGGATGTCCTTTTTCTCGGTTCTGGACGAAGGCACGCTCAAGGGCATCGCCAGCATCACCGGCGGCGACTATTACCATGCCGGCACCTCCGAGGACCTGAAGAAAATCTATGCCTCGCTGAGCACCAAGTTCTCGCTGGAGGCCACGGAAACAGAAGTCAGCGCGCTGTTCGGCATGGCCGCGGCGCTGCTGGTGATCGTCGCCGCGGTGCTGTCGCTGCTGTGGTTTCGGCAGCAGGTTTGACGCGTCCGGCTGCACTCACACCTGAAACGACGCCCGCTCCCCTTTCAGCGCCTGCTCATGCATGCGTGCGTAAGCCTGTTCCAGCGAGCGCACATAGGCCTGCGTGTCGAACAAGGGGCAGCTCAGACGCTGGCGCGCGAGCCTGTCCTTCAGCGCGGCCAGTGACGCGGCGTCAGTGGCGTAGCGAATCGCCGCCTCCTTGTACGCAGCCAGCGAAGGCATGACCAGCTCCGGCATTTCAACTGCATGCACCAGGCTGGCACCGACGCGCGAAGCGAAAGTCTCACCCGGGCAGGTCAGCACCGGCAAGCCCGTCCACAGCGCATCGCTGGCGGTGGTATGGGCGTTGTAGTGCAGCGTGTCGATAAACAGGTCGGCATGACGGTGGCGCGCAAGATGATCCGGTTTCGCGGCATAGCCGGCGAACACCAGGCGCTGCGGCGACACGCCGGCGGCAGCGGCAGCTTCGCGCAGGCGCTGCTCGGCCAGTGCCTCTCCGGATGACAGCCACAACACGCTGCCAGGCACGGCGCGCAGAATATCCATCCATACGCCGAACATCACCGGCTCCAGCTTGAACAGACGGTTGAAACAGCAGAATACGAAGGCCTGTTCCGGCAGGCCCTGCGCCGAGCGCGGCGGGCAGTCGGCGGCGATGGGCTGGGTGTTGTCGGTGCACTGGTAGCTGCCCGGCATGCGCACCACAGCCTCGCTGTAGTGGTGCTCGGCGCCCTCGGGCACGATGACGCGGTCGGCAATGATGTAGTCGATGAAATCCGCACCCCAGGTGCCCGGATACCCCAGGAAGTTCACCTGCACCGGTGCCGCGCGCAGGGCAAACACGCCGGGTCTGCCGCCACCGGTGTGCGCATTCATGTCGACCAGGATGTCGATGCCATCCCCGGCAATGCGCTGTGCCAGCGCGGCATCGGACTCGGCGGCCACATCGGTGAAACGGTCGCAGTCCGCGGCAATGCGCCGGCGGTAGCGGCTGCCATCGTCCGCGCCCAGCGAGTAGGCATGGATGCTGAAACGGGAGCGGTCGTGCATCCCGTACAGGCCCAGGGTCAGATGGCTCATGGCATGGTCGCGAAAATCCGAGGACACATAACCAATGCGAAGCCGGCCGTCCTCTGCCTTGCGCGCCAGCCGCCGCGGCGCCCCACGGGTACCCGGGGACTGGCCCGCGCTGACACGACCAGCGTGAAAACGCGCCAGGCGAAGCTGGAAATCCGCCGGAAAGGGCAGCAGCACGGACTCGAAAGGCAGCAGTCGCGCGCCCCAACTCTGCATCGGTTGCTCCGCATCCAGACGGCGGAATTCCCCGGTCATGGCGGCCACGGCGGGCCAGTCGCACAGGTCCATGAGCGGCTTGAGCAGGTTGGCGGTGACGGTGTCGTCTTCGGGCGCCAGCCGATGCGCCTCGCGCAGGTGCTCCACCGCCTCGGGCGTGCACCCGCCCTGCTGCAACAAGGCCGCCAGGTTGACGCGTGCGCCGGCGTGGCGCGGGTCGAGCGTCACCGCATGCCGCAGGCTTGCCAGGGCCTCATCCATGCGGCCCTGCGCGGCCAGCACCATGCCCAGGTTGCTCGCGGCCGCAGCGTAGCCTGGAGTGCGTCGGAGAATGTCGCGAAAGACCTGCTCGGCGTCGCGATAGTCGCCGTTGTGCCAAAGAGCAATGCCGCGCTCGTTGCGCCGCCCGGCGGCCGATGATGCGATCAAGCTGTTCAGCCAGCGCAGCATGCCGCTGCCTCCTGCTTCGGCGCCGTGGTTACTGCGGCCTCAGTTGCCTGCCTCAGTTACCTGCCTCAGTTACCTGCAATGGTCATGTTATCGACCAGGATCGACCCGGTGCTGCGCGAGCCGCGGTCCAGCACGTCATTGCCCACGGCGACGATGCCGCGGAACATGTCGCGCAGATTGCCGGCGATGGTGATCTCCTCCACCGGGTACTGGATCTCGCCGTGCTCCACCCAGTAGCCGCTGGCGCCGCGCGAGTAGTCGCCGGTCACCAGATTGATGCCCTGCCCCATGAGTTCGGTGACCAGCAGCCCGCGCCCCATCCTGCGGATGAGCGCATCCAGATCATCCTTTCCAGGCTCGACCACCAGGTTGTAGTTGCCTCCGGCGTTGGCCGTGGTCTTCATGCCAAGCTTGCGCGCCGAGTAGCTGCCAAGGAAATAGCCCTGCACCGTGCCCTTGCTGACCACGTCCCGATCGCGCGTGGCCACGCCGTCATCGTCGAACCAGGAACTGGCCTGGGCGCGCGGCAGATGCGGCCGCTCGGCAATATTGATCACGGGCGAGAACACCGGCTTGCCCAGGCTGTCCAGCAGGAAGCTCGACTTGCGATACAGGCTGCCCCCGGACACGGCGGAGACGAAATGCGAAATCAGCCCGCCCGCCTGAGGCGCCTCGAACAGCACCGGCACCTGCATGGTCTTGAGTTTGCGGCTGCGCATGCGCGCCAGCGTCCGCCGGCCGGCGTAATCACCCACCGCCTCCGGACGAGGCAGGTCGTCTGCTGAGCGCTGCGACACATACCAGTCGTCGCGCTGCATCTTGCCGTCTTCGCCGGCGATCACGGCGCAGGCAATGTAGTGGCGCGAGCTGGGCAGGCCGGCCATGAAGCCGTGGCTGTTGGCCAGCACGAACTGCGACTGCTGGCATGAGACGCTGGCGCCCTCGGAGTTGGTGATGCGCCGATCCAGCCTGAAGGCCGCGGCCTCGCATTTCCTGGCCATGGTGATGGCCTCTTCCACCGACGGGTTCCAGGGATGAAACATGTCCAGTTCGCGTTTCGCCTCCGGACCGGCCATCAGCTCGGCATCGGCCAGGCCGGCGCAATCGTCCTCGGCGGTGAAGCGCGCGATGGTGAGCGCCTTGTCCACGGTGTCGCGTATGGCCTGCGGGGAATAGTCCGAGCTGCTGGCGTGGCCCTTCTTCTTGCCAACGTAGACCGTGACGCTCACGCCCTTGTCGCGGTTGTATTCGATGTTCTCCACTTCGTTCTTGCGCACCGTGACCGTCTGGCCATAGCCCTCGGACGCATCCACCTCGCAGGCGCTCGCGCCGTGCTCGCGCGCGTGCTTGAGCACATCCGCGGCGATGTCCTGGAGCGCCGCCAATGGCTGGGTGAAGCGTGCGCCGGAACGCGTCGTCTTGTCGAGAGTCTTGGCCATCTGTCTATGTGTGCTTACAAGAAGGGTGAGGAAGAGGGGGAGGAAGCGGAAAAGCCGGTATCATAACAGCCGCGAAACAGCCCACCGGAATCAGGCCCCCGGCCTGCCCCTTCATGCGGAAAAAGCACCCCGACGACGCCATCAACGACGACTCCCTGGTCAGCAAGACGCAGCGCAAGCGCGAAATGCACGATCTGCAGGAACTGGGCGAGCGCCTGGTGGAACTCAACAACAAGCAACTGGCCACGCTGCCGCTCTCCGAGGACCTGCTGGATGCGGTGCGCGACTCGCGCACCATCACCAAGCACGAGGCACGCCGCCGCCACCTGCAGTTCATCGGCCGGCTGATGCGGAACATCGACCCCGAGCCCATCCGCGAGAAGCTGCGCGAGTGGGACGGCGTGTCGCGCGAGGCCACCGCCGAGCAGCACCAGCTGGAGCGCTGGCGCATGCG
>CAXNIK010000354.1:0-3901 GCA_964202115.1 Burkholderiales bacterium
GCATCCGAAAGTGCTGGCGGTCACCGGCCCTCACGCCGCCGATGAAGTCATGGCGGCGGTCCACAAGCACCTGCCGCAGCCGCTGGAGGAGACCGCCAATCCCTTCACCAGCCTGGTGCCGCCGCAGGGGATCAAACTCACACCCCGCCACTATGCCTACCTGAAGATTTCCGAGGGCTGCAATCACCGCTGCACCTTCTGCATCATTCCTTCCATGCGCGGCGACCTGGTGTCGCGGCCCATAGGCGAGGTCATGCAGGAGGCGGAAAACCTGGTCAAGGCCGGGGTGAAGGAGCTGTTGGTGATCTCCCAGGACACCAGCGCCTACGGCGTGGACCTGCGCTACCGCACCGGCTTCTGGGGTGGCAAGCCGCTGAAGACGCGCATGACCGAGCTGGCGACGGCGCTGGGCGAACTCGGCGTGTGGGTGCGCCTGCACTACGTCTATCCCTATCCCAGCGTCGACGATGCGATTCCGCTCATGGCCGAAGGCAAGGTGCTGCCCTATCTGGACGTGCCCTTCCAGCATGCCAACCGGCGCATCCTCAGGCTCATGAAGCGGCCGGCGCATGCCGAGGCCAATCTTGAGCGCATACGCGCCTGGCGCGCCATCTGCCCCGAGCTCACCATACGCAGCACCTTCATCGCCGGTTTTCCCGGGGAGACCGAGGCGGAGTTCCAGGAACTGCTGGATTTCCTCACCGAAGCCGAGCTGGATCGCGTCGGCTGCTTTGCCTATTCGCCGGTGGAAGGCGCGAAGGCCAACGAATTGCCCGATGCCGTGCCGGAGGAAGTGCGCGAGGAGCGCCGCGGCCGGCTGATGCAGTTGCAGGAAAAAATCAGTGCGCGCCGGCTCAAGGCCAAGGTGGGCAAGACCCTGCGCGTGCTGGTGGACGAGATCGATGAACAGGGCCAGGCGATTGCCCGATCCAGCGCGGACGCTCCGGAAATCGACGGGCTGGTCTATATTGAAAGCGCTGGCGGCTTGAAGGCAGGCGACCTTAGGGTTGGCGAATTTGCAGACGTCAAAATCAACAAGGCCGACACCCATGACCTGTGGGCGCGGCTTCCTCCGGCACGCCGGACATAGAAGCAGGGAGACAACATGGCACAACGCGAAGTGGTGGTACTGAGCGGCGCTCGCACGGGCATTGGCGACTACGGCGGATCGCTGAAGGACATCCCGCCCACGGCGCTGGGATCGATCGCGATACGCGAGGCGGTGGTACGGGCCAAGGTCGATGCGGCCACGGTCGGCCATGTCGTCATGGGCAGCGTCGTTCACGGCGAGGCGCGCGACATGTACCTGTCCCGCGTTGCCGCCATCGATGCCGGCCTGCCGGTGGGCACCCCTTGCCTGACCGTCAACCGGCTGTGCGGCTCCGGGCTGCAGGCCATCGTGTCGGCGGCACAGCACATCCTGCTGGGCGACACCGATTGCGTGGTCGGCGGCGGAGCCGAGAGCATGAGCCGCGCGGCCTATTTCCTGCCCTCGGCACGCTGGGGGCAGCGCATGGGCGATGCGGTGGTGATCGACGCCATGACCGCGGCGCTGCACGATCCCTTCGGCCACGGCCACATGGGCATCACCGCGGAGAACATCGCCGCGAAGTACGGCATCACGCGCGAAGAGCAGGATGCCTTTGCCGTGGAGAGCCATCGTCGCGCGGCGCAGGCCATCGCCCAGGGCTACTTCGCCAGCCAAATCGTGCCGGTCGAGGTGAAATCGCGCAAAGGCAGCGTCATGTTCGCCGCCGACGAGCATGTGCGCCCGGAGGTGAAACCCGAGGACATGCAAAAACTGCGGGCGGCGTTCAAGAAGGACGGCACGGTGACCGCCGGCAATGCCTCCGGGATCAATGACGCCGGCGCAGCCATCGTCATGATGGAAGCCGGTGCGGCGCAGAAGTCCGGCTGCAAGCCGCTGGCGCGCCTGGTGGCCTATGCCCACGCCGGTGTCGAGCCGCAGCTGATGGGCCTGGGACCGACCCCAGCAGTCAGGCGCGTGTTCGAGAAATCAGGTCTGAAGCCCGCCGACATGGACGTGATCGAATCCAACGAGGCCTTTGCCGTGCAGGCCATGGCCGTGACCCGCGACCTCGATCTGGATCCGGCCAAGGTCAATCCCAACGGTGGTGCCGTGGCCCTGGGTCATCCCATCGGCGCCACCGGCGCCATCCTCACCGTCAAGGCCCTGTACGAATTGCAGCGCACCGGCAAGCGGTATGCGCTGGTGACCATGTGCATAGGCGGCGGGCAGGGCATCGCAGCCATATTCGAGCGGCTGTGACCTGACGGCAATCCCATACATCCGGAGCGTGACATGCCGCGTCTGCCTTACCCCGATCCCGCAAAGCTGAGTCCCCAGGTTCGCAAGATGCTGGAAGACCGGCTGCCGCTGAACTTCTTCAGGATGCTGGGGCATGCGCCGACCTTCATGCCGGGCTGGTTCACCCTGGGCCGCGGCATCCTCTTCGAAGCGGAACTTCCTCCGGAACTGCGTGAACTTGCCATCCTCAAGGTTGGGACCCTGAGCCATTGCGCCTACGAGTCGCATCAGCATCGCCGGGTTGCCGCCACCGTCGGTCTGTCAGCCGAAAAGATCGCCGGCGCGGAGCAGGGCGCGGACCCCGCCCTGTTCGATGCGCGTGAACTACAGGTGCTGCGCTTCACCGAGCAGGTGGTGCTCAAGGTCAAGGCCGACAAGGACGTGTTCGACGCGACCGTGGCCATGCTGGGTGAACGCCAGACCATGGAGCTCATGATCACCATTGGCTTCTACATGATGGCCGCGCGCCTGATGGAAAACATCGAAGTCGATCTCGAGGCAGGCGGCGGTCCCTCGCTTGAGGAGGCCAGGCAGATGCGCGCCAAGGTGGCGGCCAAAGTGGCCCAGGAAGCGGCCGAGGCCGCCGCCAAGGGCGGCTAGGCGCGGGCCAGGGGCGGCTGGCTAGACGCGGGGCTGGTGCACTGGCGCAGCTACGCCGTGCGAGCGAGCCTGGTTTCTGCCAGCTTCACATAGAGTGCAGCACCCAGGGGCAGGGCATCGTCGTTGAAATCGTAGGTGGGCGTGTGCACCGGTGATGACCCCGTGCCATCCGCGCCGGCATTGCCGATGAAGATGAAGGCGCCGGGGCAGGCCTCTAGCAGGAAGCCGAAATCCTCGGAGGCCATAACCAGGGCGCGGTCGCGATCCACGTTCTCTTCCCCCACGATGGATGCCGCCGCATCGGCGATGAAAGTGGTTTCGGCGGCATGGTTGACCAGCGGCACGAACTGCAACCTGAAATCCATGCTGACGGTGGCACCGAAACCCTCGGCCACACCCTTGGCGACGCGCCGCATATTGGCTTCGATGAGTTTCATGGTGTCCGGGTTGAAGGCGCGCACCGTGCCGCCGATGACGGCTGTCTCCGGGATGACGTTGTAGGCATCGCCGCCGCTGATCCGTGTGACGCTCAGCACCGCGGCCTCTGCGGCATCGACATTGCGCGAGATGATGCCCTGCAGGGCGGTGGTGATCTGGCAGGCGATGAACACCGGATCCACGCTCAGATGCGGACGCGCGCCATGGGCGCCGCGTCCGGTGATGGTGATGTCGAAAAAGGCCCCGCCCGCCATCCTCGGGCCGGGCCGGATGGAAAATTTCCCCACCGGCAGGCCGGTCATGTTGTGCATGCCGAACACGGCATCGCATGGAAAGCGCTGGAAGAGGCCGTCGCTCAACATGCTGGTGGCGCCGCCCAGGCCTTCCTCGGCCGGCTGGAAAATCAGATGCACTGTCCCGTCGAAATTGCGGCTCGCGGCCAGATGACGAGCGGCACTGAGCAGCATCACCGTATGCCCATCATGGCCGCAGGCGTGCATGCTGCCATTGCGGGTGGAGCGATGGGCGAAGGTG
>CAXNIK010000355.1:0-3871 GCA_964202115.1 Burkholderiales bacterium
CTCCAGGGTAGGCACCTCGACGCCGGTGCCAAGCACGGCCTCCCATGGCGCGATGGGCAGGTCCAGATACAAATCATGCCCGGAAGCCCGGAACAGCGGGTGAGGGCGAAGCTTGATATTGAGGTAGAGGTCACCGGGAGGCCCGCCATTGAATCCAGGCCCGCCTTTGCCGGGCACCCGCAGTCTTTGTCCATCAGTCGCGCCCTTGGGCACTCTGACCCGCACCGTGCGCGGTGAGCGCTGCATGCGGCCATCAGGCGTTATTTCAGTGGCGGACAGTTGCAGGCTCAGCTCCGTACCCTTGGCGGCATCCTCCAGCGACAACGTCGTGCTGGCCTCGAAATCCTGACCCGGAGCGGAATAGCTCGCGCCACGGCCGCCCTGGCCTGGCCGGCCCTGGGCCCGCTGCCCGAACATCTCAAACAGATCTCCCAGGTCGATGCCACCGAGGTCCGCGCCGTCGACGCCGCCCTGGCTGAACTGCGTCTCCCAGCCCGGAGGCGGCCGGAAGTCCTCGCCTTGGTTATGCCGGCCCAATTGATCGTAGACGGCACGCTTTTCCTTGTCCGACAGGGTCTGGTAGGCCTCGGCGACCTCCTTGAATTGCTCCTCGGCATTCTTTTCCTTGGAGACATCAGGATGGTATTTGCGCGCGAGTTTGCGGTACGCCTTCTTGATGTCGGCCTCGGAGGCGGTCCGTTCCACGCCCAGGGTGGCGTAATAGTCTTTGTATTTCATGGTTTAACTACATGGTTGGCGGATGGGCTGATTTCAAGTTTCTTTTGGAAAAACAGGCTTGGAAGCCGGACTTTCTCAAGTCCATGAGGAAGTCTGCGCTTAATCCCTCTTGAAATCCCGCGTACAAAGCCTTATTATTAGCACTCACGAAAGGCGAGTGCTAACAGCCCTAGTGCCAGCTTTCTGAAATCCAATCCTGGCGCCTCTTTGCGTCAGTGGTTACTAACTCATAGTGTTAAACAGGAGAGAGTTCATGAAAATTCGTCCCTTGCATGACCGCGTCGTGGTCAAGCGCATCGAAGGTGAAAGCAAGTCCGCCGGCGGCATCGTGATTCCCGACAACGCCGCCGAGAAGCCCGATCAGGGCGAAGTCATTGCCATCGGCAACGGCAAGATCCTGGAAGACGGCAAGACCCGTCCCCTGGACGTCAAGGTCGGCGACCGCATTCTGTTCGGCAAGTACTCCGGCACCACGGTCAAGATCGAAAACATCGAATACCTCGTGATGCGCGAAGACGACATCATGGGCATCGTGGCGTAGTTGGTTTAACTGAGCGCCTCAACTAACAAAGCACAGGAGTTAAAGACATGGCTGCAAAAGACGTACGTTTCCACGAGGACGCCCGGCACCGCTTGCTGGAAGGCGTCAACATCCTCGCCAACGCTGTCAAGGCGACCCTCGGACCCAAAGGCCGCAACGTCGTGCTGGAGCGCTCCTTCGGCGCCCCCACCGTGACCAAGGACGGCGTGTCGGTTGCCAAGGAAATCGAACTGAAGGACAAGTTCCAGAACATGGGCGCCCAGATGGTCAAGGAAGTCGCTTCCAAGACCTCCGACGTGGCCGGTGATGGCACCACCACCGCAACCGTGCTGGCCCAGGCCATCGTGCGCGAAGGCATGAAGTACGTTGCCGCCGGCATGAACCCCATGGACCTGAAGCGCGGCATCGACAAGGCCGTTACGGCCGTGGTTGCAGAGCTGAAGAAGATATCCAAGCCCTGCACCACCTCCAAGGAAATCGCCCAGGTCGGCGCCATTTCCGCCAACGCCGATGCCGAGATCGGCAAAATCATCGCTGATGCCATGGACAAGGTTGGCAAGGAAGGCGTCATCACCGTTGAAGACGGCAAGGGCCTGGAGAGCGAATTGGAAGTGGTCGAAGGCATGCAGTTCGACCGCGGTTACCTCTCGCCCTACTTCATTAACGTCCCGGACAAGCAGATCGCCATTCTGGAAAATCCCTACGTACTCCTGTACGACAAGAAGGTTTCCAACATCCGTGACCTGTTGCCCCTGCTCGAGCAAGTTGCCAAAGCCAGCCGCCCGCTGCTGATCATCGCTGAAGACGTCGAAGGCGAAGCACTGGCCACCCTGGTGGTGAACAACCTGCGCGGTATCCTCAAGACCTGCGCGGTCAAGGCCCCGGGCTTCGGCGATCGCCGCAAAGCCATGCTGGAAGACATCGCCATCCTGACCGGCGGCCAGGTCATCGCCGAAGAAGTCGGCCTGACGCTGGAAAAAGTCACCCTGAAGGATCTGGGCCAGGCGAAGAAGATCGAAATCGCCAAGGAAGAGACCACGGTTATCGACGGTGCCGGCGAAGCCAAGTCCATCGAAGCGCGTGTGAAGAACATTCGCACCCAGATCGAGGAAGCCACTTCCGACTACGACAAGGAAAAGCTGCAGGAACGCGTGGCCAAGCTGGCCGGCGGCGTTGCCCTGATCAAGGTTGGCGCTTCGACCGAAATCGAAATGAAGGAAAAGAAGGCCCGCGTCGAAGACGCGCTGCACGCAACCCGTGCGGCCGTCGAAGAAGGCATCGTGGCCGGCGGCGGCGTTGCGCTGCTGCGTGCCCGTTCCGTCCTCGACAAGCTGAAGGGTGACAACGACGAGCAGAACGCCGGCATCAAGATCATTGCCCGTGCGATCGAAGAGCCGCTGCGCGCCATCGTCTCCAACGCCGGTTCCGAGCCCTCCGTGGTGGTGAACAAGGTTGTTGAAGGCAAGGGCAACTACGGCTTCAACGCCCAGACCGAAACCTATGGCGACCTGGTCGAAATGGGCGTGGTCGATCCGACCAAGGTGACCCGCACCGCGCTGCAGAACGCAGCATCGGTTGCTTCCCTGATCCTGACCACCGACTGCGGCGTTGCCGAGCTGGTGGAAGACAAGCCCAAGGGCGGCATGCCCGACATGGGCGGCATGGGTGGAATGGGTGGTATGGGCGGCATGGGCGATATGGGCATGTAGCAGTCCGCGCCTGCATTAGCTGTATCAGGAAAGGCCCGCTTCGGCGGGCCTTTTTCTTTTGGGTGCGCCCAGCATGGGTTGACGAGACGATTTGCCTCATTGACGGACACTATTGATAATAAAGGCATCGCTAATGTCCATGCATAAACATATCAAGTATTAATATGATAATAATTTCAGCCTGATAGCCCGGCCCTGCCTATTTGCTACACTGCATCGTCATTGCAGCGCGCGATACAAGAACAGAAAACCGCAACGCCAAGAGGAGGTGCCATGCGTGTTTTGATCGCCGAGGACGATCCCATCCTTGCCGATGGGCTGGTGCGCAGCCTGAAGCATTCCGGCTACGCGGTGGACGCGGTGAAAACCGGCGTGGAAGCCGACAGCGCGCTCACAGCCAGCGAATTCGATCTGCTCATCCTTGATCTGGGTCTGCCACGCATGAGCGGTCTGGACGTGCTCAAGCGCCTGCGCGGCCGCGACTCCCACGTGCCGGTGCTCATACTCACGGCGCTGGACGGTGTCCAGGATCGGGTGCGCGGTCTGGATCTGGGCGCTGACGATTATCTTGCCAAGCCATTTGAACTGGCGGAACTGGAAGCCCGCATACGCGCACTGACGCGCCGCGGGACGGCAGGCACCTCGGTGCTGTTGCGGCATGGGCAACTCAGCTACGACCAGGTTGGCCGCACGGCACAGATCAATGATGAGCCGGTCGAATTGTCGGCCCGGGAACTGGCCCTGCTGGAAGTGTTGATGCTGCGTGCCGGGCGCATTGTGAGCAAGGAGCAACTGGTGGACCACCTGTGCCAATGGGGCGAGGAGGTCAGCACCAATGCCATCGAGGTGTACGTGCACCGCTTGCGAAAGAAGCTGGAACCCG
>CAXNIK010000356.1:0-3870 GCA_964202115.1 Burkholderiales bacterium
AGCGCAGGGCCAGGCCCACGCTGTTCGGCTCGCGTCCGGCGGTCCTGAGCATTTCGTCGAGTTGTAGCCGCAGCGCAGTAATGTCCCCCGGCTCCAGCTGGCCGGGTTTCTTCAGCGCCAGCGGATGCCACATGTCGCCGAGTTCCGCCGCGCGGCGCATGGCGCGCGGGCCGTTGCCTCCCACCCAGATGGGCAGCGGCTTTTGCACTGGCTTGGGTGAGAACTCCAGATCGTGAAAGCGGTGGAAGCGCCCTTCGAAGGAGGCTGTTTCCTCGGTCCACAGGGTGCGATAAATGCGCAGATACTCGTCGGTGCGCGCACCGCGGTTCTTGAACTGCTCGCCCAGTCCCAGTGCATCGAATTCGTCCTGCCACCAGCCGGCGCCGATGCCGCAGAACGCCCGGCCCCCGGATAACGCATCCAGCGTGGCCAGTTGCTTGGCGGTGACCAGCGGATTGCGATAGGGCGCGATCATGACGCTGGTGCCCAGGCGTATGCGCTGAGTCTGGCCGGCCAGGTACATCAGCGTGATCAGGGGCTCGTGGTAGTTGCGCAGTGCTTCCCAGCCCTTGCGCTCCGTTGCCTTCACGCCCTGCTGTGATGGCTTGACCGAGCGGTACTGATCCTGCTCCCCCTCTCGCTTGGGGATGACCAGGTGCTCGGTCACCACCACATGATCGAAGCCCAGGGCCTCTGCGCGGCGGGCCATGAAGGCCAGATTGCTGGCACTGGCCAGTGGCCCCTTGTTGAACAGCACCACGCCGAATTTCATATTGACCCTCTCAGAGCAGGTGCACGGCCGTGGGCGCGAACAGCCCCAGCAGGCAGAACAACAGGCCGATCACACCCAGGCCGCCGCTGATCCAGGTCAGCACCACGGTCCCGGTGATGATGGATGCCGAGGCCAGCACGATGGCGATTTGCACGGCGGCCGAGGCCAGCTCGTATTGGTGGTAGGCGGCGAGCAGCCTGTCGCGTTTTGCCTCGGCTTTCTTGGCGCGATCGGCCAGCTCCTTGCGTCCTTCGCCGGTTTCGGGTTCGGATTGATAGCGGTCGGCGGTCTTGTTCCAGGCCTCGACCTGCTTGCGCGCACCTTCGCTGGACTGTGCGCTGGACTGTGCGCTGGACTGGGCCGTCAGTGCCTCGGCGGCGGTGCGTATGGTGGTCTGGCGTATCGACTTGGCCTGGAAAAAGGCCCATAGATTGGAGGCCTCGATATTGGCGATCAGTGCCTCGGTCTGCGTGCTCTTGCCCAGGGTTTCGGAAAAGGCGAGCACCAGCGCCAGCACCGAAATGAGCAGCGCGATGTGCTTGTTGGACGGATCAACGTGGCCGTGGCCTGCGGACATGGAACTTCCTTTGAGATTGGCGCAGCCGTGATTGTAATTGCCGGGGACACAGCCACGATAGGACTTGCATCCGGGCACGTTCCTGCACATGGGGTTGCGGCTGATAGGGGCGGGCGGGCACGCACATGGAAAAATGCAAATCTGGTTTGTCCATCCGGTCAGCTTGATATGTGGCCTGTTCATCTATCATGCGGTGACAAAATGTCTCTCTCACCGGAGGAGGATCGCCACATGCTGGTCACGAATGACTGCAGGTACTTCGCGTGGATGAGGAATCGACTGGTTCGATCTGCTTTGTTGGCGATGTTGATGGCGCTGGGGTGCGCGGCACCATCGGCGTTGGCGCAAAAGCCTGCCGGATTGCCCGGCAACTATCCCGCCAAGCCGGTCAGGGTTATTGTCGGTTCGTCAGCCGGAGGCGGCACTGACATCATTGCGCGCCTCATCATTTCCCGGCTGGCAGATCGCTGGGGGCACACTTTTGTCACCGAGAATATGGCCTCCGGAATTGGCGGGGTCGTGGCCATGGACGTGCTGGTCAAGGCTGCTCCAGACGGCTACACGTTGCTGGTCAGCTCCAACAGCGCGGTGGTCAATACCGCGGTGGTAAGCCGTGCCAACGCCGCATATGACGTCAGGACCGCTGTCGTGGCGGTGGCTCAGTTTACTTCGCAGCCCTACATCCTGATTGCCGCCAATTCGCTGCCGGTCAATTCCATGGCGGAATTGCTGGCCTACGTCAGGGCGCGCCCCGGAGAACTCAATTACGCGTCTGGAGGCGTCGGCACATCGGGGCATATCGGCATCGAGATGCTGAAGCTGTCGGCCGGGCTGAACATGGTGCATGTTCCTTACAAGGGGGTCGCGCCAAGCTTGATCGATTTGATGGCGGGCAGGGTGCAGATGGTATTGAGCGGGGTGCTGTCCGCCGTGCCCATGTCCAAGGCAGGCAAGGCCAAGGCGCTGGCAGTGACCAGCGCGAAGCGTTTTTCCCTGCTGCCCGACTTGCCCACGCTCGCCGAAAGCGGGGTGCCGGGATTCGAACTGGTTGGCTGGTACGGTCTGTTGGGTCCGGCCAATCTGCCCGGACCGGTGCTGTCTGCAATCAACCGTGGGGTGCAGGAGGTTCTTCGTCTCCCCGAGGTGCAGCAGAAACTGGCCTCGGATGGTGCCGAGGCGCCGCTGGCCACACCAGAGCAGTTCCGCGAAACCATGCTGTCCGAAATCGACAAGGTGGCACGTCTGATCAAGGAAACCGGTCTGAAGCTGGAGTGAATGCAGGCGCTTGCGCTGGGTGCTTGGCGCGCCTGCAAGTGTCCTGATGGGTGTCTAACTCGGCGTCGGCAAGCGCCGGCGCTACAGCAACGGTCGCAACGCCTTCCACACGTTCTCCAGCAGGCGCGGCTGGGCCGCCGCCGTCGGGTGTATCTGGTCGGGCTGGAACATGTCTGGCTTGTCGGCAATGCCTTCCATGAGAAAGGGCGCCAGCGGCAGTTTGTGGCGGCGCGCCAGGTCGCGAAATGCCTGCTCGAATTCCTTCGTGTATGCAGGGCCGTAATTGGGCGGCATGCGCATGCCCACCAGCACCACCTTGTGCGCCACCTTGCTGCCGGTCTTTCGCGCGGCGCGGATGATGCTTTCCAGGTTCGCGATCATCTGCTTCACCGGCAGGCCGCGCAGGCCGTCGTTGGCGCCCAGGGCGAGCACGGTGATAGTGGGCTTGCTCTGATCCAGCGTCGCCAGTATCCGCGAGGCGCCGCCGCTGGTGGTTTCGCCGCTGATGCTGGCATTGGCCACGGTATAATCGGTCCCGCTCTTGCGCAGTCGTTCCTGCAACAGCGTCACCCAGCCGTCTTTCTGGTTGATTCCGTACCCGGCCGAGAGGCTGTCGCCATAGACGAGTATCGTGCCGCTCTTGCCGGCGCCCGAAGCGGGCCCCGCCAGCAGCAGCAAGGCCAGCATGGCCGCCGGAAACCTCACACGTATTGCATTCAACAATAATTTCATGACGCCCATCATCAAAGCAGAGAAGTTGTGCAAGACCGTGCCGCTGGCCGCGCCGGAGCGCGGAGGCCAGGCCAGCACGCTGAACATTTTGCAGGATATCGACATCGAGGTCATGCCGGGCGAGGCCGTGGCCATCGTCGGTGCCTCGGGCTCGGGCAAATCCACCCTGCTGGGACTGCTGGCCGGGCTGGATGTTCCCACATCAGGCAAAGTTTCTCTGGACGGCACGGATATGGTCGGTCTGGACGAGGACGGCCGCGCGGCGCTGCGCGCACGGGCGCTTGGCTTCGTGTTCCAGTCTTTTCAACTGATGTCGGCTTTAACGGCACTCGAGAACGTGATGCTGCCGCTGGAACTGGCCGGCGCCGACAACGCCCGCGTCTCGGCCACTTCCATGCTGGAGCGCGTGGGCCTGGGCGAACGGCTGCGTCACTACCCCAAGCATCTGTCAGGCGGCGAACAGCAGCGCGTGGCCCTGGCGCGCGCCTTCGTGGTCAGGCCCAAGGTGCTGATG
>CAXNIK010000357.1:0-3868 GCA_964202115.1 Burkholderiales bacterium
CTGCCGGGTATTCGCGCCCAGGCCGCCGACTGGCGCATGGATGCCGCGGCGAGCAGGCTGGAGTTCATCGCCAGCTACGAAAAGGCCATCGCGCCGGGGGTGTTCAAGGAATTCGACACCCGCCTCAACTTCGATGCCGACAAGCCCGCCGGCAGCAGGCTGGAGGTGACGGTCAGGATAGGCAGTGCCGACATGAAAAGCGGCGATATCAATAACGCCATACGCACCGCCGACTGGTTCGACTCGGGGCGTTTCCCACAGGCCGAATTCCGCTCCACCGATATTCGCCGTATCGATGCCAATCGCTACCGCGCGCGCGGCACGCTGAACCTGAAGGGCATGCAGCAGCCGGTGGAGGTGCCGTTCACCTGGGTTGCTGCGCGCGATGGCGCCACCATGGAAGGGGAGCTGAGCCTCAAGCGCGGATTGTTCGGCATAGGCCGCGGTGAATGGGCGGCCACCGACATCATTGGCGCCGATGTGAAAGTGAAGTTCCGAGTGGTGCTGCGCCGGAGCAGTTGATGCGTCGCCTGCCCAAGCTGGCCTTGACCCTGGCGGTATTGCTGCTTGGGGCATGCGCACATGAAGAGCGGCTTCCGCTTGCGACGCCGGCCGCGCCCGAGGATTTCCCGCTGGCCTGGTACCAGCAGGCCGCCGCTCAGGGCAGGCCGGTGTTTCGGGTTCTTCCGGGAGACTCCACCGTGACCATCGTGGTGCGCAGGGCGGGCGCGCTGGCCCGATTGGGCCACGATCATGTGGTGTCCAGTTCCCAGGTGCAGGGCTATGCCGATCCGCAGGCATCCCGGGCCGATCTGCATGTTCTGCTGGATACGCTGGTGGTGGATGATCCGGCGCTGCGCGCCGAGGCAGGCCTGGATACCCAGCCCAGTGCATCGGACATCGCCGGCACGCGCAGCAATATGCTGGCCTCGTTGGAGGCAGAACGTTTTCCCCATGTTGTGATGCGCGTGAACAGCATGGTGCAGCAGCAGCTAAGCGTGGACGTCACGCTGCATGGGGTGACGCGCAAAGACCTTCAGGTGTCCGCAGCCATTGAATTCAGTGGGGGCGTTCTCACCGCCAGCGGACAGCTTGCGATCAATCAGAGCGATTTCGGCATCACCCCGTTCTCCATACTGGGCGGGGCGATTCGAGTGGAAGACCGGCTGGAGCTGCGCTTTCGCATCAGCGCGCGGCGGCTGATGCCCTGAACCGGGTCAAGATAAGGTTTTGAGGCTGGGACTGATCTTCACGTCCATGTCGCCCATGGCGATCACTTCCTCGGGGCTGAAGCCTTCCATCACTTCTTCCAGCACGAAGTGCGCGTCGTCCCAGCGCAGCAGCGCCAGGTCGGTGACGATCCAGTTGACGCAGCGCGTGCCGGTGAGGGGATAGGAGCAGCGCTTGCGCAGCTTGGGCCGGTTCTTGCTGTCGACGTGTTCCATGATCACGATCAGCTCGCAGCCGCCAGCCACCAGGTCCATGGCGCCGCCGATGCTGCCGACGCTGTTGACGGTCTCGGCCGTGCTCCAGTTGGCGATATTGGCCTCTGCATCCACTTCGTAGGAACCCAGGATGACAGTGCTCAGATGGCCGCCGCGCGCCATTTCGAAAGAGGTGACGCTGTCGAAATAGGAGGCGCCCTGCACTGTTGCGACGAACTGCCCGCCGGCGTTGTAGATGTCCGGGTCGATGTCATTGCCCGTGACCAGCCGGCCGTAACCGAGGATGCCGTTCTCGGCATGCAGCAGCACGTCGCGGCCTTCCAGGTAGTTCGACACCAGGGTGGGGATGCCTATGCCCAGGTTGACGTAGCTGCCCTCCTTGACGATGCTGGCGGCGCGGCGCGCCATGGCTTCGCGAGTCAGGCCGGGCCTGCCCTGGTAGAGGCGCGGTTTGTCATTGGGGCGGCGCGGCGCGGGCGACAGGCTTTGCACGTCGTGCTGATGGGTGCTCTTCACCACGCGCGACACGAAAATGCCGGGCAGCCCCACCTGCTCGGGCGGTATTTCGCCAGTCTCGACGATTTCATCCACCTCGACGATGGCGATGCGGGCGGACTTGGCGAAGGCCACGTTCAGGCTGCGGCTTCCCCCTCGCATCTGCACATTGCCGGCACGATCGGCGCGATAGGCCCGCAGCAGCGCGTAGTCCAGGATGATGGCTTCTTCCATGACATAGCGCTTGCCGTCGAAATAGCGGATTTCCTTGCCTGCCTCGATGGCGGTGTCCACGCCCACCGGCGAATAAAAGGCCGGAATGCCGGCACCACCGGCGCGGCAGCGTTCCACCAGGATGCCCTGTGGCACCAGTTCTGCCTTCAGCGTGCCCGCGAGGATCTGGTCTTCCGCGGCGGTGGGCGTCCCGGGGCGGGCGGTAAAAGAGGCCATCAGCCTGGATACCTGACCGCTTTCTGCCAGGATCTGGCCGCGCAGTTCACCATTGCCGCCCAGGGAATTGCAGACCACGCACAAATTCTTCGTGCCCTTGTCGCGCAGGGCGAGGAGCAGGCTGGTGGCGAAGCAATGCTGCTGGCCGAATCCGCCCAGTCCCACTGTGGCGCCTTCGGGGATGTCGGCGATGGCCGCTGCCGGTGAGGCAAAGACTTTATCCATTGCGGCTGCCTTCCTATTCCATCGTCGCCAGCTGGTCGGCCACCGTCACGTTGTTGAATTCCGTCAGCGCAATCACTTCCTCAGCACTGAAGCCCGGCGCCACCGCTTCGAGTACGAAGTGGTCCTTGACCCAGTGGAACACCGCCAGATCCGTGACCACCCAGGTGACGCACTTTGCCCCGGTGAGCGGATAGGTGCAGTTGCGCCGCAGTTTGGGACGGCCCTTGCTGTCGCAATGTTCCATGACGATGATGATCTCGGCCCTGCCTGACAGAAGATCCATGGCGCCGCCTATGCCGCCGCGCTTGGGCGTGGTGGTGCTCCAGTTGGCCAGGTTGCCGGACTGGTCCACTTCGTAGGCGCCCAGGATCACGGTGTCGAGATGACCACCGCGGGCCATCTCGAATGAAGTGACGCTGTCGAAGAAAGAAGTGCCGGGCACCGGCGACACGAACTGGCTGCCGGCGTTATAGATGTCCGGATCCAGGTTCTCACCGGTGACGATGCCGCCGTAGCCAAGCACACCGTTCTCTGCATGCAGCCAGACGCCGCGTCCTTCCAGGTAGTTGGACACCTGGGTGGGAAGGCCCGTGCCCAGGTTCACATAACTGTCGCTCTTCACGATCTTGGCGGCATTCTTGGAGATACCTTCCCGCGTCAGGGCCATCTTGCCGTTGTACGGACGCGCGGTATCGGCCGGCCGCCGGCCTGCCCGGTTGAGGGTGCGTCCGTCGATGACGTGGGTGTTCTTGATGACGCGATCGATGAAGATGCCGGGCAGGTCGATCTGTTCCGGCGGCAACTGGCCCACCTCGACGATCTCATCGACCTCGACAATGGCCACGCGTGCCGCCTTGGCAAAGGCCGGGTTGAAATTGCGGCTGCCGCCGCGAAACTGCACATTGCCGGCGCGGTCGGCGCGATAGGCGCTGAGCAGCGCGTAGTCCAGGTGAATGGCGTGCTCCAGCACGTGCGCCTTGCCGTTGAAGTAGCGTATGTCCTTGCCCTCGGCCAGCGCGGTATCGGCGCCAGTGGGCGAATAGAAAGCCGGGATGCCGGCGCCGCCGGCGCGGCAGCGTTCCACCAGAATGCCCTGCGGGATCAATTCGGCCTCGAGCTTGCCGGCGGCGATGAGGTCTTCGGCGGCGGTCTTCAGGCCGGCGCGTATGGAGAAAGCCGCCATGAGCTTCTTGACCTGGCCGTTCTCCACCAGTAACTGGCCTTTCTCATTCGGCGAGCCCAGGGAATTGCAG
>CAXNIK010000358.1:0-3852 GCA_964202115.1 Burkholderiales bacterium
CGGCGATCTCCGCGACGAAGGCCTCGGGCGTCTTGCCGGTTTTTTCCGCGGCCAGCATGATGGGCGCGCCGTGGGCGTCATCGGCGCCGACAAAATGCACCTCATGGCCCTGCATGCGCTGGAAGCGCACCCAGATGTCGGCCTGGATGTACTCCATCACATGCCCGACATGGAACGGCCCGTTGGCGTAGGGCAGGGCGGTGGTGACGAAGAGCCGGCGTTTCAGCTGTTGTTGCGTTGCGGGGGTATTCATAAGTCTGTGATTTTAACGCGATAAACACCCAGCATGGCCGTCCCGGGTCCCCCAAGTTGCTAGAATGTGGCATTCCTGTTGTTTGAATTAAAAATAACCCCGGAGTCTCCATGTCGGTCACCCTCGAGCAGGTCCAGGCGGCGCTGCAATCCATCGTCGATCCCAATACCGGCCGCGACCTGCACACCAGCAAGTCGGCGCGCAACATCAAGGTGGAAGGCGGCTCGGTGTCGCTGGAGGTCGAACTGGGTTATCCGGCGAAGACCCAGATCGAGCCCATGAGAAAGATCGTGGAGGCGGCGCTGTCGAAGATTGCAGGTGTCACGGAGGTGAAGGCCGGCGTGGTCAGCCGTATCGTCCCGCACGGCCCGCAGGGCGGCGCCAAGCCCGTGCTCGGAGTGAAGAACATCATCGCCGTGGCCTCGGGCAAGGGCGGCGTGGGCAAGTCCACCACTGCGGTCAACCTCGCGCTGGCGCTCGCAGCCGAGGGTGCCATCGTCGGCGTCCTCGATGCCGACATCTACGGCCCCTCGCAGCCGCTGATGCTGGGCATCAGCGGCAAGCCGGACGTGGATGCCAGCGGCAAGAAATTCATCCCCAAGGAAGCGCATGGCCTGCAGGCCAATTCCATCGGCTTCATCGTCGATCCCGACCAGCCCGTGGTCTGGCGCGGCCCCATGGCCACCGGCGCCCTGGAGCAACTCATCCGCGACACCAACTGGCGCGACGTGGACTACCTCATCGTGGACATGCCGCCGGGCACCGGCGACATCCAGTTGTCACTGGCGCAGAAGGTGCCGGTTACCGGCGCCGTGATTGTCACCACGCCGCAGGACATCGCCCTCATCGACGCGCGAAAGGGCCTGAAGATGTTCGAGAAGGTGGGCGTGCCCATCCTGGGCATCGTCGAGAACATGAGCATTCACATCTGCACGAACTGCGGCCACGAGGAGCATATCTTCGGTGTGGGCGGTGCCGACCGCATGGCGAAAGATTCCGGCGTGGAAGTGCTGGGCCACCTGCCCCTGGACATCAAAATTCGCGAGCAGGCCGATTCGGGCAGGCCCACCGTCGTGTCCGACCCCGACAGCCGCGCCGCCGACATCTACCGCGCCATCGCCCGCCGCGTGGCGGTGAAGGTCGCCGATTTGCAGAAGAGCATGGTCGGGAAATTTCCCAACATCGTTATACAAAATACATAACAACGCACCTGAGCAGCGCACCTGACCCCCGGGAGGGCATTCGAGCATGAGCATCAAATCCGACAAGTGGATCCGTCGCATGGCCGCGTCCGACAAAATCATCGATCCCTTCGAGCCCGGCCAGGTCAAGGAAGTCAACGGCCAGCGCATCGTCTCCTACGGCACCTCCAGCTACGGCTACGACATCCGCTGCTCGGATGAATTCAAGATCTTCACCAACGTCCATTCCACCGTCGTCGATCCCAAGAACTTCGACGACAAGTCCTTCGTCGATTTCAAGGGCCCGGTGTGCATCATCCCGCCCAATTCGTTTGTGCTGGCGCGCACCATCGAGTACTTCCGCATCCCGCGCAACGTGCTCACGGTGTGCCTGGGGAAATCGACCTACGCCCGCTGCGGCATCATCGTCAACGTCACCCCCTTCGAGCCGGAGTGGGAAGGCTATGTGACGCTGGAGTTCTCCAACACCACGCCGCTGCCGGCGAAGATCTACGCCAACGAAGGCGTGGCGCAGGTGCTGTTCTTCGAATCGGATGAGGTCTGCGAGACTTCCTACAAGGACCGCGGCGGGAAGTATCAGGGGCAGCAGGGCGTGACGTTGCCGAAGATCTAGCGCTTTGCGCCGACGAAACAAAGCCCGGCGTGCCGGGCTTTGTTTCGGGCCGCGAGCTTGTCTGCAGCAAGTCCTGCAAGCAAGGCGGTAACGAGTGCGGCTTCCTGGCGCGCTATCGATGTGGCAACGGCGGACCGATTTGCTCGGGCTCCGGCGGGCCGAATTGCTGGGGCTCTCGCGACCGAAGCTCTGCCTCCAGCGGCTGAAGCAGGCGGCGAATTTCGCGTTCGGTCTCTTCCGGATCCCCCATCGTAAAGCCCTCGCGCTCGCGGGGCTGGTCCTCCACGGGTTGCGCCTGCGCCTGTGTCTCCTGCGGCACGTCGACGGCATACACCACCCTGCTGGGATGGTCCAAGCACTCTCCCTCGCTGAGGCCGTCGTAATACCATGCGCCTTGGCAGGCAGCGCGCGCCGACCGGTTTTCGGCGACCACGGTTTTGCCGTTCCTGATGGCCTCGCGCAGTTGGGCTTCAGCGGCGGGCTGCCACCGAGTGTCGTATTCAGATTCCGCCGGGGCCGTGTCGCGGAAAGGCAGCGCTATGGTATCGGGAAGCGCGTCGAGCGCTTTTTTAAGGCGGTCGCGCAGCGAGGGCCGGGGCGCGGCCTGTCTGGCCGAGGGACCCCTGCCCAGGTCGTAGCAGCCTGCGATGGTTTCGGGAGTTCTCGCTCCTTCGCGGCACCTGGCCAGATCGGGGTCGCTGTTGTCATACGGCATGGGCGGCGGTGCCACGGGGATAGTCGGTCTGGCCGCGGCTATGACCGGTACGGCTATGGTCGGCCCTGCATTCCTCGCGCTTTGTGCGGCGACGGTCGCATGCACGTTCGCCAAGGAAGCGTCGATGTTGCGATCCATGCGTGCACTTTCTTGAGCCTTCCAGCGGAGATAGGCAGGGTCCCGGTCGCGCTGGGTCTGCAGATCCAGCAGGCAAAAGTCCGGATTGCCCGAGCGTGAGCAGCGGGCTCTGAGCTGCTGGTCGGTGGGGAAAGGCGAGGGAACGCTCGGCTCCAGTGTGTGCACCCGCGGCGTGTTGACCGTTGCTGTGCTGACTGAGGGGCCGCCCAGCCTTTGCAGGGTCATGGGCCCGGTGACGCTGCCCGAGGGCGTGGGGGGTGACGGCAGGGTTGGGCCAGTCCGCGCGGGCATGTAGGCCGCGGCGTCGAGCGGCACGCTCTGCAGCGCGCCCAGAACCGGTCCCAGCAGTGCAGCGGCGTTCGCCGCGGGGGAGTTGGCCCCGGGAGGGGTGGCCCTGGGGCCCGACGCTGAAGGGCCGGTCCCGCAAATGCCGGGTTCCGCCATGCGGTAGGCGGACAGGGACTGCTGATAGGCGAGGCGGTCGGAATCCGTCGCAGCTTTGCGCAAGTTGTCTTCGAGACGGGCGATGTTGCGCCGGGTTTCGGCGCAGCGCCCGGCGTCGTCGGCGGCAGCCTGAAAGCTCAGCACCAGCAATGCCGTTGTCACGGCCAGTCGCATCACGTTCATAATGCCTCCCAGTGGCCAGCGCCGCCGGCGGGGGCAGCGTCGAAAGAAGGGGGAGTGTATGCGCTTTATCGCAATGTTGGCTGCTGTCCTGTTACTCACGTCCTGTGTCACCGGCAATGGCGTACCGCTGGCCAGTCTGCAGCAGCGCATTCTCGATGTGCCGGTCATCGACGACAGCTTTGCGGCGGCACCCATGCGCATCGGCGTGTACATCGCACCGCAGGCTGCCAACGCGCACGTGGTCGGCGATTGGCGCAACACCCCCAACGGCAATCTGCTCACCTACGGTGTGCTGGGACCGGGG
>CAXNIK010000359.1:0-3840 GCA_964202115.1 Burkholderiales bacterium
CGCCAATTCACGCATCATGATCGACCAGGCGCGGCTGCTGGTACTGAATGCCGCTGACCGCATGGACAAGGTTGGCGCCAAGGGCGCTCTCAAGGAAATCGGCATGATCAAGGTCAGCGCGCCGAACATGCTCTGCCAGGTGCTGGACTGGGCGATACAGGCGCATGGCGGCGGCGGCCTGTCCGAGGACTTCGGTCTGGCCGAAGCCTATGCCCGGGCCCGCACGTTGCGCCTCGTGGACGGTCCGGACGAAGTGCACCGTAACCAGATCGCCAAGCTGGAACTGCGTGGATCGCGCAAGCAATAATGCTCAGATTCGAACAGAGATCCATGCCGAATCGACAAAGCCGCTGAATTTATTATCAGCGTTCCAAGTGCGTGCGCCCTGCCGGGCGCACCAAATAAAAAGGAGCGCATGGCGCCCCTGAAAGTCCAAGAGGAGAGTCTCTTACTGCGTGCGGCTTTTCACCCAGGCAACCAGTTCCTGTACTTCGGTGTTGCTGGGCTGGCGCTTGGCCATTTCCTCGACGACAGGCTTCATGTCGTCGTACAGCAGGTAATCCTGGAGCACTGAGTACAGATACAACTCAGGCGTGATGTCGTCAGCGGAAGATTGGGCGCGCAGCTTGCCGTAGGTGTCTTTGGCGGTCTTCACTTCGGCCTGCTGTTCAACCGACAGCTTGGGCGCCTTGGCGGTACCCCTAACCGCGACACCACCGGAGCGCCCCAGCTTCGCGATCTGCATCAACTCGGGAACCTGGGCGATTTTCTGCGGCACGCTGGAAGGCAGAACGGTCACTTCCGGCGCAGCACCACTGCCGGCTTCGCCTGCCTGGGCTCCTGCCCTGAAAGCCGACGGTCCCTTCCAGGTTTCCTGGCGCCCGCCCTGGAAATACACCACACGGACCTGGGCACCGGCCGGTAGCGTGAAACGGTCACCCTGGCGCACTTTCATGAACGACCGGACCTTGGCCGCGGCAGCGCCTTCGCTGACATAGGACACATCGCCATTGAGCATGTTGACAAGGCCGACATCGGCTCCCTGCGCCTGCACCACCGAGGTTGCGGCAACACCGACCACCAGCACGGCGGCGCGGATAAGACTGCTGTATGCATTCATTTCAAACCTCCAGTTTGCTTGCTTGATGACCCGAGCATAGGCCATCGTCATCCGACTCATCAGTGAAAATTTCACGCAACTTGCAGAGTTTAGAGGGAAAAGCGCAGTAATACACACTCCAGCCTCTCAGCGCGGGCTTCTTATGCGCATTTGTACCCATTTCGCCAGCTCCCTGACTTCGGGCGTTTCCGGCTGCCGCTTCAGCATTTCCTCGGCCATGGGTGCCATGTCGTCAATGTAGCCATGCTCGTGCAGCACCGAAATCAGATAGAGCTCCGGGGTCACATCTTCATGGCTTGCCTGGGCACGCATGGCCTTGTACATGCCTTTTGCCTGCTCCACCTCCGCCGGTACTGGCCCGGATGGGCGAGAAGCACCTCCTCCACGGACCACCACACCACCCAGCCGGGCGCCTTGCACCAGGTCCGGAATGCGCGCCATTTTTTGCGGCACGCTGGCCGGCAGCGCGCTCACCGTGGGGGGATTGCCGCTGATCAGCTCACTGCCCTGCAATCCCGCACGCAGCGTGGCAGGCCCCAGCCAGCTCTCCTGACGTCCATTGCGAAAGTACACCAGGCGCAGGCTGGCGTACGCGGGCAGAACAAAGCGATCGCCCTGCCGCACCTTCATGAAGGCCTGGGCCGTCATGTTGGCGTTTGCGCCCGCGCCATAGCTCACCCGGCCGGCAAGCTGATTGACCAGCCCCACATCCACCACATCCTGCGCCAGAGCAGCCGCGGACCCGGCCAGGATCTGGCATAGCGCCAGACACATCCACAGTTTTTTCATGACTCGCATAATGCCTCCTTGATGCATGGATCGGGCGTACCTCACCCACCCGGGGGTGCATCGACTCCAAGAATCTCGTAAACCTCGATCGGCTCTGCCCGCCCCTTGACCTGTACCGTTTCGAACTTTCCCGTCCTGACGCCATCGCCTGCTGCACGCACAGTTTGAGCACTGGCCACGAATGGGCATTCCATGTCCTTGGTGACCCCCTCCAGCCGCGAGGCGGCATTGACGGTATCGCCTATGGCGGTGAACTCCAGCCGTTTGACCGATCCGATGTTGCCCATGACGGCGTCACCGCTGTGTATGCCTATGCCGATGGCAAAGGGCGGCAGACCGCGGTCGGGAAAGCGCTGTTCCATCCAGCCACGGAACTCTTCGGCCTTCTTCACCATGCCCAGCCCGGCGATCAGCGCGCGGCGTGCATGGTCGGGATAGTGCACCGGCGATCCGAATACCGCCATTACCGCGTCGCCAATGTATTTATTGACGTAGCCCCCCTGCTCCAGGATGGGCACGGTGACGCTGCTGAAATAGGCATTGAGCATCTCCACTACTTCAGTCGCCTGGAGTTTTTCGGAGATGGTGGTGAAATTGCGTATGTCGGAGAACATCACCGTGACATTGACCTGCTCGCCTCCGAGGTTGAGCTTGCGGCCTTCGGACAAGAGCATGTGAACCACTTCTTCGGACACGTAACTGTCGAACATGTTTCTGAGACGCGCCTTCTCCCGCTCCTCGCCGGTCAGGCGAAGAACCACGGTCATCAGGAACGCCACGGCCAGCCCCGCCTGCGGCTCGGCCACCGGCAACACCCATTCGTAGCGAAAGGCGAAAAAGGCCGGAATGGGAAGATTGACGGCGAACAACAGCCCGATCAATGCACCCCGTTCAGGCTGCATGCGCAGGAAAAGCAGGGTGGCCAGGAACAACACCAGCAACAGATAGGCAAGGAACAGCCACTGCGGCAGGTCCCGCTGATAGCGGCCGGACATAATGGTCTCGACGATGTTGGCGTGGATTTCTCCTCCTGCCATCTGGTCCGCGTGAGCCCCCCGCGAATAGGGCGTGAAATGACGATCCGAGGTGCCGGCATTGTTGGCCGCCAGTATCACCACCTTGTCCTTCAGCGCCAGGACCGCCGGATTGGCCAGGGCATCCGGCTGCAGCAACAGTTTCATGGACACCGTGGGTATGGTGCCAGGAGGCCCGGTATAGCCTATACGACGCTTCTCCAGCACCCGCGGCAGCGTGACCCCGGCGATATCCCATTCGCCCGCCGTCGGATCCTTGCCCGCGCCCCGCAGTGCCAACTGCATGCCAAAACTCACGCCGGGAACTGCCGGATTCGGGTCGATGATGGGGTAGAAGGTGCGCACGTACTTGTCATCGTCGGGCACGAGATTGGCGATGCCCAGATCATTGTTGCCCCCGGGCAGCAGATAGCGCTGATCGTCGGGTGGCATGAGCAGTTCCGCCGAGCCGTCGCTCAGCTCCACCAGATGGGTGATGAGGATCTTGTTGCCCGAGGCCAGCGCCGCGCGCATGGGTGAGTCGTAATTGCGGCTGATTTCACTGTCGGGCAGTTTCAGCTTCTTCAGCCAGCTCTCGGCGCTGACCTGATAGATGAAATCCAGACCCACCGCCTTGGCGCCCGCCTGGGTCAGCACATCCATGGCCTGGCCGAAATGCGGGGCCCAGAAAGCCAGGGGATCGTCCTTGTAGGTAACCAGCGTATCGTCATCGACGGTCACGAAAGCCGCATGCTGAGGCACGTAGCGCACGCCGGAGATGATGTGCCAGTAGTCGTAGTAGATGTTTTCTATGGCCTGCAGCCAGCTGGTCTGCGCCAGCCCGACGGACGCAGCACAGGCGATCAGGGGAACGCCAATAAACCGGACCAGCCGGCGCCACAGCACGGTCAGGCGCTC
>CAXNIK010000360.1:0-3838 GCA_964202115.1 Burkholderiales bacterium
ACTTCGCCGGAAATACCAAGTGATACATCAGCACCGTAACATTGTGGCTCTTGTGGATATACTCGCTCATCCTTCCAGTCTAACGAACGCCGCAAGCGGCGGGGAATTGGACCCGAAAGAGATTAAAATGATCACCGCCCTGATGTCCAGACTGGTCTACGCCGAGTTCGAGCCGCGCATCCAGGCCATCCTCAAGGAAACCGGCGCCGATGTCCGCTTCGAGCTGGTCGAGCCCGAGGCCGTGCCCGTGTCGGGGCCACAGGTGGACGCAGCCTTCCTGACGCTGGACATTCGTCACTCGGCAGAAGGACTGCAGCGCTTCGTGCAGCGCATCTCCGCACCAGATTTCAAGTGGGTGCACTTCCCGGGCTCCGGCGTGAGTCAGCACAAGTGGCTGCCGCCGCTGATGTCGCGCGGCGTGCGCGTCACCACTTCCACCGGCGCCAATGCCGAGTCGGTGGCGGTCACCGCGCTTACCGGCATGCTCATGCTGGCGCGTCGCGCCGCCGCGTGGATCGACGACCGGCACACCGGGCAGTGGAACACCTGGCCCGAGCCTGAAGCTCCCGCGGATCTCGCCGGCCAGACCGTGGTGGTGGTGGGCGTGGGCGCCATCGGCGGGCGCTTTGCGCGCTTCGCGAAAATGCTGGGCATGAAGGTGATCGGCGTGCGCCGCAGCCCACGGCGTGATGATGATGCTGCCGACAGCATCGTTCCCCCGTCAGAACTGCAAGGCCTGCTGCCCGAGTGCGACTGGCTGGTGCTCACCTGCCCGCTCACCGATGAGACCTTCCATCTTGTGAACGCGGCCGTGCTGGCGCGCATGAAGAAGAGCGCCTACGTGATCAACGTGGCGCGCGGCGAGGTGGTGGATGATACTGCGCTGATCCCGGCGCTGCGGGAGCAGCGCATTGCCGGCGCCTACCTGGATGTGTTTCCTCAGGAGCCGCCCAATCCGGACTCACCCGTGTGGAAGCTGCCCAACCTCATCCTGTCGCCGCATGTCGCGGCGCTGTCGCGGGGGAACCAGTGGCGCGCCACCGAGATTTTCATGCGCAATATGGCAAGGTTTGCGCGGGGCGAGGCATTGGTCAACGAAGTGCGGACAAGTTAAAGGCGCCCCGCCAATCCAGACCGACTGCCCTGGTGATGATCGACGCTCAGGTCGAACATCTCCGATCAGTATTTGCGCGAAAAGCTCATCGGCGCAACAGGAGCTGACGCCGCTGCGCGGTTCAGATATTCGATGCCGTAAAGGCCGGCCGCCATCTCACGGAGTGCAATGACACAGGGCTTGTCGCCGTTAACCTCCACCATTGGCGTGCCTCCTTGCGCGATCTGCCTGGCGCGATAGGTTGCCGCCAAAGTAAGCTGAAAGCGATTGGGGATGCTCTTCATGCAATCTTCAACGGTGATGCGAGCCATAGTGGTCTGCCTTTTCAAAAGCGTCTTTGACGCCAAATTCACACTGCGGTAGTACGCGGGGAACGGACTCTTAAGGACCGTGCACCATACGCCTATCTGCTGCGATAGCAACCTGTTTCGCACGCAAGATCGCCGCCTGGCGTAAAGTGGTCGCCAACAACAAGATTATTTACGCAGAATAGGACATCCAAACCATGCCCACTCCTGTTACCCAATTCCTCCGACAAGCCCGCCAGACACTGCAGGAGCATCCCGGCGGACCGAGCGATGTAGACGGCTATCGGGGCGTATCCCATGCCTGCTATATGCTGGCCCAGCTCACGCACAGCGAAATCATCAAGATCCGCCTCGCCCACATCGAGCGCCTTGCCCATCAGTTGTACGGGCGGCAGTTGAGTGCTCAGGGAATCAAGGAAGTCCGGAAAATCATCGTGGGCGAGCTGGACGGTATTCAGCAGATGATCGATGACAAGACGCAGGACTAGCCCTGCCTGATCTCAACGCTCGGGTAACAGTGGTCTCCTCTGTTGTCCTCTGACCATGACTTTTCAGTATCCGCTCTGGATTCACGCCGTCTTCCTGCTGTTCGTCGCCCTCTCCGCCTATGCCCAGACCGTCACCGGCTTTGCGCAGTCGCTGATCCTGCTTGGCCTGATCGGGGCGACGAGCCTGGTTCCGCTGCCCGACGCCATCAACGCGGCCACCGTGCTCAGCGTGATCAACGCCTGGACGTTCATCTACCTGCACCGGCCAGTGCGCATGGAACGCGTCCTGTGGCCCACCATCGCCGGCACCGCCATCGGCATCGTGGCGGGGGTGGCCTTCATGGCCTGGCTTGCGGGCGCGTCCTACCAGTTGCTGCGCCTGCTTCTGGGCATCAGCGTCATCGTGTGCGCGGGGCTGCTCTGGTTTGCGGCCCGGCCCCTGCAGAAACTTTCGCCCCCGTCCACCTTTGCCGCGGTGGGCGGCATCTCGGGAATCATGGCCGGCATGTTCTCCACCGCCGGCCCGCCCCTGGTGTACCTGCTCTACCGGCAACCGCTGGCGCAAGCGAAAATCCAGGAATCGCTCATGCTCATCTTCGGCATCGGCTCGGCATTACGGTTACTCATCGTCGTTCCGGCAGGACAGTTTTCGCTGGCGTCGCTGCAACTGGCGATGGAGGCCCTTCCCGTCGTGGTGCTGGTGACCTTCCTGACCGTGAGGTATCCGCCGCCATTGCCGCGCACTATGCTCAAGGCGATTGTGTGCGTGCTGCTGGTGACGACGGGGGTGGGGATGGTTGGGGGTGCGGTTACGGCGATGCGGTAGCGCCAGCCGGATCTCGCATGCAGATCCGGTCGCGTCGAATCTGAGCAAAGGCAAGCCTCAGTCCAGCTTGACACCCGCGCCACGGATGATGGCGCCCCATCGCTCCTGTTCATTGCGCAGGTGGGTCGCATACTCCGCCGGCGTAGACCCCAGAGGGATTACATCCTGCGCCTCGAGCTTCGTTCGAGTCTCCGCGTCTGCCAGCATGGTGTTCATCGCTGCATTCAGCCGGCTGATGTTCGCAGCACTGGTGGCGGCAGGCGCGACCAGGCCCTGCCATGCGCTAGCCTCGAAACCCGGCATCACCGATTCATTGAGGGTAGGCACGTTGGGCAGGGATCGCACGCGCTTGAGCATCGTGACGGCCAGCGGCCTGAGCCGCCCATCCTTGAAGTATGGCGAGGATGACAAGGGCGTGCCGAAGTAAGCCTGCGCCCTGCCCGCCACCAGGTCGGTGAGCCCGGAGCCGCCGGTGCCCCGATAGGGGATGTGCACGGCATTCAGGTTGTTGGCCTTCAGGAACAGTTCCATTAGTAGATGCGTGATATTGCCCGGCCCGGACGAGATGTAAGAGACCTTGCCGGGGTTGGCCCGCAGGTAGGCGATGAACTCGGCCGCAGTCGTGGCCGGCACCGAGGGATGGACCATCAGGACTTCGGGCACCGTCGCCGTCAGCACAACAGGCTCGAAATCCTTTGCAACGTCGTAGCCAGGGTTAGCATAGAGCGTCAGGTTGAGGATCAGGCTGGATGTGTTGTACAGCACCGTATACCCATCCGGGGCCGACTTGGCCACAAACACATGCGCGATATTTCCTCCTGCACCGGACCGGTTTTCGATCACGAACGTGGTGCCGAGCAGCTCGCCGGCTTTCTGGCCGAAGATGCGGGCAAGGATGTCGTTCGACCCTCCCGGGCCCTGTGGCACCACCATCTTGATAGGCTTGTTCGGATAACTCGTTTGAGCCAATACGCACGTCGCCGTAGCAGCGCATAAGAAACCAGCAATGCCATACAGGACTTTCTGGATATTCGCGGGAAAATCGTTTTTTGATGGCAGCATTTTCTCTCCTCTGTTTGTCCATGTGAGTATGTTTGACTCT
>CAXNIK010000361.1:0-3804 GCA_964202115.1 Burkholderiales bacterium
TATGCTGGTGCTGAACGCCGGCATTTTTCCTGAAGGGCGCAAGGTCGAAGCACTGGAAAGCGGCGAGTGGCATCGTGTCATGAGGGTCAATGTGGATTCGAACCTGTCGCTGTTGCGTGATTGTTATCCCCTTTTACGACTGGCCCCGCGTCGTGGACGGGTGGTTATCATCGGGTCCAAGAATGTCGCAGCGCCGGGGCCCGGCGCTGCGGCTTATTCGGCTTCCAAGGCTGCATTGAACCAGTTGGCAAGAGTCGCCGCGCTGGAATGGGGCAGCGAAGGAATACGCATCAATTCGCTGCATCCCAACGCAGTATTCGATACCGGGATCTGGACGGAGAAGGTGCTGGAGTCACGTGCAGCCCACTACGGTTTGTCGGTCGAGCAGTACAAGCGCAACAATGTGCTGGGCGTGGAAATCACCAGCCGGGATATTGCGGAACTGGCATCGGAAATGTGCGGCACCTTGTTCGCCAAGACCACGGGGGCCCAGGTTCCTGTCGATGGTGGCAACGACAGGGTAATTTGATTCTGCAAGTTGGCCAGACTCTGGTCCCGATCTTTTCTGGAGGTTTTGCGTTATGGCAACTGAAAGTAAGCCGGCAGTTCTGGGGATTATCGGCGGCAGTGGGGTGTATGACATTGATGGACTGACCAACAAGCGCTGGGAGCGTGTCGCATCGCCTTTTGGCGAGGCTTCAGACGAGTTGCTCTTCGGCGAATTGAGCGGACAGGCCATGGTGTTTCTTCCGCGGCATGGCCGTGGCCACAAGATCCCGCCATCTGAGATCAATTTTCGTGCAAACATTGATGTCCTGAAACGCGTCGGCGTCACTGACGTCATTTCGGTCAGTGCGGTGGGATCGCTGCGGGAACAACTGCGTCCCGGCATGTTTGTCATTGTGGACCAATTCATCGATAGAACTATCGCGCGCAAGAAAAGCTTCTTCGGTACCGGCCTTGTCGCACATGTCTCGATGGCGCGCCCGGTGTGCGGTCGTCTCGGCGACCATGTCGAGACAGCTGCTCGTGAGGTGGGGATGGAAATCGTACGAGGCGGAACCTACCTGGTCATGGAAGGGCCTCAGTTCTCGAGCTTGGCTGAATCCGAACTTTACCGGAGTTGGAAGTGTGACGTGATAGGCATGACCAACATGCCGGAGGCCAAACTCGCCCGCGAGGCTGAACTTTGCTATGCCACCGTGGCGATGGTCACAGATTATGATTGCTGGCATCCGGATCATGACCATGTCACCGTGGATGCGATCATCAAGGTGCTGCTGACCAATGCTGACAGGGCGCGTGCCCTAGTAAAGCAGGTTGCACCTCGTCTGGCAACCGATGTCAAGGCAGCCAGTGCTTGTGGTTGCCGTAGTGCGCTGGAGCATGCGCTGATTACCGCACCAGAATCGCGAGATCCCGAATTGGTCAATCGTCTGGATGCAATAGCCGGCCGTCTGTTGCGCTCTCGGTAAGCACTTTACTCATCTTGGAAGAAAGCTCGTGCCCATCAAATCGCGCATCCGCACCGTACCCCACTACCCGAAGCACGGAGTAATGTTTCGTGACATAACCACCCTGTTGAAAGATCCGGTGGGATTTCAGGTCACCATCAATGAGTTTGTCAACCGCTATACCGGCCAGAAGATCGACAAGGTGGCTGGCATCGAGGCACGCGGATTCATCATTGGGGCGGCAGTGGCGTATCAGCTTGGCATCGGTTTTGTGCCGATCCGCAAAAAGGGCAAACTGCCGGCCGAAACCGTGGGTCACAACTATGAACTCGAATATGGCACTGATCGCATAGAGATGCATGTTGATGCCATTGCCAAGGGTGAGCGTGTGCTGCTCGTCGACGATTTGATTGCCACCGGTGGAACGGCCGAAGCCGCGGTCAAGCTGATCGAGGGTACCGGTGCCAAGCTGATGGAATGTTGCTTTGTGATTGATCTTCCAGACCTGGGGGGGCGAAAACGGCTCGAAAAGCAGGGGCACAAGGTGTTCACGTTGTGTGAGTTCGAGGGCGACTGATATGGTAGTGCGGGACGAAATTGGCCCTGTCGAAACGCTGCGCTGGCGTAATGCCGGGCTGGAAATGATCGACCAGCGCGTGCTGCCTGCAAAGTTCGTGTATGTGAGATACGACAGTGCGGCCGGGGTTGCCGAGGGCATCCGCACCATGGTGGTTCGCGGTGCTCCTGCCATCGGCTGTGCTGCTGCCTATGGTGTGGCGCTGGAAGCGTTGCGCTTGCGCGGGGCGTCCTGTACACAATTTACTGCAGCCATGGACAAGGCTTTTGAAGTGCTGGCAGAGAGCCGTCCAACAGCCGTCAACCTGTTCTGGGCGCTCAAACGGATGAAGCAGGTTTGGAAAGATTGCAAGGAGCTTGCGGTTGCCGAAGTCGCCGACCGGCTGTTGGCCGAAGCGCACGAAGTGCTGGCGGAAGACATACGCATCAATCGCGCAATGGGTGGCTTCGGGGCTGCGCTGCTGCCCGATGGTGCGCGCGTGCTGACGCACTGCAATGCGGGAGCGTTGGCTACCGCCGGACACGGCACGGCATTGGGAGTGATTCGTTCCGCCATCGAGGCAGGCAAGCGAATTTCAGTAATCGCTGACGAGACCCGTCCATTCCTCCAGGGAGCACGCCTGACGGCCTGGGAAATGGTTCAGGAAGGAATTCCTGTCACGCTGATTACCGACAATATGGCCGGGTACATGATGAGCTGCGGCGAGGTGAATGCTGTGATAGTAGGTACTGACCGGGTTGCGGCGAATGGCGATGTGGCCAACAAGATCGGCACCTATATGGTCGCGGTGCTGGCAAAGCGGCATGGAATCCCGTTTTATGTTGCCTGTCCGCTATCGACGATAGACCTTGGCATCCCTGACGGGACAAAGATTCCGATCGAGGAGCGTGCAGCCGATGAAGTTACGGGTTTTCGTGAATGCCAATGGGCCGCACAGGGCGTGTCAGTCAGGAACCCGGCCTTCGACGTCACGCCAGCCGAACTGGTGACGGCGCTGATAACCGAGAAAGGCGTCGTGCATCGGCCTGATCTGGGGAAGGTGGCGAAGTTGTTTTTGGATTGAATGGTGTCGGGCAGTCTAATTCTCGACGCTGCTTTGCCTCAGCGAGAAGTATCTTGTGGTATTCCTCGTTCCCGAAGCCAGACGGCGGCGCGGTCCCATGCTTCATGGCTGATCGAAGCAAGCATCCGTACTCGACAGAGGGATTCCTGCGGTTTAATTCAACTGCTTTCCGTTGCGGGGCATCTTGGTTGATAGATTCAAAGAGCGAAAGCCATAAAAATTTCATGGAAAATTAGGTAGTTAGGAGCCCCTGTCATGGACGCTTATGCTAAAAGCAGATAAGATCACAGGCATGGGAAACAGTGCGATTGCTGCGAGGGTTAACAAGATGTATTCGATGATTTCCAGCCTGAAGTGCTTTCTATGTGCGTTGCTGTACATTATTTGCAGTTCGCTTGCCTTTTCTTCGGCAGCACAGGTTGTTCTTGATTCGCAGAGTGAGCGCAATTTAATTACGGTACCGTCCGCAGCGGGGGCGCCTCAGATCAATCTGAATGGCATAGGAAGCGGACTGCCTTCCGGACTGGGGTCCATTACCAATACAAATCGTGGCATTCAGCAGAGAGGGTTACAGGGCGTACCCCAGGGCCTTCAACAGGGGGGGCAGGGAGGCTCGGCATTTTTTGTCCAGTCACCTGAACACAGAAGCCGGACCGAGTTCCAGGAATTCATACTTCAGTCCAGTGGTCGGCAACTCCCGATCTTTGGCG
>CAXNIK010000362.1:0-3799 GCA_964202115.1 Burkholderiales bacterium
CATGCGCCGGGCAATGGAGGAAACCGGGCGTCGCCGCAACAAACAGAAGGACTTCAACATTGCCAACGACATTACCCCGCGCGGCGTGGTGAAGCGCATCAAGGACATGATAGACGGCATCTATGACCCGCAGGAATCCCAACTGCTACTCAAGGCCGCGCAGGACCAGGCACGCTATGAGGGCATGTCCGAGAAGCAGGCAGCGCGCGAGATCAAGCAGTTGGAAAAGCAGATGCTGGACCACGCCCGCAACCTGGAATTCGAAAAGGCTGCACAAGCGCGGGATCGTCTTGCCAGCCTGAGGAAGAATCTTTTCGGGGCTTCCCCCATTGACGAGGCCGACCGTCTACCCGCGCCGAGAACAGGCTGATCAGGCACGGAACAACGGCAGGTAATGGGACATTTCAGCCATAGCTGCCGGCCTGGGAGGCTGGACAGATGCTCAGCCTTAAAAGTACTTATAAGGCCCGGCCATTACGGATGACCCCGACCCCCAGGCCTTCTATGGCAACAGGGTCGCGCCGGGTATCTATCACAATCGGCTCGAACTCCGGATTTTCCGGCAGCAGCTCAACAATGGCGCCACGCCGTCGCAGACGCTTGACTGTCACATCGTCACCTACCCTGGCCACCACCACCTGGCCGGTACGCGCCTCGGCTGTGCGATGCACGGCCAGAAGATCACCGTCGTGTATGCCGGCGTCGCGCATGCTCATGCCTCGCACCTTGAGCAGGTAGTCGGCGCGCGGCTTGAACAGGCTGGGATCGATTTGAAAATGGCCTTGAACGTGCGCTTCGGCCAGAATCGGCGATCCGGCCGCAACCCGGCCAATCAGGGGCAGCCCGCCGCCGTCGACCAGACGAATACCACGTGCCGATCCCTTGAGGATTTCTATGGCGCCCTTGCGTTCCAGCGTCCGCAGGTGCTCTTCGGCGGCATTGGGGGAACGGTATTGCATGGCATGGGCAATCTCCGCCCGGGTTGGCGGCATGCCTGTTTCGTTCATCGTTTCGCGAATGAACTGCAATATGCGGCTTTGCGACGGCGTCAACTCTTCCATGGCGGTAACCCTGTCGTATAAAGTCTGTATTTTTATACAGTACAAGCTCCTTGGCAAGGTCGAGGTGAGATATAATGATTTCACCCTTACATCTTGACCTGTACCTAACCCATGGCCACGCCCTACGAATCCGACATCACGCGAATGATCCGGGAACTGCTCAAGCAGAAGCCGCACATCGTCGAAGAGCAGGCAAGGGGCCGGGCGATGTGGTGGGACAAGAAGCTGGATCCCAACACGCAGAAGCGTTCGCGTGAATCCCGGGTTAAACAGCAGGCCTACGTCTATCAAAACAAGGTTTAAACGGCTGGGTGCAGGACTGGCCCTGGTTGTGCTGGTTGCCTGCGCCGGCCCATTGGCGTTCATCCCGGTTACCCCCCTGCTGGCCAGCGCCCTGTCATCGCACAGCGGCGACTATGAGACAAAGAAACGTGTCATAGAACTGCAATCTCGCAGTGACTGGCTAGGCATGGAGCTCCTGGCCCTGTCGCAGCTCAAGGTCAATCCCTCTGCCGAAGACGGCTTGATCCTTCTGGGCTATTCCCGTCTGCAACTGGGCCGATACGCAGAGGCGCTGGAGCCACTGGCTCTGGTGACGGCGATACACCCTGAGGAAATCGACGGCTGGAACCTGCTTGGCGAAGCGCAGCGCCTCTCCGGCCGGCATGAACAGGCCTTGCGCACGCTAATGCATGCCATGACCATAGATCCCAGTTCTCCGGTCTCCCCGTTCATCATGGGCGAGGCCTATCGCGATCAGGGAATGCTGACCCGTGCACTTCCGGCCTACCGGCACGCAGTGGAACTGGAGCCTGGAATGGCGCTCGCATGGTATGGCCTGGGCATCACCCTCAAGCGCACGGGGCAGAAGGAAGAAGCGGCGAAAGTCATGCAGACGCTGCAAAAGCTTGATGCAGGCCTGGCCACCCAGCTGGCCAGGGAAAACTAGCGATTCACGGCATCGTCGTTCAGACGATGCCGTCTTGCGCCAATTTCTCGATTTCAGCCTCGTTTTTACCCAGTACCTGGGCCAGAATTTCACGCGTGTGCTGCCCCAGAACCGGGGGAGCTCTGCGGTACTCGACGGGCGTTTCGGAAAGCCGCAGAGGACTGGCCACAGTTGAAGTTGTGCCGCCACGGTTGTGAGGCAGGTCCACCTTGAGCTTGCGGTGCACAACCTGGGGGTGCTCGAAGACCTGCTTGTAATTGTTGATGGGGCCGTTGGGGACGTCAGTTGCAGTGAGTTTTTCCAGCCAATGCGCCGTAGGCTGATTCATCAGGGTGCGCTCGATTTCCTCGGTCAACACCGGCCGATGGGCATTGCGACTGGGAATATCCACAAAACGCGGATCCTTCGGCAACTCTTCTCGCAGTATGGCCTGACAGAAACGCTCCCACTGACCCTGATTGCCGCAGGCGATGATCATATGGCCGTCCCCGGTCCGGAACACGCCGTAGGGCGCCAGGTTGGGATGTGCATTGCCATAGCGTTTGGGTATCTGGCCCGTGCCGAAATAGCCGGCAATCTGGTTGGCGCCAAAGGCGACGATGACATCCATGAGAGCCATGTCGATGTACTGCCCACGTCCACTGATATGGCGATATTCGACTGCTGCAAGGATGGCGGTCGTGGCATTCAAGCCGGTCAGTATGTCCGTCACTGCGATGCCCACCTTTGCCGGCCCTCCGCCTGGCAGATCGTCGCGCTCCCCTGTGATGCTCATCAGTCCGCCTTCGCCCTGGAAGATGAAATCGTAGCCGGGGCGCTGGGCACTGGGCCCGCTTTGGCCAAAACCGGTGACCGAGCAGTAGATCAGGCGGGGATTGATGGTGCTCAGGTCCTCATAGCCCAGCCCGTAGCGCTTGAGGTCCCCGACCTTGTAGTTCTCTAGCAGCACATCCGCCTGTGCCGCCAGTTCACGCACCAGCGCCTGCCCTGCGGGCTTGGCGATGTCGATGGTGATGGAGCGCTTGTTGCGGTTGGTGGAGGTGTAATAGGTCGAGTCACGAGTATCGCCGCCCTCGCCGTCCTTGACCCATGGAGGTCCCCAGGTGCGGGACTCATCTCCCATGCCTGGTCGTTCCACCTTGATCACATCCGCTCCGAGATCGGCCAGATTCTGACCGCACCATGGACCCGCCAGAACGCGGGAAAGATCGAGAACCTTGAGATGGGAAAGAGCGCCTGGCATGACTAGACCCCCATGCAAGCGGCTGTCATATGCGACATGCAGCCAGGTATATTATTATCATAAAAAAGAACAAGTCTTTTATTCATTGGTATAACCATAGTAATTGATATCAACTCTGGATGAAGCTAAGCGGCCAGCCTCTGCTGTGCCAGGTATTCGCGTGACTGCATTTCGATCAGGCGGCTGGCGGTTCGCTCAAACTCGAAAGTCATGGCACGTATGCGCGCGTCCTTGGCCCCTTCCTCGACTTTGAGCAGGTGCTCCGGCTGGGCATCGGCCGAGAGGATCAGTTTGACGCGATTGTCGTAGAACACATCAACCATGAGGGTGAAGCGCCTGCCTTCATCCACCAGCGACAGCCCGATGCGCGGCACATTGGAAACAATGACAGTGTGAAAGCGCCTGGACAGTTCAAGATAATCGAGCTGGGACCGACCCCAGCCACAGATGTCCATGAAATCGAACCACACGACGCCTCCGGCCAGGTGGCGATAGGGAATGGTCCGGCCCTCGATCTCCAGCGGCTCATGTTCTTCGGCCACCTCC
>CAXNIK010000363.1:0-3782 GCA_964202115.1 Burkholderiales bacterium
GAGGAACATGGCGATACCGCAGTAGGCCAAGCCCTGCGCACGGTAGTCGAAACGTTGATTTCCGGCAGCGGAGAGTTCTCGGAATCTGCGGTCTGGCTGTTCAGCCAGGAAACGCTTGGGCTCATTGCCGCATTGATCGATGCGCGAACTGGAGGCGGCTACCTCAATACGACGGATAAATTCCGAGCTGCGATGGAATAGCAGCGCATACTCGTCTGCTACGCCCTCCGTTGTTTCCCGTGCCGACCTGATCAAGTAGGTAAGGCGTGACCAGGATGAACACTACAACCTGAACCCATTACGGAATCGAATATATGAATTGGTCACCATTGTTAAATCATCTGCGCGAGAGGTTCGCGATCGATTGGCATGGTGCACACGGGGCGGCTCACTGGGTCAGGGTTCGTAAGAACGGGAAACTGTTGGCCAAATTGACAGGAGCGAACATCACCGTTGTCGAACTCTTTTCTTTCTTCCACGATTCATGCCGCATAAATGAGTATGTAGATGATGGCCACGGGAGGCGGGGTGCAGAACTCGCCATCACGCTTCGAGGTGATCTGTTCGACGCGACCGATGAGGAGTTAGGCCTACTTGTTGAGGCCTGCACGGGCCATAGCGATGGGGAGGTTGATGCGGATGTCACTGTTCAAACCTGTTGGGATGCGGATCGGCTAGACCTTGGCAGGGTCGGTATCAAACCCGACGCAAAATATCTTTGTACAGCTGCTGCGAAGGATCCGGCGTTCATGCAGAGGGCATACGAACGCAGCCTTAGTCAACAGGCACATAAAACTTTGAACGAAAGGCCGTGACGCTCGCCCCTCAGATTCCGTCGCGTTCCCCGGAAGCAGCCCTCTGAGTCGCGACGGCGACGAATGCATTATGTTCATACTTCAGTAGTGTCCGGTTAAATGGATAGTGATTCGTTGTAGCGCCAATACTGGCGCGGCTTTTGGGCCGATTTTGTTTGGTGCCGATTTGAACTTGGAATCATCGTTTTTGGGTAGTTTGCCTCGGGTGACATCCCCTGGGGCGAGAGATGAATGTCGGCAAGACGCTATTTGCGCAATTGATGGAGTTCATTCCGTGGACCAGTTTTACGCGCATCGTGGATCGGTACTCGGGCAATGCTGGAGTGCGCCGCCTGAGTTGCGCCGAGCAGTTTCGCGTCATGGCGTTTGCGCAACTGACTTGGCGCGAGAGTCTTCGCGACATCGAGGTCACGCTCGGGGCCAATTCCAGCAAGCTCTACGCCATTGGATTGCGTCATGTTGTTCGACGCTCTACCTTGTCCGACGCCAACGATTCGCGGGATTGGCGCATCTGGTCCGATCTGTCGGCTGTGCTCATTCGGCGTGCCCGCAAGCTCTACCACAACGAGGATCTGGGGCTGGACTTGACCAATACGGTCTATGCGCTGGATGCAACCACTATCGATCTTTGCCTGAGCCTGTTCGATTGGGCGCCGTTTCGCTCGACCAAGGCCGCGGTCAAGATGCACACCTTGTTGGATCTGCGCGGCGCCATTCCCGCCTTTATTCACCTGAGCGACGGCAAGATGCACGAGGTCAATGTGCTGGACCTCCTGGCTATCGAGGCAGGCGCCTTCTACATCATGGATCGGGGCTACCTGGATTTCTCCCGACTCTACAAACTGCATCAGGCCGGTGCCTTCTTTGTCACGCGAGCCAAGCGTGGCATGGACGCCAGACGCGTGTACTCCGCTCCCAAAGACAGGGTCGCCGGCGTTATCTGCGATCAAGCCATTGCCATGAACGGCTTTTATATCTCCAAGGACTACCCCGAGCATTTGCGGCGCATTCGTTACAAAGACCCGCTCTCCGGCAAGTCCTTGGTATTCCTGACCAACAACACGACCTTGCCCGCCTTGACCATCGCCGCGCTCTACAAGAATCGTTGGCAGGTCGAGTTGTTCTTCAAATGGATCAAGCAACATCTGCGAATCAAGAAATTCCTGGGCACGAGCGAGAACGCGGTGAAGACGCAAATCTGGTGCGCCGTATCCACCTATGTGCTCATCGCCATCGTCAAGAAGGAGCTTCAACTCAATGCCTCGCTATACACGTTGCTGCAAATTCTTTCGGTCTCAGTCTTCGAGAAAATACACATTTCTTTGGCACTCCAGCCCCACGAACAGCCTGAGAATCCATCAACACTCGACAACCAACTGAACTTGTTCGAAATTTAACCGGACACTACTGACCCAATATACCCACTTGTCGGAGATGCCAGGACTGGAAATAGGCCAACGTGTGCGCATGGGCGAAAGGATCGGTCTTACAGGAAATTCCACTGGAACTATTGCCGCACAAGGTCAGAGAGGAGCCCGACCCGCACTTCATTTTGGAGTGCATTACAGCACCAGCGGGCAGTACGCCGAGATTCGCGCACCATTTCCATTTGAAGCCATTGTCCCCGTTGACGGTTACTGGATGGACCCCGTCGCCCTTTTTCGGAAAATGCCTCCCTTTGACTCAGCATCAATGAAGGCTCTGCCGGATGCGGAAAAACAGGTTTCTGTCTCCATCATGTTTGAAGATGGCGAGACGTTGCCCGCCAAACAGAAGATTGTTTGGCCATACATCTGTACGCGCACATAATCTCTTCGCGTTATTCTGGATCGAATGTTCGTCGACATTGGCCCAGTATCATTCCCGAACAGGGCGCACCGAACGACCGCGCGCCGGTTAGCTTGGCATTGATAGCACGTGGTGACATCCCGAGGAGAATCAGATGAACAGGCGTCGCGCGGTACTGGCATTGCTCGCGTTAGGCGCGACTTCGCCTGCCTGTTTCGCCCAGGGGCAGAACAAAGTCTGGCGCCTCGGGTTCATGGGGCAGATCGGTCGTCCCGATTCTTTTGAAACACATATTTTCAGCGCGCTGCCACGCGGATTGCGCGAACTCGGCTACGTGGAGGGGAAGAATCTCGTCATCGAGTGGCGCTATGGCGACAACAAGCTCGACCGCCTTCCCGGCCTGGCGGCAGAGTTGGTGCAGGCCAAAGTCGATGTGATCGTGGCCGCAGGGACGCTCTCCGCGCTGGCCGCGCAAAAGGCAACGACTACCATCCCCATCGTATTCGGCAACGTCGCCGACCCGGTGGGCACCGGCCTGGTCAAGAGCCTGGCGCGGCCCGAAGGCAACATCACCGGGCCCTCGAGCATCTCCACCGAAATCAGCGCCAAGGTCATGCAGATGCTGCTGAGCCTCGCGCCCAGGCCCACCCGTGTAGCGCTGTTGATCAATCCCCTCGGCCCAAACCATGTCAGGGCGGTAAAGGATCTCCAGGCCGCTGGACAGCAATTCGGCGTCAGGGTGCAGATCGTGGAAGCGCGCTCGCCGCAGGATACCGCGCCGGCGTTCGCCGCCATGGCCCGGGAGCGCGCCGACGCGCTGATCATGCCCATGGACGGACTCTTCATTTCGCAGCGGCGCCAGGTCGCGGAACTGGCAGCCAAATACAAGCTGCCGTCGGCATCGACCGACGGGGAATATGCCAGGGATGGCGGCCTGCTCAGCTACGGCACCGATCAGCAAGCGGTGTTCCGCCAGGTCGCCACGTACGTGGATAAGGTATTGAAAGGCGCCAGGCCCGCCGATCTCCCGGTGGAGCAGCCCACGAAACTGGACCTGATTGTCAATCGAAAAACCGCCAGGGCGCTGGGCCGCACCATTCCGCAATCGCTGCTGATCAGTGCCAACGAGGTGATCGATTGAAACGCCGCGAGGCGCCCGATGCGGCCGGGGCACCCCAG
>CAXNIK010000364.1:0-3773 GCA_964202115.1 Burkholderiales bacterium
GGCAATATGCATAAGGAGAACAGAAAATGCAACTAATCACACGAATCACCGGAATCACGTCGTTTATTTTCGCGATAGGCGCCCTGCTGATCGCCAGTTCTTTGCCCGCCGTCGCGAAATCGAGTAGCTATCAGCGAACCTGCAGAGATATCACTATAAATGGGAATGTACTGTCCGCCCTTTGCAAGAGGGGAAACGGGTCTGAATTGCGGAGTTCCATAACCTTAAAGGCCATCGAGAACATTGACGGAGCCCTGATGGTTCGCGATCCTAAAAAGTCCGCCAGCTTTCACCTAACGTGCATCGATAGTTCCGTCGATCAAGCGGTGCTCGCCAGCGTATGCAAAAAGCGAAATGGTCAATATCAATCGACTAATACCAGCATAAACGGAATCGAAAACATCGATGGGGTGCTGAACTATACAAGCGGTCCATAGTCGATCGGGCATTGGGGCTTTGTCAACCGTAACTCGTCTGCCGATTCGGCAGGTGCTGAATAACCACTGGAGGGTGTGATGCGAAAAGTTGCAGTGAAGTTGCTGGTTGGATCGGTGCTGGCGGTTGCGGCGGGCGGTGTGCTGGCGCAAGCCGCGAGCTATCCGTCGAAACCCATTCGCCTGGTGGTCGGCTTTGCCGCAGGCGGCGGGACGGATCTGCTGGGCCGCATGATGGCGGTCAAGATGTCGGAGTCCCTGGGACAGCCCATGATTGTCGAAAACAAACCCGGGGCGGGCGGCACCATTGCCGCCGAGTTTGTCGCCAAGTCCGCGCCGGACGGCTATACCCTGAACGCACCGACCAACAGCTATGCCGTCAACGCCGTGTTCCTCAAGCTGCCTTACGATCCGGTCGCCGACATCACGCCCATCTCCCTCCTCGCAACCAGCGTCCACCTGATGGTGGTTCCTCCTTCGCTGGGGGTCAGTACGCTCAAGGAATTCCTGGCCTATGCCAGAGCGAATCCCGGAAAACTGAATTATGGCTCCTCGGGCCACGGCGCCATTTCCCATCTGGCCGTCGAATTGTTCAAGCAGATGGGCAAGGTCGACCTCGCTCATGTGCCTTACAAGGGAACCTCCCAGGTGCTGGCCGATCTGCTGAGCGGGCAAATCCAGTTCACCGCCGGCGCCATAGCCGCGGTCATGCCCCTGGTCAAGAGCGGCAAGCTCAAGGCCATAGGGATTTCCACGGCGGCCCGCTCCAAGCATGCGCCGGATGTGCCCACCGTCGCGGAGGGCGGGATTCCCGGCTACGACGTGGCATCGTGGTATGCCATATCGGGCCCGCCCAAGCTGCCCCGTGAGATCGTCATCCGCCTGAACGAGACCATAGGAAAGATACTTGCGACGCCGGAAGTCTCCGAGTTTTTCGACAAGCAAGGAGTCGATGTGGCCTATAGTTCGCCGGAAGCGTTTGCCAAGATACTCAAGGCGGACATCGACATGTGGTCGAGAATTTCCAAGGTAGTCACCATCCAATAGCCTGGACAATGACAGGCAGGCGATCGCCTCAGGTCATTCGCAGCCTCAGGCGGGTCGTCCAGAAGACCATCGGGGCAAGATGAGGCCGCAGGGCGGCCTCATCGCTTACCCAGTAAACCCGGGATCTGGCATCGGCAAACCCGGGCTTTGAACATAATCGGCATTGTGCGGCATCTTCAAGGCCCGCATCGCGATGAATGGAAGCTACACGGGTGGAGATGAGGTTCAAACCGCGGATTGATTTTCGTATCAGTTGGCGGTCCGCCAGTGGCCGCTTCCGAGCGATTTCAGATGTAAGCGTGGGTGACGGCTCCTGGCCGAAAGCGGAACCCAAAGCGGCAAAGATATTAGCCAGCGGTGCCCAGTTTTGCCCCGGTTGGGAAGCCAATCAGGGCTCGAACATTACGTATGGTTTGTAACTTCACCGGATTCCCGCTTTCGCGGGAATGACGGTCTTGATGCAGTAGGTTTTTCTAGGCGAACTTGGCGTTACTTGACGTCTTGGCAGTTCGCTTTCTTACAATCCCGAAGCTCATCCCACCTCTAATAAAGTTGCACTCGGCTACGCAGTCGAACCTTTGGCCGGCTGAACACGAAGCCATCCCCAGAATGCAGCGAACCGGTTGCATGCCAGCCTGAACTTCGCCCCACAGGAACGGCGCACCCACAGGAACGGTCATATCCGCTTTACTTCATGCAGAGCAATCAATGAACCAAACAGAAACCAGAGCCATTGTCAGCCTTAGCCTTCTCGCCGCTTTCGTCGATGGCGACAAGCATGAGCGGGAGCGAGCGGAGATCAAGCGCATCGTGGAGGGACTTGCAGGAGAAGATGGCGTGCATCTGCCGACCCTGTACCAGGATGTGCTGCTGAAACGCACATCACTGGCATCCGTGGCAGCGGACCTGAACAGCACCGAATCGAGACAACTGGCCTATGAGATGGCGGTTTGCGTCTGCGATGCGGACGGCATGCAGTCGGTGGCCGAGCAGCGCTTTCTGGAAGAGGCACGCATCGCACTCAAGCTGTCGGAGCCGGCGGCAGCGACGTTCTCAAAGTCGGCCGAAGAACTTGCCGAAGTGCCACTGGCGGCGGCTGGCGATGCGACGACGAATGCAAGGCCCAGCGCGTCCGCCGTGGACGAAGCCGAACTGGATCGTGAAATCCTCAATGCCGCCATCGTCAACGGCGCGCTGGAGTTGCTGCCCGAGACGCTATCCACCATGGCGATCATCCCGCTGCAGATGAAGCTGGTGTACCGCATAGGCAAGGCGCATGGATACGAACTGGACCGCGGTCACGTGAAGGACTTCCTCGCAACCGCCGGAGTGGGCCTGACCTCGCAGTTCATGGAGCAGGCCGGCCGCAAGCTGCTGGGAGGCCTGCTCGGCAGGATAGCCGGCGGCATCGTGGGTGGCATGGGCAAACAGGCGATCAGCTCAGGGATGAGCTTCGCCAGCACATACGCGCTGGGTCAGGTTGCCAAGCGCTACTACGCCGGCGGACGCGAACTGACCACACAAATGCTCAAGGATGCCTATGCCAGCGTGATGCAGGAGGGGCGCAACCTGCAGCCGCAGTACCTGCCCCAGATTCAAACCAAGGCGCGAACGCTGAATGCCGGAAACGTGCTGGCAATGGTGCGCGGCGCCTAGCGGTCCGTCGCCGGCATGGTGACCCGATGCTGCAGTGACGGCATTGCAGCATCGATAAAGACCCTGATCCCCGCCCACCCCAGCAAGCCATGCAGGCTGCAGCAAAATGAATTACATTCAATGAAGGGAACCGGGACTGCGCAACTCACAGACCTCCAGAAGTTCCCGCGAGACAAAGCCGGAATGCAGCCCGTCAATTTAACCGTCATAACAGCGACGGGCGCACGCCATATTTCTGAGTCCCTACTAGCTATCGATGGAGGATCCATGACAGATGTTAAGGCCGTTGCTCCGGGTTTACTCACGGGCGTCAAAGTGCTGGACCTGACGCAGTTCGAAGCAGGCACGTCCTGCACGCAGGTTCTGGCCTGGTTCGGCGCCGATGTGGTGAAGGTGGAAAACCCCGGCTCCGGCGACCCCGGGCGCCGCAAGAGCCCCTCGGTGCCGAATGGAGACGATCCCTACTTTCTGACGCACAACTCCAACAAGCGCTCCATCACCATCAATGTGAAGTCGCCCAAGGGCCTGCAGATGGTCAAAGACATGGCGGCCAAGGCCGATATCTTCCTCGAGAACTTTGCGCCGGGTGCGATTGAACGCCTGGGGCTGGGCTACGACGTGCTGAGCAAGATCAAT
>CAXNIK010000365.1:0-3716 GCA_964202115.1 Burkholderiales bacterium
CGACTCGTCGCCGTTGCCGGGGCGTTCCACCTTGATGACGTCGGCACCCAGGTCGCCCAGCATCTGTGTGGTCCAGGGCGCCGCCAGCACGCGGCCCAGATCCAGCACGCGGATGCCGGACAGGGAACGGGGAGTGGTCATGCTCGATACCTTTTCCATGCAATTAGAAAATTTATTCTTCCAGCTTCAGACTGGCGTCGATGACCACCTTTTTCCAGCGCACCAGCTCGGTGGCGATGTGTTGCCGGAACTGCTCCGGGTTGCTGCCCACGGCGACGCTGCCCTGCTTTTCGAGCTGGGCCACGATGGCGGGGGACTTCACCGTTTTCACGAAGGCATCGTTTAGGCGGCTGACGATGGCGGCTGGGGTGCCGCCGGTGGTAAGAAAGCCGATCCAGCTGGTGTAGTCAAAGCCGGGTACGCCCTGTTCGGCGACCGTGGGCAGGTTGGGGAGCTGGCTGGAGCGCTCCGTGCCCATCACAGCCAGTGGCCTGATCTTGCCGGCGTTTGCCATGGGAACGGTGGCGATGAGCAGGCCGGTGCCCACATCTACGCGTCCGGCCTGCAATTCCAGCAGCAGCGGGCCGGTGCCCTTGTGATGGATGAAAGTCACCTGCGTGTTGCTCAGCGCATGCATCCAGGCGCCGGCCAGGTGGCTGATGGCGCCGGCGCCGGCCGTGCCATAGTTGATCTTGCCCGGATTGGCACGCGCGTAGGCCAGATACTCGACCAGGGTCTTGGCCGGGAAGGAGGGAGAAACCGAAATCATCGAGTGCTGCTTGCTCATCAGGGTGATGGGTACAAGGTCCTTCTGCAGGTCGTAACTCAGGTCCTTGTAGAAGGCAGGTGCGACTGTCAACCCCGTGGAATTGGCCAGGACGGTGTAGCCGTCGGGCTTGGACTTGGCCACGTAGCCTGCACCCAGGGTGGTGCCAGCGCCAGGCTTGTAATCGATCACCGCGGACTGCCCGAGGGCGGCACTCAGCCCGGGTGAGTACATGCGGCACTCCAGGTCGACGGCGCCTCCGGGGGCGAAGGGGACAATGATGGTGACGGGTCGGGTCGGGAATGCGCCTGCACCGCTTTGGGCCATGGACGTCGCCGTCATGCCAAGCAACATGAAAGACAGGGCGCCTGCGGCCAGGCGATGACGGATGGTTTGCATGAATTGCCTCCTTTGATATGTGGGCGGGATATCCTGCCCGGGATCAGCCCTTCAGGTCGATGAGCAGATCCTTCTTCTGAATGAACACGCGCGCCATCTTCGGGCGCTTGGCCAATTCCTTGAGCAGGCGTACCGCCGGCGTGTCGAAATGGTACTCGGTTTGCATGGGGCCGGCAGCCAGCATGTCGTCCACCTGGGTGCCGGCATAGGCATCCCTCAGCAACCGTTCCTCGTCGCTCATGTTGGGATACTTTTTGCGCAGCGCGGGCAGGCCGGGCTCCTCGTCTTCCTGCTTGAAGGGCTTGATGGCCGGCGAGCCGTTGTTGATGATCCTGTCGAGCACGTTGGGTTCCACCGGCGACAGCAGCTTGCCGTTGTAGCCCAGCACGTAGCGCTTCACCTCGTCGGTGACCACCTTGTAGCGCTCGCTGTTGACCACATTGAGGAAGGCCTGCGTGCCCACGATCTGCGCGAAGGGTGTGATGAGTATGGGCCAGCCCAGTTCCCTGCGCACCTGCACGCATTCCAGAAGAATCTGCGGCAGCAAGTGCTGCTTGCCGATGTCGGAGAGCTGGGACTTGAAATTGCTGATCATGCCGCCGGGCAGTTGCGCCTCGAAGTGGAAGGCGTCGTACTCCTGCGCCACGCCCTTGGGCTTGCCTTCCTGCTCGGCTACGCGGTGGAAATGCCGGCTGACTTCTTCCACCAGCCTGTCGTCCACGTCCACCTGGTAGCCCATCTCGCGCAGGTTGCGCACCATGGTCTGCATGGCCGGCTGGCCGTTGCCATTGGCCAGTGGCGCGATGGAGGTATGTACCTGGGTAACCCCCAGCTTCACGCCTTCGTGATAGACCAGCGGCGCAAGGCCCGTCATGCAATGGCTGTGCAATTCGAGTGGCAGGTCGCCGATGACGGCCTTCAGCGCCGGCACCAGCGTGCGGATGCGGTCGGGGGTAAGCAGGCCGCCGGCGTCCTTGATCATGATGGCCGAGACATCGGCGCGCGCGATCAGCTCCCTGGCCTTGGCCTGGTACATCTCGTCGGTGTGCACCGGGCTCAGGCCATAGGCCAGGGCGCCCACGGTGTACACGCCCAGTTCCTCCTTGGCGTACTTCAGCGCCGGCACGATGTTGTCCAGGTCCTGCAGCGGGTCGTTCGAGCGCAGGATGCGCAGGCCGCTCGAGCCGTTCACGCGGCGCTCAACCCACAGGAACTGGATGTCGCGGGGGATGATCTTGAAGCCAATGCCGTTGCGGCTGCGGATGGCGAAGGCCATGGGCGTCTTGCGGATGCGCTCGCGCAAGAGGCGCGTGCGCTCCCAGGGATTCTCCTTGAGGTGGCGGATGGCCACGTCCACGATGGCGCCGGCGCCGCCCACGTCCATGTAGTCCAGGCCGATGTGGTCCATCTTTTCAGCCACGGGCAGCATCATGGACGTGCTGATGCGCGAGGCCCATAGCGACTGCGGCGCGTCGCGGAAGGTCTGGTCGATGATGCCGATTTTTCTCTTGCCGGGTGTGCTCATGCGGGTTCCTCGAGTGTGGATGACATGGTGCAATCTATTCGGTCATCAGTTCCATGCCGGATTCCTTGACCAGCCTGCCCCAGCGCTCGATTTCGGTGACGACGATCCTGCGGAATTCCTCGGGTGTGCTGCCGACCAGGTCGGTGCCGTCCGCACCCAGGCGCGTGACGATGTCGGGATCCTTGGCCGCTTCCCTGAGCGACGCGCTGAGGCGATTGACGATGGGTGCGGGAGTACCTTTCGGGGCCCAGAAGCCCACCATCGCGATCACCGTGAACTCGGACAGGCCCCTCAGCTTGCCGGCATTGATGTGGCCCAGCACATTGGTGGGGGTGGCGATGGTGACATCCACGCGTCCCTGCACCAGGTCGCTGATCTGGGCGGCCACGTCCTTGTAGGGCACCTGCGTCAACTGGATTCCGGTGAGCTTCTCCAGCCACAGGCCGGACAGGTGGGCGAGGGTGCCGTTGCCGGTGGTGCTGTAGTTGAGCTTGCCCGGGTTGGCCCTGGCGTAGGCGATGAACTCCTTGACGTTGCGCGCCGGCACGCTGGGGTTGACCACCAGCAGGTAGGGCATCACCGCGAACTGCGACACGGGTACCAGGTCATTGATCGGGTCGTAGGGCAGCTTGGCGTAGGTGACCGCGGCGGTGGTGAAGCTGCCGGTCATGCACAGCAGCGTATAGCCGTCGGGCGGGGCCTTGGCCACCAGGTTTGTACCCAACGTGGTGCCGGCGCCGGGTCGGTTCTCCACCAGGAAATTATGTCCAAGGGTCTTGGTGAGTCTGTTTGCCGCGAGGCGCGCCTGCAGGTCGGTCACCCCGCCAGGGCCGGCGGGTACGATGATTTTCACCGGCTTGGAGGGATAGGCGGCCTGGGACCAGGCATTGCCCGAAGCCATGCCGGCGAGCAGGCCGGCTGTGGCCGCGAGGACGCCCGCGGCCACAGCCGGACGGGAAAGAAACGCTGAAAATCCGGGGAACCTCATTACCGCCTCCTTATTGGGTGGATGTCTTCATGTTTGGG
>CAXNIK010000366.1:0-3703 GCA_964202115.1 Burkholderiales bacterium
CGCGAGCAGATCGCCGAAGCCCTGCGCGGCGCGCACATGGTGTTCATCACCGCCGGCATGGGTGGCGGCACCGGCACGGGCGCGGCACCGGTGGTGGCCGAGGTGGCCAAGGAGATGGGCATACTCACCGTGGCCGTGGTCACCAAGCCCTTTTCCTTCGAGGGCGCGCGGCGCCTGCAGTCGGCCGAGTCGGGTATAGGTGAATTGTCCGAGCATGTGGACTCGGTCATCGTCATCCTCAACGAGAAGCTGGAAGAGGTGCTGGGCGATGACGTGTCCATGGAAGAGGCCTTCGTCGCGGCCGACAATGTGCTGAAGAACGCCGTTGCCGGCATTTCCGAAATCATCAATGTGCCCGGCCTGATCAATGTGGACTTTCAGGACGTGCGCACGGTGATGAGCGAACAGGGTATGGCCATGATGGGCTCGGCCACGGCCAACGGCATAGACCGCGCGCGCATCGCGGCCGAGGCCGCGGTGGCCAGTCCGCTGCTCGAAGGCGTGAACCTGTCCGGCGCGCGCGGCGTGGTGGTGAACATCACCGCCAACAAGTCCAGCCTGAAGCTGCGTGAGACCAAGGAAGTGATGAACACCATCCGCTCCTTTGCGGCCGATGACGCCACCATCATCTTTGGCGCGGTCTACGACGATGCCATGGCCGAGGACCTGCGCGTCACCGTGGTGGCCACGGGCCTGGGCCAGCCGGTCGCGATTCGCCAGCCCAAGCCGCAACTGGTCATGAGCCAGAAGACCGGCACGGACAACATGCCGGTGCTGGGCGCGGCAGCCATTGCCGCCGAAATGGGCATGGGCATGGCTGAGGGGGCTCCCAATGTGTTCCGCCGGCGCGACCGCGCCTCCACGGTGGAAGCACTGACCAACAGCGGCGTGGACAAGTACGACATCCCGGCCTTCCTGCGCAAGCAGGCGGACTGAGCCTGGGGAATTGGCACGCAACTCACCTATTGTCATTGTCAGCAGCAGTCCCAAGGCGGGGAGCCGACCCTCCCCGCCGGCTTTCAGGTCACGGCCGGTACCAGCCTCCGGGTATCGCGCCGTGCTAACATTGGTCCTTGATTGTGCAGTGCAGCGCGGAGTGTTTTCCTCTGGGTATTGCACTGAGTTTTCAGACTGAAATCATGCTCAAGCAGCGCACACTTAAATCCCTGATCCGCGCCACCGGCGTGGGCCTGCACACTGGCGAGAAAGTCGCCATGACGCTGCGCCCTGCCCAACCGGACACGGGCATTGTGTTTCGCCGTACCGACACGCCGACGCCTGTAGACATACCGGCCACGGCCTTGCGTGTGGTGGATACGCGCCTGTGCAGCGTGCTGGAGGAGCAGGGCACCAGGGTGGCGACGGTCGAGCACCTGATGTCGGCCTTTGCCGGCCTGGGCATAGACAACGCCTACGTGGATCTGTCCGGCGCCGAAGTGCCCATCATGGATGGCAGCGCCGGTCCGTTCGTGTTCCTGCTGCAGTCGGCCGGCCTGGAGGAGCAGAACGTGCCCAAGCGTTTCTTCCGCATCAAGCGCCGCATTGAGGTGAAGGACGGCGACAAGTGGGCACGCTTCGATCCCTACGACGGTTTCAAGCTGAGTTTTTCCATCGTCTTCGATCATCCGGTGTTCGAGCGCTCGGCGCAGTCGGCCACCATCGATTTCGCGGAAACCTCCTATGTGAAGGAGATTGCGCGCGCGCGCACCTTTGGCTTCATGCAGGACGTGGAGACCCTGCGCTCAAATGGCCTTGCCCTGGGCGGCAGCCTGGACAACGCCATCGTCATGGACGAATACCGTGTACTCAATGCCGAGGGCCTGCGCTACGGTGATGAGTTCGTGAAGCACAAACTGCTGGATGCAATAGGCGACCTTTACCTGGTGGGGCATCCTCTGCTGGGCGCCTACTCAGCCCACAAGTCGGGTCACGGCCTGAATAACCTGCTGCTGAGGGAGGCGTTGCGCCAGCAGGATGCCTGGGAGCTGGTGACTTTCGAACGAGCTGAAGAAGCGCCCGCGGGCCTGACCCGGCTGTATACCCAGCCGGCCTGAGGCCGCGCTGCCGCGCGCTACCTGTTAGCAAGCTTGCAGAAGTAAAAGTTAGTGCTTGCTACGGTGTCTTTCCAGCAGCGTGGTTACGGCAGATTTTAATTCAGAATCAGGTAGTTGCTGTTCCAATTCGGTCAGGGAATCGACTGCTCCGGAGGAAAGCTCCGCGGTTTTTTCCGTGGCTTTCAAGGCCTGTTTCGGTTGCACCTGTATATCGATTCCGGTAACCTCAATCGCCTTTTGGCCGAACCGGTCCCGCAGTTCCGGGACAAGTAATTTCAGCTTTGCGGCCACTGCGCTGTTTTCAGCGAAAATAACAACTTTTCCCTGCATATAGTTGGCGATCGTGCATGATCGCCGCAAGTTTTGGGGCAGGCAGGCTGTCAGGATATGGCGTAGTTCGAGCAGGCGCCGGGCCTGAGGCATCAAGGATTGGATGCCGGTCTCCAAATAAGCATCGAGTTTCTGGAATCGCATACTGAGAAGTAGGGGGGCGATGTGCAGATTATCGTCGTTTCGAACCGTTTGACCAATGCCAGATCACTGACCCTGTCCACGCCGCAGCTGCTGTTCGCGGGGGGACTGGTGGTGGCGCTGTCATCCATGCTGGCGCTGGCGGTGCTGTATGTCAGCCTGCGCTATGCCAACGATCTCAAGCTGCCTTATCTGCAGCAACTGGTGCTGGCGTCCCAGGAGCAGGAATCCAAGCGCTCCGACAGTTTCATGCGCGACAACCTCAACGCCATGGCGGTCAAGCTGGGTCAGATGCAGGCGCAACTGGTGCGGCTGGATGCCCTGGGTGAGCGTCTGGCCACCCTGGCGGGAATCAAGCCCTCGGAATTCCGCTTCAGCGAACTGCCCGGACGCGGTGGTGCCCTGCCCGCCAACTTCCCGGTAACTAGCCTGTCCATGCAGGACTTCGAGAAGCAGCTGGAGCAGATTTCACGGCAGATGGAGAATCGCTCCGACACCCTGGGCATACTGGAATCGCAGCTGTTCGATACCGCGGTCAAGCGCAAGCTCATGCCCACCATGCCGCCGGTGGAGACCAGCTGGAGCGCCTCCAGCTTTGGCTGGCGCATCGACCCCATCAGCGGCATGCAGGCCATGCACGAGGGCGTGGATTTCATCTCGGAAGTAGGGACGCCCATCGTGGCCGCTGCCGGCGGCATCGTTATCGCGGCCGAATATCACCATCAATACGGCAATCTCATCGAGATCGACCATGGCAACAATTTCACCACGCGCTATGCCCATGCCTCCAGGATGATGGTGAAAGTGGGCGACGTGGTGCAAAGAGGCAGCAAAGTCGCCGAAGTCGGGGCGACCGGCCGGACTACCGGTCCGCACCTGCATTTCGAAGTGCGTTACAAGGGCGTGGCCCAGAACCCGACACGTTTCCTGCAGGCGGCCACAAAGTAAGGCCGGTGCGCCGGTGCAGGCTACGGCGGGCGACGTTCCCACTGCCCCGGGAGGGGGCATGGCGGCATGCTAAAATTCCCTCTTCCCCTCGGATTTCCTTCCTTATTCGTAACTGTTCAGCTTACCCGGATGGTAGCGGATCGGGAGGGTTGCCTTGAAATGCGAGGGTGAGGGCATGGAAGACATTGCGGCCCTGTTTGCGCAGCGTGGCGAGGTAGGAACGGATGGTG
>CAXNIK010000367.1:0-3679 GCA_964202115.1 Burkholderiales bacterium
GATGGGCGAGCACTGGTGGCTGTGGGTGTGGGCGGCCTGGGTGGCCTTCAGCCTGCTGCTGCATTTCCTGTTTCCGATCTTCATCCTGCCGCTGTTCAACAAGTTCACTCCGCTGGACAACCCGGACCTGAAAGGGCGCATCGAAGCTCTGCTGGTCAAATGCAACTTTCGCGCCCAGGGACTGTACGTGGTGGATGGATCGAAGCGCTCCAGCCATGGCAACGCCTACTTCACCGGCTTCGGCGCCACACGGCGCATCGCGCTGTTCGACACCCTGATAGAGCGGCTCTCCCCGCCTGAAATCGAGGCGGTGCTGGCGCACGAGCTGGGACATTTCTCGCTGAAGCACGTGATCAAGCGCATGCTGCTGATGTTCGCTGCGAGCTTCGTGTTCTTCGCCCTGCTCGGCTATCTCATCGACCAGCAGTGGTTCTATTCCGGGCTGCATGTGGCCACGCCCTCGACCGCCATGGCGCTCATCCTGCTCTCCATGGTCATGCCACTCTTCACCTTCGTGCTGCAGCCGCTGGCCAGCATGTATTCGCGTCGGCATGAATACGAGGCAGATGCCTATGCGGCCAGGCATGCCGCCTCTGAAGACCTGGTGCATGCCCTGGTCAAGCTCTACCAGGACAATGCTTCCACGCTGACCCCGGATCCGCTGCATTCCGCCTTTTATGATTCCCATCCACCAGCGGCCCTGCGCATTGCCAGGCTGCAATCCGCGGGAGTGACCCTGTGAGCACGGACATGAAACTCAGCGAGCGTCATTGCCGGCCCCTGCCCAAAGGCACCCCTGCGCTGGCCCCGGCTGAGATATCCGTGCTGCTTGGCGAACTGGTCGGCTGGGCCAGCAAGGGAGGCACCATACGCAGGACCTACACCTTCGGCAATTATGGAGAGACCATGGCCTTTGTGAACGCGGTGGCATGGATCGCCCAGCGCGAGGACCACCACCCCGACATCAGCTTCAGCTACAACCGCTGCGAGGTGGCTTTCAGCACGCACTCGATAGACGGCATCTCCATGAACGACTTCATCTGCGCCGCGAAGATCGAAGCCCTGTTTTGAGCCGCGCACGCGCAGCCGCGCCAGACCGCGGCAACAGCGACAGGAAAGCAGCACCCTTGTTCACGGGGCAGATCGTCGCCGCCTACGGAAGACGTTATCTGGTGGAAACCGCCCAGGGGCTGATGTCCTGCGTGACACGGGGAAAGCGCTCCGAGTATGCCTGCGGCGACCATGTCGTGGCCGCGACAACATCGGAAGGCGAAGGCGTCATCGAGGCAGCCGATCCGCGCTCCACGTTGTTCTTCCGCTCGGCACAGCATCGCACCAAGCTCATCGCCGCCAATGCCAGCCAGGTCGCTGTAGTGGTGGCCACCGAGCCCAGCTTCAGCGATGAGTTGATTTCCCGCGTGCTGGTCGCGGCGGAAAACGCCGGCCTCAGGGTGCTGCTGGTGCTGAACAAATGCGACCTGGTGGAACAGACCGGTCAGGCCCTGCAAAGGCTGCAGCCTTTTGTGCAGGCGGGCTACGAACTGACGCGTGTGTCCGCATTGCAGGATGTGGAAGCCCTGCGCGCGCAACTTCAGGGCGAGTCCACGGTGCTGGTGGGGCAATCAGGCATGGGCAAGTCCACGCTGATCAATGCTCTTTTTCCCGGTGCGCACGCGGCCACCCGGGAGATATCGGCCTTTCTGGCCTCAGGCAAGCACACCACCACACATGCCCTGTTGTACCGGCTGGATGCCCTTGGAAGCGGGCAGCACGGATCGGTCATCGACTGCCCGGGCATGCAGGAGTTCGGCCTGGCTCATCTGGACTGGCGCGCGCTGTCCGCGGGCTTCCGCGAATTCCGGTCGCTGATCGACCAGTGCCGTTTTCCCGATTGCCGTCATCAACGCGAACCGGGTTGCGCCATCTCCACGGCGGCCGAACAGGGTGTGGTCGCGCCACGGCGGCTGGAACTGTACCGGCGCATCCAGGCTGCGGAAGCGACAGCGCACAAGAACTTATTGTGATCAATTTTCTGCTGTTATGCTTGATGCTATTGGCTCATCAAGCAGATTGATATCACTAATTACAGCGCCTGTACGATGCCTATGAGCATCAGCATGAGCAGATGAAGCACCAGCGCGCGCCATACCAGACCGACCAGGCTGTCCAGCAGCACCACATCGGCATCCTCACCCACTCCCAGCACCGGACGATCTTCGACGTCCCCGTCATGTGCGATGGGCATGCCCAGGCGCACGCCGATGGCGCCGGCGCCGGCGGCGAGCACGATGCCCAGCGCCTGGTCCGACCACTTGGCCGCCTGGGTGCGCCAGCAGTACACCGCGTCCTCGAAATCTCCCACCACGGCGAAGGCCGCCGCCGTTACCCGCACCGGCAGCCAGTCCAGGATATTGAAGGCATCGCGAGCGAAATGGCCGAATTGCGACGACTCCACAGAGGCAACCAGCACCTGTGCAGGATCGCCACCGCCCCAGCGCCGCCTGAGAAACATGGCCAGACGATAGAGCAGCGCGCCCGACGGTCCGGGCAGCATGACGAACCAGAACACCACGCCGAACACATTGCGGTGCGAAGCCGCCAGTGCCTCCTCCATGGCGAGCCGGGCGATTTCCTCCTCGGTCATGTGAACGCAACTGCAGCCGCGCCACAGGCCGAGCAGTTGCCGGGCCCGGTCCAGTTGGCCATCTTTCAGCGCCAGATGAATATCGGTGAAGTAGTGGCTGAACTGCCGGAAGCCCATGGTGAGATAGAGAATGCCGACATTGCATGCCAGCGCCAGCAGCGGGCTGATGTGCGCGCACAGCAGGTAAATAAGCCAGACACCAATAACCGGGGGCAACACCGCCAGCGACCAGGCGATTATGCCGTGCTGCGCCTCGCCGGCATTGAACTGCCGCTCAAGAAAGTCAGCGTAGCGCTCCATCGGACTGTGCAATGTCCGACGCTCAGCGAGTGGACGCCATTGTTCCAGCAACAGCGCACAGATCAGGGATATCAGGCTCATGCTCTCACTCCGGGAAACATGCGCTCCTCAGGCCCCTCTCCTTCCGTGAGGAAACGGCACATGTTGACCAGCATCGCCGCGGTCGCTCCCCAGATGTAGTAATCGCAATAGGGAATGGCGTAGTAGTGATGCATCCTGTCGTTTTGCCGGATGAAATTGCGCTGGTAATTATCGCGGTCGAACAAGTGATCCAGCGGCAGCTCGAACACCTCATCCACTTCGAAGGCATCCAGGGTCAGGGAGGTCAGGACCGGGGGTGGATGCACCAGACCCACCACCGGGGTGATGCGAAAGGCCGTGGCGGTGGTGTAATCGTCCAGCACGCCCAGCACTTCGATCTGCTCCGGTGACAGCCCGATTTCTTCCTGAGTTTCGCGCAGCGCCGTATGGGCGACCGAAGGATCATCCTCCTCCACCCGGCCGCCAGGAAAGGAAATCTGGCCACCATGATCACGCAGATGGGCAGTACGCCGCGTCAGCAGCACCGTCAACCCGTTTTCGCGCTCCACCAGCGGCACCAGGACTGCCGCCTTGCGGTAGGCCGTGCGCTTTTCAGGCGAGCGAAAATCGCCATCCACAACAGACGGCGGCTGACGCCGCGCGGCCATGCGGCTGCGCAGCCAGGCGTGATCGACTCGGGAAGGTGTGACGATG
>CAXNIK010000368.1:0-3671 GCA_964202115.1 Burkholderiales bacterium
CCTTATGCGCCCGCTAAGGTCGTGTTCCAATAAGCAATGCGCGACCCGAATCAAACCCGAATATACTCGCCTCTGGAATTCGGATTGATTCGAACAGAAACGTCTGGGGAACCGACAATGGAATATCGCTGCATCTCTGCCGACTGTCACATGGACCTGTGCTGGTTGCCGCATGATCTGTTCACCTCCAGCGCCACCCAGGCAATGAAGAGCCGCATGCCTTATGTCAAGGAAGGCCCTGACGGTTTCATGTGGGAGATGAGTCCGGGCGTTACCCTGTCGCGGGCCAATGCCAAAGGCGGCGTGGGCACAGCGGGAAACACGGCCTACGTTCCCGGCACCGACCATCGCTTCGATCGCATCGCCACCACCGGCCTGTACTCAGAAGGCAGCAAGGGGATATTTCGCCCCAGCACGCCGGAGCTGCGTCTCAAGGAGCAGGACCGCGACGGCCTCCAGGCCGAGGTGATCTACGGCCTGCTGAATGCGGGGAACCGCATCAAGGACGACGAGGTGGCCACCGAGTTCTTCCGCATCTACAACGACTGGCTTTCAGCTTTCTGCAGCTACGACCGCAAGCGCTTTGTCGGACTGGCCTCCCTACCCGTGCACAGCGTCGAAGCGGCTGCAGCCGAGGCTCGCCGCGTGTCCAAGCTCAACATCGGAGGGCTGGACATGCCGGTCTCCTATCGCATGATTCCGCTGTGGTCCACCTACTGGGACCCGCTGTGGAAGGTCGCGGCCGAAACCAATCTCGCCATACACATCCACACCATCAGTCCCCCTCCCCCGGCGTATCCGGTTCCCGATCAGCCGTCGGCGGCATTCAAGGGCGCCGCCAGGGCCACCGCCATCGCGGTGTTCCAGGTGCATCTGGCAAGCGTCCTTGCGGCCATTATCCACGGCGGGGCGCTGGAGCGCTTTCCCAACCTGCGCGTGGTGCTGGGCGAAAGCGGCATCGGCTGGATTCCCTACGTGCTCGATCGCATGGACCACGAATACGAGACACGCTTCAAGACCATGTTGTCGGAACTGCGCATGAAACCCAGCGAATACTGGCGGCGCCAATGCCGCGCCACTTTCCAGGCGGACCGCATCGGCACCAAGCTACTGGACGACCTGGGGATCGAGACCGTCATGTGGGGATCAGACTTTCCGCACCTGGACGGGGTTTATCCCGACTCGCAGGAATACATCAAGGACCAGTTCGGCCACCTTCCGGCCAGCGAAGTGCGCAAGATCATCTGCGAAAACGCTGGCAGGTTTTACGGGTTGATTTCGTAGTCTCGACTGGTTCGGCTGTTTCGACTGACTGCGACAAGGGGGCCAGGCATGAGTCCATCAGCATTTGCGCGGGGGGGTTGCAAAAGTAATCGGCCTGGCGGCATTGGCGCTTAACAGCGCCGCCTGGTCACAGAGTTACCCGGGCCGGCCCGTTTCAGTCGTCATTCCCTTTGCCGCCGGCGGCACCACAGATGGAGAGGTGCGCCTGTACACCGACAAGCTGCTTGCCAGCTTGGGGCAGCCCTTTGTGATGGATTTTCGCGGGGGCGTGGGCGGCTCCATCGGCCTGGCCTATGTGCTCAAGGCCGCACCGGACGGCTACACCCTCATGGTGAGCAATTCGGGAATGGCCATATTCCCGAATTTCTATCCCCAGTTGAATCACAGCGTGGTCAGCCAACTCATTCCGGTCATCGAGCTGAGCAATCGGGCCACCGGCGTCATCACCAGCCCGGCGGGATTGCCGAACGTGTACTCATTGAAGGAGCTGATCGCCTACGGCAAGGCCAATCCGGGCAAGCTGGCCTGCAACACGGCAGGCGCAGGAGGGGCCTCGCACATCAACTGCGCAGCGCTGGCCAATGTCACCGGCGTGCCCATCCTACCCGTGCATTACAAGGGCGTCGCACAGGGGCAGATCGATCTCATCGCCGGCCGCACGCATGTCTCCGTGGGAACCCTGTTCAATGCCATGACCCAGGTCAAGGCGGGCAAGCTGCGCATCATCGCCACCATGGGCGAACATCGCTCCAGCCTTCTCCCCGACCTCGCCACCACCCACGAACTGGGCTACAACGTCGACTATCCCAACTGGCTGGGCGCCTTTGTGCCACCCAGGACCCCGCAGCCCATCGTCGACAAGCTCAATGCGGAGTTCGGAAAAGCGGTCAAGGCACCCGATGTGGCAGCCCTGCTGGAAAAATCGGGCGCAGCGCCGGTGGGCGGCAGCGAGGCTTCCTTCCGCAAGCGATTCGCCAATGATCTGGTGTACTGGAAGAAGATCGTCGAGGCCAATAACATCACGGCCTCCGACATGAACTGATTCGAACCGCAAACATGCCAAGCGTAAAAACAAGCTCTTACCTGAAAATGCACTACGAGATCGACGACTTCACCGATCCCTGGAGTAAGCCCGAATCCATCCTGTTCCTGCACGGCAATTCCGAAAGCGGCACCGCCTGGTATGCATGGGTGCCGCATCTCTCACGCAACTTCAGGCTGGTCAGGCCCGACATGCGCGGCTTCGGCCAGTCCACGCCCATGCCGCGGGATTTTCCCTGGTCGCTGGACGTGCTAGTGAAGGACTACACTGCCCTGATGGACGCGCTGGGCATAGAGCGTTTCCATGTGGTGGGCGCCAAGATCGGCGGAAAGATCGCCCGCGTGCTTGCCGCAACCCATCCTGAACGGGTACGGACACTCACCGTTGTTGGCTCCAGAGGGCCCTCCCGATCGGAATCCAAGGAGGAAATCGCCGCCCTGATGCAGTCTTTCGAAAAGGACGGCATAGAGTCCTGGGCACGCAGGACCATGCGGCAACGACTGGGCAGCGCGTTCCCGGCTGCGGGAGCGGAGTGGTGGGCGAAATTCATGGGACGCACGTCCTTGTCTTCGCAGCTGGGTTTTATTCCCGCCATTGCCTATGCGGACATCCGCGCCCATATACCGAAGATTCGCTGCCCTACCCTGGCCATCACTACCAGCCAGAACCCCAGCTCCTCGGTGGCGCAGACTCGTGAATGGCAATCATCAATCCCGGGCTCTGAATTAATGGTGCTGAAGAACGACTCGTTCCACCCCGCGATAACGAACCCGGATGAATCCGCTCAGGCGACTCGCACATTCATCATGAAGCACCAGGAGAACTGAGCAGTCCGCATTTGGTCGGAGCCATGGACGGAGGCTCTTTTCAGCCACAATCACGATTGATGATCACCACTGGAGCGAAATGTGACAACCACCCTCCTGTCCCCGGCGGACATCGACATTGCTGAGGTTGAGTACCTGCATCATGGAGGCAAGCCGCTACTTGCACGGGTGTTCAGGCCACGTGGGGAAGGTCCGTTTCCGATGATGATCGAGTTGCACGGCGGCGGATGGGTCAAGTTCGATCGCAAGGAAGATGAAGTACTGAACCGGGAACTTGCGAAAACAGGGGTAGTGGTCGCAGCGCTGGATTTCCGCTGCCCGCCGCAGGCGATCTACCCCGGATCACTGATGGACATCAATTACGCCATACGCTGGTTCAAACAGCGTGCCGCCGATTTCGGCGGCAGCCCGGACAAGGTGGGCCTCATGGGATGCTCAAGCGGCGGCCACCTGGCCGTGCTGTCGGCGATGAGGCCAAGGGACCCGCGTTATGCCTCATTGCCGGCCGAGAACAACCG
>CAXNIK010000369.1:0-3669 GCA_964202115.1 Burkholderiales bacterium
CGCTATCGCGAACATCTGAGACAGTCCATTTCCGAGAATCACAGGGCCCCTCCTCCTATTCCTTTGGCCCTTCGCCCCATACAGGCGACTACTATGGCCTCTGCTGACTCCTCGCTCCGTGTCTCCGCGTCGGCCTTTCAGCCATGAGGCGAGGTCTCCCCAGGTAAGGACGCGATCCTTCCCCGCGCACCCGCCAGATTTACGCCGCCTGAGCCACGGCCACAAGAGCTTCGCAGTTACTTGCCTGCTCGGCACCGCCTCGTATCCGGTTCTTGGCCATCGGCTCGCGGTTTCGCTCTAAGCTTCCCTCCCACGCTCGCTCACCCTCGCGCAGTTGCACTTCGCTTCGTTCGCTGTGGCCAGCTTACGGGAGGACTTACACCTCCAAGATCGCGTCCATGCCGGGCGCACAAATAAAAAAGGCGGCTTATGGCCGCCTTTTTTCAGTCACGGAGATTATCCGCAGCGGTTTGATCTGTCGTTGATCAGCGCTTCTTGCGAAGCTTGTTGATGGCGGCCAATTCCGCCGCCAATACCGCCAACTCCGCTTCGACTGCAGCAATCTCAGTCTTGTCCTGCGCCTTGGCACGGGCTTCTTCCGCCCGTTTGATAGCGTCGTTGGCCTTGGCCTCATCAAGGTCATGGCCACGAATGGCGGTGTCGGCAAGAACCGTCACCACCCTGGGCTGGACTTCGAGGATTCCGCCCGCGACGAAGATCAGTTCTTCCTCGCCGCCATCGGCGGGCTTGATGCGCACCGTGCCCGGTTTGATGCGCGTGATGAGCGGGGTGTGCTGAGGATAGATGCCGAGCTCGCCCGCTTCGCCCGGGAGCACCACGAACTCCGCCTCGCCCGAGTAGATCGCGGCTTCGGCGCTGACGACGTCAACGTGGATGGTGTTTGTTGCCATGTCGGAGTCCGGTTTTCCTGCGGCTTACTGGAATTTCTTCGCGTTTTCGAAAGCTTCCTCGATCGGGCCTACCATGTAGAAGGCCTGCTCGGGAAGCGCATCGCATTCGCCCTCGACGATCATCTTGAAGCCCTTGATGGTGTCCTTGAGCGTCACATACTTGCCGGGCGATCCGGTGAACACTTCGGCGACGTGGAAGGGCTGTGACAGGAAACGCTGGATCTTGCGCGCGCGGAACACCGCCTGCTTGTCCTCGGGCGACAGTTCGTCCATGCCCAGAATGGCGATGATGTCGCGCAATTCCTTGTAGCGCTGCAGCACGGCCTGCACGGCGCGCGTGGTGTTGTAGTGTTCTTCGCCGATGACGTTGGGGTCAACCTGGCGCGAGGTCGAATCCAGCGGATCCACAGCGGGGTAGATACCCAGGGAAGCAATGTCCCGCGACAGCACAACCGTGGCATCCAGGTGGCCGAAGGTCGTGGCCGGTGACGGGTCGGTCAGGTCATCCGCCGGCACGTACACGGCCTGGATGGAGGTGATGGAACCGGTCTTGGTGGAGGTGATGCGCTCCTGCAGCCGGCCCATTTCCTCAGCCAACGTCGGCTGGTAACCCACCGCGGAAGGCATGCGGCCCAGCAGCGCCGAGACCTCGGTACCGGCCAGCGTGAAGCGGTAGATGTTGTCGACGAAGAACAGGATGTCGCGGCCTTCGTCGCGGAATTTCTCCGCCATGGTCAGGCCGGTTAGCGCCACGCGCAGACGGTTGCCGGGCGGCTCGTTCATCTGGCCGAACACCATGGCCACCTTGGAGTCAGACAGGTTGTCCAGCTTGATAACACCGGCTTCGGACATCTCGTGATAGAAGTCATTGCCTTCGCGGGTGCGCTCACCGACACCGGCAAACACCGACAGGCCGGAGTGCTGCTTGGCGATGTTGTTGATGAGTTCCAGCATGTTCACGGTCTTGCCCACGCCGGCGCCGCCGAACAGGCCAACCTTGCCGCCCTTGGCGAACGGGCAGATCAGATCAATCACCTTGATGCCGGTTTCGAGCAGTTCCAGCGAAGGCGACAGTTCGTCGAATTTCGGCGCCGGCTGGTGGATGGAGCGGCGTTCTTCGGTCTTGATCGGGCCGACTTCATCGATGGGACGGCCGAGCACGTCCATGATTCGGCCGAGCGTTGCTTCGCCCACCGGCACGGAGATCGGCTTGCCGGTATTGGACACTTTCATGCCGCGGCGCAGGCCGTCGGAGGAGCCCAGCGCAATGGTGCGCACCACGCCGTCGCCGAGCTGCTGCTCGACCTCGAAGGTGAGGCCCTTCTCCGCGAGCGGGTTGGTCGTGTCTTCGTCGAGGGTCAGCGCGTCATAGATCCGCGGCATGGAATCGCGCGGAAATTCAATATCGATCACCGCGCCGATGCACTGGACAATCATGCCTTGTCCCGAATTTTGTGTGGAAGCCATGAAATTTTCCTAAGCGTTCAGTTCTGGATTCGTTTGTCAGGTGTCGCGCTATACCGCCGCGGCACCGCCTACAATCTCTGACAGTTCCTTGGTAATGGCTGCCTGCCGCGATTTGTTGTAGACCAGCGTCAGTTCGCCGATCACATCGCCGGCGTTGTCCGACGCGGCCTTCATGGCCACCATGCGCGCAGACTGCTCCGAGGCCATGTTCTCCGACAGCGCCTGCAGGATGATGGACTCGATGTAGCGATTGAGCACCTGGTCGAGCACGGCCTGGGCGTCGGGTTCATACAGGTAATCCCAGGAGCCCTCGGGTGAACCGAGCTTGTCTCCGGACAGGGGCAGCAACTGCTCCATGACCGGTTCCTGCTTCATGGTGTTGATGAACCTGGTGTAGAACACCATCACCCGGTCAAAGCGATCCTGGGTGTAGCCGTCCAGCATGATCTTGACGGCGCCGATGAGTTTCTCCATCTGCGGCCGGTCTCCCAGTTGGACCACATTGGCAACCACATTGGCGCCGAGTCGCTGCATGAACCCGAGGCCCTTGGTGCCGATGGCGCACACCTCGAACTTCTCGCCTTCGGCTTCCCATTCCTTCATCTTGTTCATGGCAAGACGCTGGACGTTGGTATTGAGGCCGCCGCACAGACCCTTGTCGGTGGTGATGACGATAATGCCAACCGCCTTCACTGTATCGCGTTCCACCAAGTAAGGATGCTTGTATTCGGGATTGGCATGCGACAGGTGGGCCGCGACGTTGCGGATTTTCTCGCTGTACGGGCGCACGGCGCGCATGCGTTCCTGGGCCTTCCTCATCTTGGAAGCCGCGACCATCTCCATGGCCTTGGTGATCTTGCGCGTGTTTTGCACGCTCTTGATCTTGGTCCGTATTTCCTTGGAGCCTGCCATTTTTCTTTATGCCTTGTGTTGCATTGACTGTTGCACTGACGCGATCATTAGAACGCGCCGTTGGCCTTCCAGTCCTTGACCGCTTCCGTCAGGGCCTTCTCGTCGTCGCCCTTCAAGTCGCCGCTGGCTTCGATGCGTTTCACCAGGTCGCCGTACTTGGTCCTCACGTAATCGCGCAGGGATTTTTCCGCCGCCAGCGCCTTTTTGACGTCGATGTCGTCGAAGAAGCTATTGTTCACGGCAAACAGCACCAACGCCATTTCCCATACCGCCAGTGGTTGGTACTGGGGCTGCTTCATCACTTCGGTGGCCAGACGGCCGCGCTCAAGTTGCTTGCGCGTGGCTTCGTCCAGATCAGAGGCGAACTGCGCAAACGCCG
>CAXNIK010000370.1:0-3660 GCA_964202115.1 Burkholderiales bacterium
TGCCGGTGCAGCGGTGTTTCTTGCAAGCGCTGCCGGCTCCTTCACCACTGGACAGACGCTGCTGATCGACGGCGGACGCACCATCGGCCGCGTGTCCATGCCGGCTTAGCGTCCATCACAAAGGGCACATGTGCTCGTGCGTCCCTCTCGCATGCCACAACGGTACCTCTCTGCTATGGCGGCTCAGTCCGCCAGTCGCAGCAGCACTGGCTGGTGATCGGAAGCATCGGTGGCGGCATCGACGCTGATGTCCTCCACCCGGCCGGCGATGTCCTCGGTGACAAACATCATGTCAAAGCAGAAAGGCTTGCCCTTCCACTGCTTCTTGTCGAACAGCCCCACGGTGGGGGCATGCGGCGCCTCGCCATGCTTCACCGCCCAGGCATCACGATAACGCGGCGAGCCTTCCAGGGGCATTTGCAGCAACGCATATTCGGGCTGGTCAGGACGGAAATTGAAGTCCGCCGTCAGCACACCCGAGGCAGGCCGTGGCGCCGGCGCGAATGGTCCTGTTTCCCTGACCCGGCTGTTCTGCGCGTCTTTGGCATGGGAGGCAGCCTCCGCCTGCAGGCCGCGCAGCCGCCCCACCTGGGCCATGCGCTGTGTTGCCGAGTAATACTCCAGATGCGTCGTGGTCACTCGCAGGGGGCCGGCCTTTGTTTCCACCACCGCCTCGATGGCGATGCGCTGCATGCTCGCCACCTTGGAGTCGGGCGGCCAGGGCAAGAGGTGCCTGAATGCCCGCAACAGTGGCAGCCGGGTAAACAAGGCATTGCCGAACTGGCGGCGCCCACCACCACCATCACCATGGCCCAGCCTGTCCGTGGCAATGCCCTCGATCAGGGCGTAGCCGGGCAGCCCCTCGGCCAGCAGCCGGAACTGGTCCTCGCCTGAACTGCCTTCGAGATCGGAAAAGCCGCGCGCAACCTCCTGCAGGCAGAGCACATCGAAATCGGCGATCTCCCGTGCGGTGCGAAGTATGCGTGCCGGATCAACGCGGCCATCGACACCGCGGCACCACTGCACATTCCAGGTCAGTATGTTCACCGAACTTCCTCCGCACTGCTTCGCTAGACTGGAGCACTGCCCTTCAGGCGTCGCTCCAGCATCAACAGAGCCACCACCGTCTTGGCATCGGTGATACGCCCCTCGGCCAGCCAGGCCAGAGCCTGCGCCGGCGAAACCTTCAGTATCTCCAGAAACTCATCCTCATCCAGGGCGGCCGCCTGCTGCTCCAGTCCCTGAGCCAGAAAGAGATCTATGCGCTCATTCGAATAGGAAATGGCGACGTGAATGCTCACCAGGAACTCCCAGCGCTGCGCCGTGTAGCCGGTCTCCTCCCGCAGTTCCCGCTGCGCCGCCTGCAGCGGTGCTTCGCCCGAATCGAGCTTGCCGGCGGGAAACTCAATGACATCGCATCCCAGCGGATAACGAAACTGGCGTTCCATGACCAGCTCGCCGTTGGGCAGCACCGGCAGGATCATGACCGCGCCGGGATGAACAATGTGCTCGCGGGTTGTGGTCGCGCCATTGGGCAGCCGCACGGTGTCACGCCGCACCTTCAGCAGGCGTCCATCGAACACCGTCTCCCCGTCCAGCTTGTGCTCGCTGAGGTCCACGCTGCCCGGGACATGCTTGATTTCACCCGTCATTCACGCCCTTTTCTCAAGTAGCGATAAACGAAGCCGGGGTAGGCGAACACCACGAACAGGCCGGCCGTGATCGCATAGAACTCCCAGTTCTGGCGATAGATCTCCCCAACATGCGCCTCCAGCAGCCGTGCCAACCCCAGGGCGGCCAGGTACAGCAGCACCATCTCCAGTACCCGCCAGCCGCCATGCTTGTCTCCCCCGTTGTCGAAGCCCGCCGGCTTGCCCACGAGCAGGATGCGACGGCTCAGGAATGGCGCGTTGGCAGCGGCCAATGCAGCGACGAGCAATAGCAGGCCGGTCGCGGCGTTCACGGAGCTAAGTGAATCTCAGAGTTGCTTGATGGCAAACAGGCACAGCTCCAGGAGCTGTTGCGGCATCAGCCCCAGCAGCAGTATGGCAAGCCCGTTGGCGGACAGCAGCACACCCATGTCCAGGCGTGGCGTCAATTCAGTGGTATCCGTCGGCTCGTCGAAGTACATGAGCTTGACGATGCGCAGGTAGTAGAAAGCACTGATCAGGGAAAACATCACCGCGGTGACGGCCAACCATACCAGCCCGGCGCTCACCGTTACCTGCAGCACCACCAGCTTGGCGTAGAAGCCGACTGTGGGCGGCAGTCCGGCCAGCGAAAACATGGTCAACAGCATGATGAAGGCAAACCAGGGGCTGCGGCGGCTGAGGCCTTTGTAGTCATCAATATTGTCGGCCTCGAATCCGGCCCGCGACAGCAACAGCACCACGCCAAAGGTGGCCAGGCTGGTGAACACGTAGACGATCACATAGAACATGGCCCCGCCATAGGCGTCTGCCGCCGACAGCCAGTTGCCATCAACCACGCCATTGGCCAGACCCAGCAACAGAAAGCCCATGTGGGATATGGTCGAATAGGCCAGCATGCGCTTGATATTGGTCTGGGCGATGGCCGCGAAGCTACCCAGGGCCATGGACAGGACCGCCATGAGGATGAGCATCTGCTGCCAGTCCACTGCGAGAGGCAGCAGTCCGTTCACCAGCAGGCGTATGGCCATGGCAAAGGCAGCAAGCTCCGGCGCAGTGGCGATGAACAGGGTCACCGCATTGGGTGCGCCGTGATACACATCGGGTATCCACATGTGAAAAGGCACCACCCCCAGCTTGAAGGCCAGCCCTGACACGATGAACACCAAGCCGAAAACCAGCACGGTGCGATTGGCATTGGGTACGCTCAGGATCCTGGCAATCTCGGTGATCTCCAGGGTTCCGGTCGCGCCATAAATCATGGACATGCCATAGAGCAGCAGGCCTGAGGCCAGCGCGCCCAGGACGAAATATTTCATCGCCGCCTCGGTGGACGCGGCTGAGTCCCGGTTCAGGGCCACCATGGCATACAGGCACAGCGACAACAGTTCCAGCCCGATGTACAGCGACAGGAAATGATTGGCGGAGATCATGACCATCATGCCCAGCGTCGCAAACAGCGCCAGGGAGAAGAATTCTCCTTTCAACAGGCCGCGGTCGGAAAGATAGCTGCGCGAATACACCATGCCCATGCCGACGGCGGTGCACGCCAGGAACTTCAGCACGTTGCCCATGGTGTCGGCCACGAACATATTGCTCAGCGTGTAAGTCGGGCTCGCCAGCTTGGCCATGATGGCCAGGGAAATGAGTGCAGTTCCAGCCAGCGCCAGCAGCGACAGTCCATAGGTAATGTAGCGCTTGTCGTCCTTCAGGAACAGGTCCACCACCAGCACGATGCAGGCCATGGTGAGCAGGAAAATCTCGGCGTAGGCCGGCATCAGGTCGGGAAGGGTGAAGTTCATATCTTGCTCACCGCCACATGCTTGAGCAGATCAGCCACTGACGTGTGTATGATCTCGACAAAGGGCAGCGGATACACGCCCATCCACAGCACCGCGATGGCCAGCAGCCCCAGGATCGCAAACTCCCGCCCATTCAGGTCGGTCAACTCGGCGACGTGCTGATTGGCCACCTCGCCAAAGACAACGCGCTTGTACATCCACAGGGTGTA
>CAXNIK010000371.1:0-3616 GCA_964202115.1 Burkholderiales bacterium
CGGCGTGAAGTCCTTGATCGGATCGTAGTTGAGCTTCTTGAACAGGAAGGGGTTCGCCGACTGCGTGGTGTTGGAACCGACGTACAGCGTGTAGCCGTCCGGGGCCGAGCGCGCCGCCGCCTCCGCGCCGATGCGCCCCGAGGCACCGGCCTTGTAATCGATGATGAAGGGCTGCTTGAGCGCCACCCTGAGCTGATCCGAATACAGGCGGGCGACAATGTCGATGCCGCTCCCCGGACCGAAGGAAATCACAATCCTCACCGGCTTGGAGGGATAGTCCTGCGCAAGCGCCGTGCCCTGCCATGTCAGCATGGCCATCCCGGCCACTGCCCCTGTGACCGTAGCACCCAGTTTTCTCCAGGCACTGCTGCCTGCCTTATACGTTGCAACCATCTGTTCCCTCCTTTGGGGTGTTCTGTATTCGTTTGCCTGCCGGCTTTTCAATCCATCCGTATATCGGCGGTCTTCACCACCCGAGCGTACTTTTCCACGTCCTTCCTGAATATGGCCGCCATCTCCTCCGGTGTCGTCGGCGCGGGCTCCCCGCCTTCCTTGACGATGGCGGCGTGGATGTCGGGCGCCTTGAGGGCCTTGGCCACCTCCGCGTTCATCCGGCCCACGCGATCGCGCGGCGTACCCGCGGGGGCGAAGATGGCATACCACAGGTCCATCTCGAAACCGGGATACTGCGCGGCCAGCGGCGGCAGCTCTGGGAAGCTGGCGGATCGTTTGGCGGTGGTCACCGCCAGGCAGCGGAACCGGCCGCTGTCCATCTGCGGCTTGCCGACGATGGCGGTGGCAAAGAACAGGTCCACCGCGCCGCTCAGCACAGCCGTGGTCGCCGGACCGCTGCCGTTGTAGGGCACGTGCACCAGCTCCGCGCCGGTGAGCTGCTTCATCATCTCGATGGAGATGTGGCTGGTCGAGCCCATACTGGCCGAGGCCGCATTCAGCCCGCCCTTACTTTTTTTGGCGAGCGCGACGAGTTCAGCAACCGACTTCGCCGCAACCGCGGGCGGCACGCACAGCACCAGCGGACTGGACATGAGCTGGCTGATGGGCTGCAGCTCCTTCACCGGGTCGAAGGAAATGGTCTTGGACAGGCTGGCATTGATGGCCAGGGTGGTGGTGGTCAGCAGCAGCATGTTGCCATCGGGCGCGGCCCTGGCCACGGCCGCCGAACCGATGTTGCCACCGGCGCCGACGCGGTTGTCGACGAGGAATGTCTGCCCCGTGCTCTCGGTGAACTTGCCGCCCAGCATCCTCGCCAGCACGTCCGTGCCGCCGCCCGCGGCAAAAGGCACGACCACGCGCACCGGCTGCGTGGGCCACTGCTGCGCCCAGGCCGGCATTCCTGCCATACCCATCCAGAGCAATGGCAATGCGAACCGCGCCAGGGACTGCTGTCCGCGACCGCGACGCAGCCTGTCCCGGTCAGGTGACTGACTGTTACTCATCTTTCACTCCTTCTTTGGATCTGGCGCTTCGTCCGGGGACTGTTCCGGCGTGCGTATTTTCGTACAGTGTATAGCCTGCCCGCCTCTCGGGAAACAGGCAGAACCTGCCACTTGAAGCGATATACTGCCGCATCAGCCAGCAATCGGAGCCGCATCATGAACAGGCAGCTGAACGTGCCGCCCTGACTGCCGATGCGAATCCTGCTTAAAAAGCAATATTCCAAAAACGTTGAATCTTAGAGGGAGATGACAACATGAAGGTTTTCCAGAGACTGGCACATGCATTCAAGGCAGAGGGCTGCACCCACACTTTCGGCATGATGGGCGACGGCAACATGTTCTGGCTGCACGAGCTGCACAAGATGGGCATCAAGGTGCACGAGGTGCGCCACGAGGGAGCGGGCCTGGGCATGGCCGACGGCTGGGCGCGCACCACGCGCCAGCCCGGCATCGCCACGGCGACCTGCGGCCCGGGCACCACCCAGCTCTCCACGGCCTTCGTCACCGCCGCCCGCGCCAATTCGCCGCTGGTGGCCTTCTGCGGCGAGTATCCCAGCAGCGACCCCGAGTACACGCAGCGCCTGGACCAGGCGGCGTTCGCCACCGGCTGCGAGGCGGCCTTCGTGCGCATGGAGTCGGCCGAACACGCCGACGAGGCGGTGCGCAAGGCCTTCCACATCGCCCGCAACGAAAGCCGCCCGGTGCTGCTGTCGGTGCCCATGGACTACCAGCAGGCGGAGTGGGAAGACGATGACCCCTACGTGCCCTCCACCAAGATGTTCAGGACCGGCATGGTCTATCCCGATCCCTCCATGATCGAGCAGGCCGCAAATCTGATCGCCGGGGCCAAGAAGCCGGTGATCATCATGGGACGCGGCGCACAGTGGGCCGACGCGGGCGATGCCTGCCTGAAACTGGGTGATCGCATCGGCGCGCTCATCTCCACCAGCCTGCTGGCCCGCACCTGGCTATCGGACAAGACCGATTTCCACGCCGGGATTGCCGGCAGCTACGCCGCCAAGCCCTCGATGCAGTTGTTCCACGACGCCGACGTGGTGATCGGCGTGGGCGCCAGCCTGAACCGCCACACCATGGAAAACGGCTACCTCTTTCCCAACGCCAAGATCATCCACATCGACACCAAGCCGGCCGCCGTGATGTTCGACATGAAGGCGGCGGACATCCTGGTGCACTCCGACGCCAAGGCCGGCGTGGAAGCCCTGGACAAGGCGCTGGCCGCGAAGAACTTCAAGAACACCGGCTACCGCAGCCCCGATGTGAAACAGAAGATCGCGCTGCCCGGACGCAATGTCGACCCGATGGAGTTCCCGCTCGATCCGGGCACGCTCGACCCGCGCAAGGCCGTGGCCATGATGGACGAGATGATTCCGGCGCATATCGGCCTCCTGGCCGGTAGCGGCACCTCGGCCTCGGGGTTCACCAATATGGTGGCGCAGAAACCGCGCGCGCTGGTGCAAAGCGGCGGCTTCTTCGGCTGCATCGGCCAGATGTTCCCGGCGGCCCTCGGCGCCGTGGCCGCCACCGGCAACAAGCCCCTGGCCATGACCGACGGCGACGCCAGCTTCATGATGCACCTGGCCGAGTTCGACACCGTGGTGCGCTACAAGATGCCCCTGCTGGTGGTGGTGCTGAACAACGAGTCGCTGGGCGCCGAGTTCTACAAGCTGCAGGCGAAGAAGATGGACGAGTACACCTCGGTCATCCCCTGCCCCAATCTGGGCGATGTCGCCCGCGCCATGGGCGGCAAGGGCGCGATGGCACGCAACCTTGATGACCTGCGCAAGGCCATCAAGGAGTGGGTGGACAACCCCTGCCCGATGGTCATCGACTGCCGCATCTCGCGCACGGTGCTGACCATGTCCTATCGTCGGCTGCTGCACGGCGCGGACATCTGAGGAGCAGGAAGAGAACTGGCCAGACCAGGGCTCGTTGCGGCATTGAATCAGGGACAATACGCGCTTTGCAGATCAGGAGGACCCATGAAACACACCCTATTCAAATCCCTGGGCCTGGCGGGCGCAGTGGCAGCAGCCTTGGGCTTTTCCGGCCTGGGCCATGCGCAAAGCGCCGACAATTTCCCCGGCGACAAGCCCATCATCATCGTCTTCGCCACCGAAGGCCCCGGCTCTGTCGACACC
>CAXNIK010000372.1:0-3614 GCA_964202115.1 Burkholderiales bacterium
TCGGATCGTGGATGACGAAAAAAACTTCGAGCAATTCACGGCAGGATACAAGCGCGGGATCGAACGTGATCTGCACCACCTCGGCATGGCCGGTGCGGCCGGAGCATATCTGCTCATAAGTGGGATTGGGATTCTGTCCTCCCATATAACCCGACTCCACCGATATCACCCCTTTCATATCGTCATACACCGCTTCCAGGCACCAGAAGCATCCCCCGGCGAGGGTGGCAATTTCGGGCGTTTGCATGATGTGATCCTCCTTGAGCCGGCCGCAGGCCGGGATGGCAGTTCTTGGTCGAAAACCTGCTCCCGATCTTACAGCCCCAGGCCGGGGCTAGATGTAGTACCCATCCCCAAAGGCACCACAATCTGTGGATATTTCTGGAAAAAGCTGTGGATGAAAAATATAAAAAACCACCAAATCATGGACCTGCAAAAAAGTCGAAAAAATGCCTACCGGGGAGGGGCAAAGCACCGTTAGAATTTATTTTCACGCCCTCCCCAAAAAGGGCTTGCATCCCGCGTCAGCGGGCGTATGCTTAACATACAAAACCACTGGAGGATAATAATGCAACAATATGATTTAAAACAAAATTCCTCCCTCAAAAAAGCGGTCTCCATTCCCGAGCAAGCGATCTGCGACGAAGTTCTGGTCGAGAAGTATGCAAAGGGAAATGAGCGTACCGTGCGTGACGTGCGCACGCGTGTTGCGAGGGCTCTGGCATCCATAGAAACAGAAGACAAGCGCGCCTACTGGGAAAAGAAATTTCTCGAGGCACAAGAACAAGGCTTCGTGCCCGCCGGCCGCATCAATTCGGCAGCGGGCACTTCGCTGTCGGCAACACTGATCAACTGTTTTGTGCAGCCGGTGGGCGACTCCATCACCGAAGTGGTGGACGGACGCCCCGGCATCTACACGGCGCTCGCTGAAGCCGCTGAAACCATGCGCCGCGGCGGCGGCGTCGGCTATGACTTCTCCTCGATACGCCCCAAGAACGCCTTCGTGCGCGGCACGCAATCGCATGCCAGCGGCCCGATCTCCTACATGCGCGTATTCGACCGCTCCTGCGAAACAGTGGAATCGGCGGGCAGCCGTCGCGGCGCGCAGATGGGCGTGCTGCGTTGCGACCATCCCGACATCGAGGAATTCATCCACGCCAAGGACAAGGGCGATCTGACCAACTTCAATGTATCGGTGGGCGTCACCGACGATTTCATGCGCGCTGTCGAGTCCGACAGCGAAGTGGAACTGGTGCACAAGGCCGAGCCCTCCGACGATTGCCGCAGCAGCGGCGCCTTCAAGCGCGAGGACGGCGTGTGGGTGTACCGCAAGGTACGCGCCCGCGACCTGTGGGAACAGGTGATGCGCTCCACCTACGATCACGCGGAGCCGGGCATCCTGTTCCTTGATCGCATGAACCGGGACAACAACCTGTACTACTGCGAAAGCATAGAAGCCACCAACCCCTGTGCCGAGCAGCCACTGCCGCCTTACGGCTGCTGCTGCCTGGGCTCGATCAATCTCACCAAGTTCGTCACCGCCCCGTTCACCGAAGAAGCCGGTTTCGATCTGGCCGGCTTCAACAAGGTGGTCGAAGTGGCGACGCGCATGCTGGACAATGTGCTGGAAGCAACCAAATGGCCGCTTGAAGCACAGCACAAGGAAGCGCAATCCAAGCGCCGCGTGGGCCTGGGTTTCACAGGCCTCGGTGATGCCTTGATCATGTTGCGGATCAAGTACGACACCCCCGAGGCCTGCGCCATGTCCGCGAAGATTTCCGAAGCCATGCGCGATGCCTCCTACCTCGCCTCGGTGGAACTGGCCAAGGAACGCGGTGCGTTTCCGCTGTTCAACGCCGACCTGTATCTGTCCGGCGGCAATTTCGCGTCGCGCCTGCCGGCGGAGATCAAGCAGAAGATCCGCGCCCACGGCATACGCAATTCCCACCTGCTGTCCATCGCGCCCACCGGCACCATCAGCCTGGCCTTTGCCGACAATGCGTCCAACGGCATCGAGCCGCCCTTCTCCTGGACCTACCAGCGCAGAAAGCGCATGGCCGATGGCACCTGGAAGGTATATGACGTCGAGGACTACGCCTGGCGCACCTACAAGCATGTAGGCGGCGATGTGCGCAACCTGCCGTCTTACTTTGTCACCGCCCTGGAGATTTCCGCCAAGGCGCACAAGGATGTGGTCGCCGCGGTGGCGCCCTATATCGACACCTCCATCTCCAAGACCGTCAATGTGCCGGAAGACTATCCCTATGCGGAGTTCGAGGACTTGTACATGTCCGCCTGGCGCGCCGGCCTGAAAGGCCTGGCCACTTATCGCCCCAACGCCGTGCTGGGTTCGGTGCTGTCGGTGGGCGGCGAGACCAAGAAGGAAGAAAAGAAACAGCCGCAGGATGTGGATCTGGTCTGGGGCGAGGAACAGCCGGCCAACCGGCGCATGTCCATCAAGTCCATTCCCGCGCCGGTGCTGTCCTCGCTGGTCTGGCCGGGCCGGCCCAATCTTACCGGCGGCAATCCGTCATGGACTTACATGATTCCGCATCCCGGCGGCGAGTTTGCCCTCTTCGTTGGCCACATCGAGGACCAGGACGGGGAAGGGGAAGGGGCCCCGTCCGCATCGTTCGCGAAGCAGCGCAAGTTCCCGTTCGAAGTCTGGGTCAACGGCAACGAGCAGCCGCGCGGCCTGGGCGCCGTGGCCAAGACGCTGTCCATGGACATGCGCGCCAACGACCGCGCCTGGCTGGCGCTGAAGCTTGACGTGCTGTCCAAAACTCCGGGCGATCATTCCTTCGACATGCCCTTCCCTCCCAACGGCGAGAAGAAGCTGGTGCCCAGCGTCGTGTCCGGTGTCGCGCAGGTGGTCCGCTGGCGTTGCGACCAGCTCGGTGCCCTCGACGAAAAATCACCCGACCTGCTCTCGCCCGACGGCCGGCCGCATCCGGTGCTGGACGCGATGTTCGCTATCCAGGAACCCAAGACCGGCACCGGTGGCACGCTGTCCTGGACCGTGGACATCCAGAACCCGGCCACCTCCGAGGACTTCGTCGTCGGCCTGAAGGAAATCACACTGCCGCCTGAAGCAGGTTTTGGTGCGATGGCAACACGTCCCTACGGCATGTTCCTGTCCGGCCACTACCCGCGCGCGCTCGACGGGCTTGCGCGCCTGCTGTCCCTGGACATGCGTGTGCTCGATCCGGCGTGGATAGGCATGAAGCTGAGGAAGCTGCTGAGTTACTCCGAACCGCTGGGCGATTTCATGGCTTTCGTGCCGGGGGCTCGCCGCCAGGAAACCTTCCCCTCCACGGTGGCCTATGTGGCGCGCCTCTTGATCCACCGCTACGCCATGCTCGGCATCCTGGATGAGAACGGCTATCCGACGCGCGAGATGGGCCTGCTGGAAAGCCCGCGCGAGCAGTCCGGCTCCGGCAATCGCATCATGCAGGGCGCCCTGTGCAATGAGTGCGGCAACATGACGGTGATTCGCAAGGACGGCTGCGATTTCTGCACCGCCTGCGGTGCAATCGGCAGTTGTGGTTAATTGCGCTGGCAGAAAGCAGCACTCAGCCTGTCTGAAAGGAAATGCTCATGCGGTTAAACTGACC
>CAXNIK010000373.1:0-3613 GCA_964202115.1 Burkholderiales bacterium
GGTAGCGAAGTTCTGGAAACAGCCCTGGAACGGACGCCTGGTGCACTGGCACACCGAACTGCACGACCGCTGGATGCTGCCGCACTTCATCGAGCTGGATCTGCGCGATGTGCTGCGGGACCTGCGCGCATCAGGCTATGCCTTCGACGAAGCCTGGTTCGCGCCCTTCCTGGAATTCCGCTTCCCGCGCTATGGCAGCGTCACCTACGAAGGTGTGAGCATGGAGCTGCGCCAGGCCATCGAGCCCTGGCATGTCATGGGTGAGCAGATAAGCCTGGGCGCCACCGCGCGCTACGTCGATTCCTCGGTGGAGCGCATGCAGGTGAAGGTCTCGGGCATGACCGACACGCGCCATGTGGTCACCTGCAACGGCCGCGCGCTGCCGCTGGCACCCACCGGCATGCGCGGCGAATTCGTTGCCGGCGTGCGCTACCGCGCCTGGAACCCACCCACCGCGCTGCACCCCACCATTCCCATCCATTCGCCGCTGGTGTTCGACGTGGTCGATACCTGGAGCTCGCGCGCCATCGGCGGCGCCACTTATCATGTGGTGCATCCGGGCGGGCGCAGTTACGACACTTTCCCGGTCAATGCCATGGAGGCGGAAGCACGCCGCTTCACGCGCTTCTGGGATTACGGGCACACCCCCGGCCCCATGGAGATCAAGCCCGAGCAGCCCAACCGCGCCTTCCCCCTGACCCTGGACCTGCGGCGCCAGCCCTGAGCGGTAACACCTCCGGCCAGGCGCCGGCATGTGTTTAAAATAGCGCCCATGCCCACTTACGAATACAACTGCCCCGCTTGCGGCGACTTCACCGCCGTTCGACCCATGGCCGAATACCGCAATGACCAGCCCTGCCCGAAGTGCGCCACGGCATCATCACGTGTCACGCGCACCGTGCCCGGGCTGACCGGCATGTTCACCGGCATCAAGGACGGCAACGGCACGCGTACCCTGCAAAGCTGCGCCCATCCGGGCGGTTGCCGCTGTTGCTGAGTTCAGGAACGGGTTCGCGCGGCCTGCAGCGCGTGATCGATGGCGCGAGGCACCAGGAACGCTGCTCCGAGGCGTTCCATGGACGGATCGGTGCTCGCTGCAGCCTTGTCGCGCAACAGCACAAAGACCCGACCTGCCGCGGTCTCCATCCAGAACCAGTTCTGGATGTCGGTGCTGGAATGCCGGCCCGGTTGCATCACCACCGCTTCGTAGTAATACGCCTTCAGTTCATCGCAGGCCAGCTTCAAGGCCGCGCCCGCGGATAATCCCTCGCGAAATACAGGACGTGGCGCATCGCCCAGCCAGGAGGTCAGGTAGCCGACCAGTTCCTCCATCGAAAGCCCGGTCACACCCAGCGAAGTCCGGCCGCGATGCCTGAGTGAAAGCTCGTACCAGGCACCCAACTGCGCGACCTCGTCGGCGAACTGCCCGGCCAGTTCCCCCTCCCCTTCAACATGGCGTCGCGGAAAACTCACCGGACAGGACAGTCCCTCGGGTTCCGGCCCCAGGTCGTCATACGGAGCCTCTTCGGAAAAATCCACCAGCACCGGGCCCCGGGTGCATTCCAGAAGCAGCAATGCCGCAAGCAATACCCTGCGCTGGAACGCCGCGTCGCCCGGCACGCCGAACGGACGGCCGAACATGAACGGCACCCATAGCGCACGCGGCGGCACAAGCGCCTCGGTATGTTCCCGCACCAGGCTGATCTGCGTGGTCGGTATGCCCTCGTCCTCGAGGTAGTGCCCGAGTGCGCCCACGGCGCACGTGCAGTTGGGTCAGACCGGCGAAAGCAAAACTGCGTCCACCCCATCCTTTTTCAGCAAGGCCGCCAGTTCGCGCGCCTTGGGCTCAAAGCGGGTGACCGGCCAGACGGCGCCCATGAACGAATAGTGAAACGCCGCGATCGTGCCGATGGCACCCTCGCTTTCCAGTTCCTTCAACCGGTCTAGCGGAAAGGCGACATTCCAGTCCTGCTGAAAACCGCTGCGATCAAAATTGACCGAGGTGTGGCTCATCACCAGATCGGTATCGGCAACATCACCTGGAATCACCCGGTAGTCCATGCCACCGCCGCCGAAGGGCTGGTCGCCCCGCATATGAATGCCGGCAGTGGTCACGATCGCCACCCGTCGCTTCGCCAGCGCCGGCCCCTTCGCCCACGGACGGTCCGCGAATTTGGGCAGCGCGGGCACTCTCTTCAGCATGTTGTCGCGATCCGCTTCATTGAGATCGGCAAGTCGAACCATGAATTTCTCCGGAATGGGTAAGAAAAGGGCACGAGAAAATTATGACAGAGCAGAGCCAATGAGAGTTTGTCTGGGTCTTGCGGCGGGTTTTACAGCGGGTTTTACACGGGTTTTACAGCGCTTGACACATACAGAAACAGAAGCCGGGCTTAGCGTGTGCTCTCATATCAAAATATTGGTCTGATACAAGAACAAGGAGGACTCCAATGAAATCCCCTGCAAGAACAAGCATCGCAGTAAAGACATGGCTGGCTACAGGCACCTTGGGCATCGCGCTGGCATCGCTGGCCCTGCCGGCCATAGCGCAGGACAAATATCCATCCCGCCCCCTGACCATCATCATCCCCTTTGGCGCGGGTTCCTCCTCCGACGTGGGCGTGCGCCTCATGGCCAGCAAGATGCAGCCGCGCTTCGGCCAGCCCATCCTGGTGGAAGCCAAACCGGGCGCCGGCGCCACCATCGGGGCGGCGGTGACCTCCCGGGCCAAACCCGACGGCTACACCATCATGTACGGCACCACCAGTTCACTGGCCACCGCCGCCGGCATGGTGAAGAACCTGACCTACGATCCGATCAATGACTTCGCCGGCATCACGCTCATCGGCGAGCAGTTCTTCGCGCTGCTGGCTCGCGGCGAACTCAAGGGTCTGTCCTTCCCGCAGTTCCTGGAGCGCATGCGCAAGGAGCCGGACAAATTCCCCATCGGCGGCCAGAGCGGCACCTACCAGGCGCTGAACAACCTGATGCGCGATGCGGCCAAGCTCAAGCACGAGTGGATCCCCTATCCCGAGGCCGGGCGCATGATGAACGACCTGTGGGGCGAACGCCTGGGCGCAGCACTGGTGCCACTGAACCTGGCCCTGCCGACACTGAAGAGCGGGCAAGGCTACATCGTGGCCGTGGCCTCCACGGTGCGCACAGCCATCCTGCCCGACACCCCCACCATGGATGAAACCCTGCCTGGCGTCAGCGTCGGTTCCTGGACTGGCTACTTCGCTCCGGCGAAAGTGCCGCGTGCCATCATCACCACCTTGCATCAGCAAATCACCACGGTCGGCAAGGATCCCGATGTCCTCAGGCGCAATTCCGAGGGCGGCCGGCCGCTGTTCCTCACGCCGGAGGAAACCGACGCCTACGTGAAAAAGGAAGTGCCACGCTGGACCAGGCTGCTCAAGGAAGCCGGCATAGAACCGCAGTAATGCATCGAAAGACAGGCGCGTCGCACCACGGCGCCTGTCTTCCCGGCCTGGGCCCAAATGCGATTCTCCGGTTGACGCCACCCGGCGCTGTTCGTTAAAGTCGCGCGTTTCCATATACAACCTGGATTTGAATATGCGAATTATTGCGCCGGAACAACCCATCATCGCCG
>CAXNIK010000374.1:0-3595 GCA_964202115.1 Burkholderiales bacterium
CCCCAAAATCGCCACCCTGTTTGGCAACAGCGGCCTGGATCTGGTGGGCAGCACGCCGGCGGAAATGGCGCTGCTGGTCAAACAGGAAAATGAGCGCTGGAGCAAGGTGGTGCGGGCCACCGGCGCAAAAGCCGAATAACCTGCGAAAACGGGCGTCGCGAGGGCGCCCCCGTACGTGCCACGAGGAATAGCGATGCGCCTGCTGCTGGCAATGTTCAAGCATGAGACCAATACCTTTTCTCCGGTGCCCACGCCGCTTGAGCGTTTTTTTCGAGGCAAGCCGCAGGTGCTGGGCGGAGAGGAGGCCATCCAGGCCTACCGCGGAACGGGCAGCGGCCTGGGAGGCTACATCGAAGTGGCGGATCGGCTCGGCGCCCAGATCGTGCTGCCGGTGGCGGCGGAAGCCTCGCCCAGCGGCGTGGTGGATGATGCGACCTATCGGCGCCTCAGCGGCCTGATCCTGGAGGCGGCCGCCAGGGGCGGCTTCGACGGCATTCTGCTGGATCTGCATGGCGCCATGGTCACCGAGTCGCTAGATGACGGCGAAGGCCATCTGCTGGCGCAATTGCGCCAGCTCGATCCATCCACGCCCATTGGCGTGACGCTGGACATGCACACCAATCTGTACCCGGACATGGTGCGCCATGCCACCGTGCTCAACGGTTATCACACCTATCCCCATGTCGATATGCTCGCCGCCGGCCGGCGCACCGCGGACATACTGACGCGTGCCATTGCCGGCGAGGTGCGTCCGGTGATGAGCTGGGGCAACCGTCCCATGCTGCCGCACATCATGTGCCAGGGCACGCATGCCGAGCCCAACCGCTCGCTGCAGGCCAGGTGCATCGAAATGGAGACTACCCAGCCCGACATACTCGCGGCATCGCTGTTCACCGGTTTTCCGCATGCCGACATCGTCAACGCCGGGCTGAGCGTGGCGGTGTGCAGCAACGCCGATGCACGGCCGGGCAGGGCGGCCTGCGACGAGCTGCTGGAGCGCGCCTGGAAGGCTCGCGAGCAGTTTGTTTTTCATATCGAGACGCTGGCGCAGTCGGTGGCCAGGGCCAGGCAGATGAGTGCAGGGCCGGTGGTCATGCTGGACCACTATGACAACTGCTCCTCGGGCGCCACCATGGATACCACGGCGGTGCTGGCCGAGGTCATGCAGCAAGGCCTGAAGGATGCGGCGTTCTATGCCGTCTACGACCCGCAGGCCGCGCAGCAGGCGGCCTGCGCCGGGACAGGCGCCAGCGTCACCCTGGATCTGGGCGGCAAGATGCGCATGCCGGCCCTGCGTGAAAAAAGCGCGCCGCTACAGGTCAGCGGCCGCGTGAAATTCGTTTTCGACGGCGTCTATGCCAACCTCGGGCCCATGCGCAAGGGCTTGCTGAACAACACCGGCACCACGGTCGTGCTCGACACCGGCGGGGTGGAGATCGTGATCATTTCACGGCATCAGGAGCCCTATGACCTGAGCTGCCTGCTGTCGGCCGGCATCGATCCGCGCAAGAAGCGCTACGTGATCCTCAAGAGCCGGGTGCACTGGCGCGCCGGCATGGGAGATCTGGCCCGCGAAGTGGTGGAATGCGCCGGCGTCGGCGTGGCGACCTCGGATTACGGTCAACTGGAGTTCCGCAAGGTGCGCCGGCCCATCTATCCGCTCGACGCCGTGTAGCTGTAGCTGGAGGTTGGCTATTAAATATTATCAATATTGCATTAAAGTCATTTTCCCATAAAGATGAATCGATTAATTGTGGTCAAGAGTGGGCTACGGTCTGCCGGCCGCGGAGCACGGAGCAAGTCATGCAGAAAATACCTTTCAAGCTGGTGACCAAGGATTACGACTACTACTCGCCCATCACCTATGGCGATGTCCGTGCCGAAGGCCTGGACCTGGACTACGAGCGCGACACGGCCAATGTGCTTGACAGGACCGTCAACGATGCCTCCATACAGGGCGGGGAGATTCCCTTCGGCCGCTACATCAGCGCCATTGCCCAGGGCAACACGCCCTTCGTCGGTCTGCCGGTGTTTCCCAACCGTGCCTTCCGCCATCGCTGTTTCTTTGTCCGCCGCGACAGCGGCCTGACCAGCTTCGAGCAACTGGCCGGCAAGCGCATCGGCTGCAACGAGTGGCCGGCCACCGGGCATGTGTGGACGCGAGCCATCCTGCCTCATCACGGCGTGTCCATCGAGAGCGTGAAATGGTTCGTCGGCACCATCGACGGCGCGGTGCTGCAGCGCTCGCAGGGTGCGCTTCCCGCGCATGCCCAGGCGGTGACCGACAGGACGCTGCAGGCAATGCTGCTGGATGGCGAGCTGGACGGCCTGATCGCCGCGCACCCGCCCAAGCTGTTCTATGCCAAGGACAGCCCCCTTGTCAGGCTGCTCAAGGACTACCGTTCGGTCGAGATGGACTACTACCGCGACACCGGCATCTTCCCCACCATCCACATCGTCGGTGTGCGGCGCGAAGTCGTGCAGCAGCATCCCTGGGTGGCGCGCAGCGTCTTCAACGTCATCGACCAGGCGCGGCGCAAGTGGCAGGAGGAGCGCAAGAAGATGCCCGACGCCACCCCCTGGCTGATCCAGGAGCTGGAAGACTCCATTGCCCTCTTCGGCGAGGAGAACTGGGCGCCCTATGGCGTGGAGAAAAACCGCCGTACCGTGCAGGCGTTGTGCGACGAGCTGTTCAGGCAGGGATTCTGTTCCCGCCAGGTTGACGCCGCCGAGGTGTTCGCCGAGTTCGAAGCGGCCTTGGCGAAGTAGTCTGTAAACATCGAGGAGCCAGCCATGAGTCCAGCTTTTTCCACCATTCCCCTGCATCCGCATCTCGGCGTCGAGGTGAGGGGCGTGAAGCTGCGTCCCGGCCTGGACCAGACCAGCCTGCAGGCGCTGTGGCAGTTGCTGGACGAACACAGCCTGCTGGTATTCCGGGACAACCCCATCAGCGATGATGACCTTCTGGCCTTGAGCACGCAGTTGGGCTCGCCCGATGGCGGCGTGCGTCGCTACAAGGTCGAAGGGCCGGCGGCGGAGTCGGCGAAGCCCTCGCGCTGGCATTCCCATGGCGGCATCAGCGGCCCCGATCCGGCGGTGCTGTGCGTGTCCTCGCTGAACGAATGTCCGGAAGGAGGGGAGATCGAGTTCTCCGCGGCCCGCGCGGCCTACGAGGCACTGGACGATTCGCGCAAGCACTCCATAGACGGCCTGATGGCGATACACCGCTTCGGCGCCATCGCCCATGGCGGTGGCGCCGGTTCCAATGCCGGCGTGCGCCAGCCGCTGGTGCATACCGATGCGGTGACGAAGAAGCGCGCGCTCTTCGTCGGCTATCACGCCGTCGAAATCGAAGGCATGCCCGAAGCCACCGCCACACCATTGCTCGCAGATTTGCACACCTTTGCCACCCAGGAGCGCTTTGTCTACCGCCATCAGTGGCGGGCCGGCGACCTGCTGCTGTGGGACTTGTGTGCCCTGCTGCACCACACGAACCCGGTGCGCTCCAAATCCAATCGCACGCTGCATGAGGTCATCGTGGCCGCGCGCGGCGGAGTTCAAACCCATCAGTCCCGGACCCGGTGACACCTATGAA
>CAXNIK010000375.1:0-3594 GCA_964202115.1 Burkholderiales bacterium
CGACGTGGTCCAAGACTTCGTACAGTATGGCTTCATAGCCCATTTGCCTGCCCTCGCTTGATCACATCGTGATGCCGGCGGTAAGTTACAACACTTCCTTCAGCAGGTCCGGTTTGTCCCTGGCGGCGCTCAGCTTCCATTCCGGCGAACGCTTTTCCAGGAAGGAGCGTATCCCCTCCTTGGCATCGGGCTGGCTGCCGGTCCAGGCAAACAGGCGCCCTTCCTTGTTCTTGACCTTGGTATAGGTGGAGCCCAGGCCCTCCCACATCAGGCGCTTGGAGATGGCCACCGACACCGGTGCTGTCTTGGCATATTCCTTCGCGTAGGCCATGGCCGTGTCCAGCAGTTGCGCCTCGGGCACGGCTTTGAGCGCCAGGCCCAGTTCCACCGCTTCCTTGCCGTTGATCATGCGCCCCGACATCAGCAGGTCCATGGCCTGGGAAAAGCCCACCAGCCGCGGCAGCAGGAAGTGCGAGCCCAGTTCTCCGATCAGGCCGCGCTTGGGAAAGATGAAGGAGATCTTGGCGTCCTCGGCAACGATGCGGATGTCGCACAGCAGCGGATAGGTGATGCCCACGCCCACCGCCGGGCCGTGGATGGCGGCGATCACCGGCTTGCCGATCTGATGGGGATAGGTGAACTGCGCGTTGTATGCGGCCTGCTCCTCGTCCGACAGGGAGGGACGGGCAAAGGTCTTCTCGCCGCTGGTCTTCAGGTTCATGCCGGCGCAGAAGGCGCGCCCGGCGCCGTGTATGACCACGGCGCGCACATTGTCGTCGGCATCCGCTGCGCGCATGGCAGCGGTGGTCTCCTCGCGCATGTCCGGTCCCCAGGCATTCAGGCGCTCCGGCTTGTTCAGGGTGATTTTCGCAACGTGGTCCACGACCTCATACAGTATGGCTTCGTAACTCATGGCTCTTCCCTTGGTGGTGATTACATTAACTTTGTGATAGCACTTATGTAAATGACTTGCTATTGAAATTGATCATTTTCCAGGCCCAGCGTTCCGGCCGCCCCGTGCATCGTCCCATGGCCCAGGCCCGGCACCTGCGCCAGCAGGTGGTCGGCGAAGAAGCGCGCCGTCACAATCTTGGCCTCGTAGAAGCCTTTGTCCTGCGCGCCATCGCCTGAGGCCAGCCGTCGCTGCGCGATCAGCGCTGCCCTGGCCATCTGCCAGCCTCCCAGCACGATGCCGGACAGCTTGAGAAAAGGCACCGAGCCCGCATGCACCGCGCGGATGTCGTCCTTGTAGTTCGCGGCGATCCAGTCCACGCACTCGCCGTAGGCAGCCAGGGCCGCGGAGAAATGCTCGAGTATCGCGGCCAGGTGCCCCTTGCCCGAGTTGTCGCCTGCGGCAGCCTTGCCCAGCGCCGCCTCCGTGTCGCGCATCATGGCGATCACCGCCCTGGCCACCGCCCCGCCGTCGCGCGCGATCTTGCGCCCGATCAGGTCGTTGGCCTGGATGGCGGTGGTGCCCTCGTAGATGGCGGTGATGCGCGCATCACGCAGGTATTGCGCGGCACCCGTTTCCTCGATGTAGCCGGTGCCGCCATGGATCTGTATGCCGGTGGAGGCAACGTCGATCGAATTCTCGGTGCTCCAGCCTTTGACCACGGGAATCATGAACTCGACGAAGGCCTGGTGGCGCCGGCGTTCGCCCTCGTCCGGATGGCGATGGGCGATGTCTGTCGAGGCCGCGACCACATAGGCCAGCGCGCGCATGGCCTCGGTCTGCGCTTTCATGCTCATCAGCATGCGCCGCACGTCGGGATGGTGGATGATGGTCACCGACTTGGCGCCCCCTGCGACATCGCGGCTCTGCACCCGCTCCCTGGCATAGGCCAGCGCATGCTGATAGGCGCGCTCGGAAATCGCCAGGCCTTCCAGACCCACGGCGAAGCGCGCCGCATTCATCATGATGAACATGTATTCCAGGCCGCGGTTCTCCTCGCCAAGCAGAAAACCAATGGCGCCTTCGCCCACTTCTCCGATGCCGCTGCCGTACTGCATCACCGCCGTGGGACTGGCGTGTATGCCCAGCTTGTGCTCGATGGAGACGCACACCACGTCGTTGCGCTTGCCCGGCGTTCCATCGGCATTCACCAGGAACTTGGGCACGATGAAGAGGGATATTCCCCGTACGCCCTCGGGCGCATCCGGCGTGCGCGCCAGCACCAGGTGCACGATGTTCTCGGTCAGGTCCTGTTCGCCGTAGGTGATGAAGATTTTCTGGCCGCGGATGCGGTAGTAATCACCCTCCCGCTCCGCCCTGGTGCGCAGCAGGGCCAGGTCAGAACCCGCCTGCGGTTCGGTCAGGTTCATGGTGCCCGACCACACGCCTTCGATCATTTTGGGCAGATAGGTCTTCTTCTGCTCATCGGAGCCGCGCAGCAGGATGGCCTCGACCGCGCCTGCGGTCAGCAGCGGACACAGCGAAAAGGCCATATTGGCCGACTTCCACATCTCCATGACCGGGGTGGCGACGATCTTGGGCAGGCCCTGGCCGCCGAAATCCTCGGGAAACTGCAGCGCATTCCAGCCGCCGGCAACGAACTGCTCATAGGCGGCCTTGAAACCGGTCGCGGTGCGCACCTTGCCACCGGTCTCCCAGCGCGCGCCTTCCGCATCGCCGCTACGGTTGAGCGGGTCGAGCACTTCGCGCGAGAATTTTGCATTCTCCTCGAGCACCTGCATGACCAGCTCTTCATTCACCTCGGCGCAGCCGGGCAGTTTGGCCATGCCTCCAAGACCGGCCAGTTCGGACAGCACGAACTGCATGTCGCGCAGCGGCGCCTGGTATTCGCTCATGATGCCCTCCGCAAAAGAAAAAGCCGCAGGGGATTGTCCCGCTGCGGCTGTGCCTCTTTGGAACCGGGCTGGTTTCAGCCCAGTTCTTTGACCAGCTCGGGAACCACCGTGAACAGGTCGCCGACGATGCCATAGTCGGCGATCTCGAAAATCGGCGCTTCGGCGTCCTTGTTGATGGCGATGATGACGCGGCTGTCCTTCATGCCGGCCAGATGCTGGATGGCGCCGGAGATGCCCACCGCGATGTACAGGTCGGGGGCGACGATCTTGCCGGTCTGGCCCACCTGCCAGTCGTTGGGCACGAAGCCCGCATCCACCGCGGCGCGCGAGGCACCCATGGCGGCGCCCAGCCTGTCGGCCAGGGGCTCGAGAATCTTGAAGTTCTCCCCCGATCCCATGCCGCGCCCGCCGGAAACGATCATCTTGGCGGCGGTCAGTTCGGGGCGGTCGGACTTGGTCAGCTCACGACCCAGCATCTGGGATATGCCGGCATCGGGAGCGGCGCCAATGCTCTCCACGGCAGCCGAACCACCTGTCTTTGCAGCGGCGTCGAAGCCGGTGGTGCGCACGGTGATGACCTTGATCTTGTCCTTGCTCTGCACCGTGGCCAGCGCGTTGCCGGCGTAGATGGGGCGAACAAAGGTGTCGGCCGATACCACCGTGGTGATCTCGGAGATCTGGGCCACGTCCAGCAGCGCGGCGATGCGCGGCGTGACGCTCTTGCCCATGGCCGTTGCCGGCGACAGGATGTGGCTGTAGCCGGAAGCGATACCCACCACCAAGGCC
>CAXNIK010000376.1:0-3550 GCA_964202115.1 Burkholderiales bacterium
GCCCCAGAGCCCGGTGCGAACTATGCATTACAAAAAACGCCCCCATCAATTATCCTTGCAAGTCGCGGGGCCTTAATGCCGGCGGCACAGGGGGCAGCACAGACATGCCACGTTCGATCCAACATTTCGGGATGAGCCATGCAGGACAAAAGACAAGACAAGCGCTTCGAGGCACGCTGGAAAACCGCCATTGCCTACAGCGCCACCGAGAAGAAGCCGATATTTCACACCCTGACCCATGACCTTTCTGTCAACGGCACCTCAGTGCAGAGCAACACGGCAGAGAAAAAGGACTCCCTGCTCACCCTGCTGCTGATCCCGCCGGAGATCAATGGCGTTGCGCAGAAAGTCATCAAGCTGAAGTCGGTGGTCATGTCCTCGCGGCCATACCGCAACGGCTACCGCCTGGGCCTGAACTTCATTCATGACCCGGAGCTGGAGAAACTCTGGGCCATCCTGAACAACCTCGACCTCTCGGGTGACGAACTGCCTTCCGATCCGGACCTGGCCGCCCACAAGGAAAGCCCGGCTCCGGCGGCTGCCCCCGTGGCCCCGCCTCCTCCTGCGCCATCCCCGGCAGCACCGGCACCCAGCGTGCTGGACCTGATCAAGCAGCGAGCCGCCCAGAAGATGCAAAGCGAGGAGCAGTTGGCCGCAGACAGGCTGGAACAGCAAAGAGCGCTGCTCAAGCGCATGAGCGACGCGATCATGGGCGCCTACAAGTATTTCACCGAGTTGTCCGCCCAGCTCAACCAGCTCAAGCCCGAGTATCCGGTCGCCTACTCCATCCCGAAAATCGCCGAGTTCAAGAACCTGGTGTGGAAGGAGGACGCCATGGCAAACTGCACACCGCGCGAGGGCCTGTCACCTCATGAAGAAAAGACCTTCGACAAAGTCAACATGGTGTACACGCTGGCCAACCCCGCTCCATTGAAGATCGAGCGCGACCCGATCGCGGCCGAAAGAGCGGAAAGCTCCCTGACCGAGAACGGTTACGAATACAGCAAACAGATGCTGAAGAGCGCGAACGGCTCCCTGGCCGGTTATGTGCTGACCTGTCCATGCGAGGTCAAGGTCCGCCTCAACTTCAGCTGCGATGACGCCACCGGCAAGCTGTTCCTGGACACACACAACCTGGAACGCTTCGGAAAAATGCGCTACGAGTTCGAATCCGACGCGCTCAACCAGGCCCTGCTGGACCAACTGACGCTGATGATGCTGGGCGAGCCCAATACCGTGGGCAAGCTGATCAAGCGGTTGATTTGAACTCTTTTTGCATGCCCCGCGGTCACGTCCGCAGAATGAAAACGGCCAGCGCAACCAGGCTGGCAAGGCTGATGCCGGCATGCAGGCGGGCAATGTGCCTGAAGGCGGCCAGAGCCTGCGTCGGATCATCAAGCCGGGCAGCATAGGCGAGATCGCGTGTCGCGGGAACGATCACCAGCAGGTGGATCAGCGCGCACAGCGCGAGGATGATGCCGCCTATGCCCCACCAGATCGAACCGCCGGACCATGCGTGTACCAGTCCGGCCAGGGCGGCGATTGAAGCAAAGCCGCACTGCACGATGGCCGGACGCGGATGGGCAATCAGGCGATAGGTGTTGGCCAGATCCGTCCCGCCTTCGGCAATGGCCGGGTCCTCGACCAGGCTGATATAGATCGAGCCACCGGCAAACAGAGCACAGCAGAACAAGGCCATGTTCTGGGAAATGGACTGCAACAACAGCAGGGTCGAGTTCATATTCATCCGTTATGTCAGGCTTGTGATGAAATTCTTGCTGCCGGCGTGACAGTCAGTGCCGTATTGTCCACCACGCGAAGCAATACGAACATTGTCTCAAAAGCCGAAACAATCATTCTCCATTCGTTACTCTGTGCCGACCCTGGAGCGTTCCGGTATTTGCTCCATAATTCGCCTGCGTGGACACAAACGGGTCCGAGCGAAACTCACAATTGCTGTTCGGACGAAGAACGAATGCCGGATTTGGCCGCATCGCACCTTCACGCGATGACAACAGGGGGACTGCCATGTCACATCTGCTCAGACTCACATTGCCAGCATTGCTCACTGCATTGGCGCTGTCATGCGCAGGAATCGGTTCTGCATTCGCCCAGGGGTCGGAGGCGTATCCGTCACGAGCGATTACGGTAATCATCCCCTTCCCCGCTGGCGGCCCCATCGACATCGAGGGCCGCCGATATACGCAGAAAATGAGCGGCTTGCTGGGGCAGCCGTTCGTCCTCGATTTCAAACCCGGCGGAGGAACGGCGATCGGGACCGAGTACGTCGCCAAATCCAGACCGGATGGCTACACGCTGCTGGCTGTCACCGCGGCACTGACGGTTTTTCCGGCCTTCGCCAAGGACACGTCCCTGGACATCATCAAGGACCTGGCGCCGATATCGCTGATGAGCCAGCGCACCATCATGCTGCAGTCCCATCCGGCATTTGCGCCGAAGACCTTTTCCGAATACCTCGCCTACGCCAAGGCCAATCCGGGCAAGATCAACTACGGCACCACCGGACAGGGCGAGTCCAGCCACCTGGCCGGGGCCTGGCTGCACCTGCTGACCAACACCAGGGCAACCTTCATTCCGTACAAGGGCGGCGGGCCGCTGTTCATCGATTTGCTGGCCGGGCGCCTGGATGTGGCAGCCGGCGCCTTGCTCTCCGCTGTGTCCAACGTCAAGGCAGGCAAGACGCGCGCCCTGGCCGTCATGGGTACCCAGCGTTCGCGCCAGTTCCCCGACGTGCCCGCCATTGCGGAGCACCCTGGCCTGAACGAATTTTCCTACAGTCAATGGCTGGGCTTTGTCGCGCCTGGGCCCACACCGCCCGCCATCGTCAACAAGCTCAGCCAGCAGTTCGCAGCGGTGGTCAAGACGCCGGACATGGTGGCTGTGCTGGACACCGAGGGCAGCGTGGCCGTGGGCAGCACGCCGGCGCAGTTCAGGCAGTTGATTGCGAGCGAGACGGCCGGCTGGCAGAAAGTCGTTCGCGACACCGGCATCAAACTGGGTGAATAAGGCTTGATCGCGGAAAGCCTGCTCTAGCCCTTGCCCACCGGCAGCGCGGTCTTGTCCACGACCTTGCGCAGCACGAAGCTGGAGTGCACGCCGGTCACGCCCTGGATACGGGTGATCTTCTGCAGCAGCAGTTCCTGGTAGGCATCCATGTCGCGCACGATGACTTTCACCTGGTAATCGGCGTCCTGCCCGGTGATGAGCAGGCATTCCAGCACCTCGGGCAGTTCGCTTACCTTGGCCTCGAAGTTGGCGAAGCGCTCCGGCGTGTGCCGGTCCATGGAAATGTAAATCAGCGCCATCAGCGTGAGGCCCAGCTTGCGGCTGTCCACCAGGGCGCGGTAGGCCGTGACCACCCCGCCCTCCTCCAGCGCCTTCACCCGGCGCAGGCAGGGCGAGGGCGACAGTCCGATGCGATCGGCCAGATCCTGGTTGCTGATGCGCCCCTCTTCCTGCAGCACTTCCAGGATGCGCCGGTCGTAGCGGTCCAGTTCCATTTATTGCCTCACTTTTGCAGTACTACAAT
>CAXNIK010000377.1:0-3541 GCA_964202115.1 Burkholderiales bacterium
CAGAGGCTGCATGCTTTTCTCCTGTTGTGACATTGCAGGGGCTATTTTCCTCCAATTTATTTACTGCATTGCCTGCAATTCAGGAAGCACTGGTAATTCCGGCGGCTTTTATGACTCGCGCGTTCTTGACGATTTCCTTTGCCAGAAACGCCGCGAACTGCTCCGGCGTGGTGGACACCACCGTCAAACCCTCGGCCATCAGACGATCCTTGAGCTCGGCTGTGTTCATGATGCGCGCAACCTCCTGCTGGAGGCGGCTGACGGTGTTGCGCGGCGTGCCGCCCGCCACCAGCAGTGCATACCAGCTGGTCATCTCGAAGTCGGGAACGCCGGCCTCGGCAATGGTGGGAAGGTCCGGAGAGATGGAGGAACGCTGCTGGCTTGAAACCCCCAATGCGCGCAATTTTCCGGATTTCACATGGGGAACGCTGGACAGAAGATTCATGAAGTAAACCGGAACACGGCCGCTGACGACATCGGTCAGCGCCGCTCCTGCGCCCTTGTAGGGAATATGGTTGAACCTGACCTCGCTCATCAGGCCAAACAACTCGGCCGTCAGATGGGAGAAGGACCCGGTCCCGGCCGATCCCACATTGAGTTCTCCGGGGCGCGATTTGGCGAGAGCGATCAACTCCTTCACGGAACGTGCCGACAGGGTGGGATGCACGACCAGCACCATTGCCCCGGATGCCAGTTGCGAGACGGGCGCCAGATCCTTGACGTGATCATAGGGCAGGTCGTTGAACAGGCTGGGGACGGCCGCGTGGCCTGTCGATGTCAGCAGAATGGTGTTGCCATCCGGGGTGGACTTGGCCACCAAGCCTGCGCCGATGGTGCCGCTGGCCCCGGCCCGGTTCTCCACCACCACCTGCTGGCCATAGCGTTCGGAGAGCCTGGGTCCAATGGATCGCGCCAGCACATCGGTTCCGCCCCCCGGGGCGTAGGGAGAAATGATGCGTATTACCTTGCTGCTGTCGCCTTGAGCCTGGGCGGTTCCGGCCAGGCACAGACCCAATGCCAATGCTATAGGCAACAGCATCAATCGGGAACGGATACCTGCACGAGCGCTTGCATGGCACGGAATCCTGCCGGGCTTGAATTCTGGTGTGGTCATAAAGCGGCTTCCGGGGTTGAAGAATGAAAGTATCAGGCTAATCCGTCTGTATGTTGGCCACTTCTATGAGCCTTTTCAGGACGGCTCCTCTTTCCTTGATGAACGCCGCCATGTCCTCCGGTGTGCCGCCCATGGCCACTGTGCCGCCCGCAAGCATGCTGTCCATGACCTCTTTTCTCTGGAGCACCACTCCCATGTCCTTGTTGATCTGGCCGATGATGGCAGACGGCGTTTTCGCCGGAGCCATGAGCCCGGCGAAGGTCGACATCTCGAATCCGGGCAGACCCGATTCGTCGAAGGTAGGGGTATCGGGCAGCAGCGGGAAGCGCTTGCGGCTGCCGACCGCCAGGGGTCTCAGTTTGCCCGACTGAAACAGGGCGAGCAGCGGAGGTGCTCCGGCGAAGACCATGTCGATCTTGCCTCCGACAGCATCGGCAATCGAGGCGGCTGTACCCTTGTAAGGCACATGCAGCAAGTCGATCTTCGCCATGAGGACAAGCTGCTCGGCGGTCATATGGGTGGAGCTTCCGATACCGGCCGAACCGTAGGACAGTTTTCCCGGATTGGCGCGAGCCTGTGAGGTCAGTTCTGAAAGTGATTTGATGGGTGATCCGGCCCGGACCGCAAGCACGGTGACCCCTGTCGAGCACAGGATGACGGGGGCGAGGTCACGCTGCATATTGACCAGCGCTGGTGCCAGCAGCCCGGTATTGATGAGCACTTCCACGCTCACCATGAGGAGGGTGTGTCCATCGGGGGCGGCGCGTGCCGCCGCGTCTGCGCCGATCAGCGTCTTGCCGCCGGCCCTGTTGTCGACGATGACGGCCTGTCCCCAGGCATCACTGACATACTTGCCGATGGTGCGCGTGGTGATGTCCTGGCCTCCGCCTGGAGGAAAAGGAACAATGATTCTTACCGGCCGCTGCGGGAAGGTCTGTGCATGCAGCGATGAACTCATTGTGGCAATGGCGGCAAGCGCCAACATTACCAGCAATTGTCCTGCACCCAGACGGCGACAATTGATCGTCATGCCTTGCCTTCCTGATCGATCTGCGAGGCTTCGACTTATACTGCGTAGCATGTATCGTGTAAAGGTCGCAAAACAGCAATCTACTTGCGCAGTACCTTGAGCACTGTGCCGCCCTCTACCGCATCACGCGCTTGCCGGGCCAGTTCAGCACGCATGATCTTGCCGGTGGAGGTACGCGGGAAATCCTGCACGAAGCAAACGTAGTGGGGGACCTTGTAGTCGGCAATCTGTCCCTTGCAATGGCCGACGATTTCTTCTGCTGTGACTGCCGGAGTTTCCCTTAATTGCACGAATGCGTAGCCGACCTCGCCCAGGCGCTGATCGGGAACACCCACGACCACCGATTGGGCAATCGAAGGATGTCGAGCGAGGTGCTGCTCGATCTCGACCGGGTAGGCATTGGTGCCCCCGGTCTTGAACATGTCCTTGAGGCGACCGGTGATGGAAAGATAGCCTTGATCATCGAAGCGACCGATGTCGCCGGTACGCAGCCATCCTTCGGGCGTGATGGTCTGCATGGTTGCTTCGGCATTCTTGTAGTAGCCAAGCATGACGGTTTCGCCGCGACACCAGATCTCGCCGTCCTCTCCGGTGCGCTTCTCTTTGAGTGTTTCCGCATCCACGATCCTGACTTCGCAGGTCCCCAGCAGCGGCGCCTTGTTCTGGCAGCAGACTTCCACCGGGTCATCCCAGGCATTGAAGGTCGTCGATATGGTGTTTTCCGTCATTCCATAGGTCGACAGCAGTTTTTGCAGGCGCAGGGACTTCAGATAATGCTCGAAGGTGGCTTTCATCACGGAAGAACCGCCGATCCAGGCGGACTTCAGTGAAGACGTGTCGGAACCGGCAAGTGCCGGTCGTTCCACCAGGTCGTGAAAATGCGTCGGGATGCCGCCAAATATCGTGACCTTTTCCTGCTCTATCAGTCTGAGGGCATGATCGGCGTTCCATTCCTGCATGAGTACCAGGCCGGCTCCCAGGGTGATGGCGGGCACCATGGCCATGTAGGTTCCGGCGACATGATAGAAGGGCATGTGCCCGAGGAATCTGTCTCCGGCTTCGGCATGCAGGGCCAGGCCAACACGGGTGGCCTGCTTGATCGAGCGGTGGCTGTGCATTGCCCCCTTGGGCTTTCCTGTGGTGCCGGACGTAAAGCAGATCAGCAGCTTGTCGGTATCGCGGACCTTGCTTTCCGCTGTTTCCAGGACACCTGGTTCAGGGTTCCTGGTCATGAATTCATCCCAGCTCATCATGCCGGATGCCGGTTCAGCGTCCACGGTAATGACTGTCCGCAGCATGGGGAAGTCGGTCAGTGTCAATTGTCCGGCGACCTGTCCCGGCAGATCAGGGGCAATCCGGTTCAGCATTGCGTAGTAGTCGATGTTCCACAACTGGCG
>CAXNIK010000378.1:0-3537 GCA_964202115.1 Burkholderiales bacterium
GTCCTCTCATGACTATAGGGACGGTGGGGTAGAATTCTCGCCAAACCTGTTACCGCATTCTTCGACGCATTTTCCGAGAGTTTTGCCATGGTCAAAGTCTATTCCTTCAACGGCCTGGTCCCGGTGGTGCACCCCGAGGCCTTCGTGCATCCCAGCGCGGTGCTGATCGGCGACGTGCACATCGGTCCGCGCTGCTACATCGGGCCGTGCGCCTCACTGCGCGGTGATTTCGGCCGCCTGACGGTGAAGGCGGGCTCCAATCTGCAGGACAGCTGCGTCATGCACGGCGGCGCCAAGACCGATACGGTGATCGAGGAGAACGGTCACATCGGGCACGGCGCCATCATCCACGGCTGCCACATCCGCAAGGGTGTGCTGATCGGCATGAACTCGGTGATCATGGATGCGGCCGACATCGGCGAGTCCTCCATCGTCGCCGCCAACACCTTCGTCAAGACCGGCATGAAGGTGCCGCCGCGCTCCATGGTGGCGGGCAACCCGGGCAAGGTGATGCGCGAGCTCACCGAGAAGGAGATCACCCATCGCGCGCGCGCCAATCTCAACTACCAGAAGCTGGCGACGCGCTCGCTGATTGCCATGCAGGAAGCCGTCGCGCTGAGCGCTGCGGAGCCGGGACGCCAGCGCAAGCAGGTCGACGGCACCGTGCTGAGCGACGCGGCATTCGATGAAATGGTGCTGGCCTACCGTGCTTCGCGTGGTTTGTAAAATGAGCGCGCTTAGCGTGGTCTGTAAGTAAATTGAACCGAGGATAAATATGGCTTATGAACTGATACTGACCGAAACCCGCGGACGCGTGGGCCTTGTCACCCTGAACCGGCCCAAGGTACTCAATGCCCTCAACGACCAGCTCGTCGAGGAGCTGGGCAATGCGCTGATGGCCTTCGACGCCGATCCGAACATCGGCGCCATGGTCGTCACCGGCAGTGAGAAAGCCTTTGCCGCCGGCGCCGACATCGCCGCCATGAAGGATCGCAGCTACATGGACATGTACACGACCAACTACCTGTCGCGCTGGGAGCGGCTGAAGGAGGTGCGCAAGCCCGTGATCGCGGCGGTGGCCGGCTTTGCACTGGGCGGTGGCTGCGAGCTGGCCATGGCCTGCGACATGATCATCGCCGCCGATACGGCCAAGTTCGGCCAGCCGGAAATCAAGATCGGCGTCATCCCGGGCGCGGGCGGCACGCAGCGCCTGCCGCGTGCCGTGGGCAAGTCCAAGGCCATGGATCTGGTGCTCACCGGACGCATGATGGATGCGGCCGAGGCCGAGCGTTCCGGTCTGGCCTCGCGAGTGGTGCCCGCGGACAAGCTGATCGACGAAGCGGTCGCCGCGGCCGAGGCGATCTGCCAGTATTCGCTGCCGGCGGTGATGATGGCCAAGGAGGCGGTCAACCGCGCCTACGAGTCGCCGCTGGCCGATGGCATGCTGTTCGAGCGCCGCCTGTTCCATTCGCTGTTCAGCACCGAGGACCAGAAAGAAGGCATGGCCGCCTTTATCGAGAAGCGCAAGCCGGCGTTCAAGCATCGCTGATCTCTGCCGACCGGATTTCGCGGCGAGCCTGCTCTGGGGCCTCGTTTGCAAAATCCTGACAGGCCCGGCTTTTCAGCGATAATGGTCCGGTACCGGTGCGATGGAGGAGAAGGCCAATGGACAAGATCTGGCTGAAGAGCTACCCCCCGGGGGTCCCCGCCGAAATAGACTGGCGCCAGCACCAGTCGGTAGGCGAGCTGTTTGCCCGCAACTGCGAGCGTTACAGTGATCGTCCCGCTTACCACAATATGGGCGCCACCCTGAGTTTCGGGGAACTGGACCGGCTGACGCAGCACTTCGGTGCATGGCTGCAGTCAAAGGGCCTGGCCAAAGGCGCGCGCGTGGCCATCATGATGCCCAATTGCCTGCAGATTCCGGTCTGCCTGTTCGGCGCCCTGCGTGCCGGCTGCACAGTGGTCAATGTCAATCCGCTGTACACGCCGCGGGAACTGGCGCATCAGCTCAAGGACTCCGGCGCCGAGGCCATCATCATCCTGGAGAATTTCGCTCACGTGCTCCAGCAGGTGCTGGCGCAGACCGCGGTGAAGCACGTGGTCATCGCCTCGCTGGGGGATCTGCTCGGATTCAAGGGGCACATCGTCAATTTCGTCGTGCGCCATGTGAAGAAGATGGTGCCGGCCTGGCACATCGATGGCGCGGAACGTTTCAATGCGGTGATGGACGGTGCAGCAAGTCTGAAGCTGCAGCCCGTGCAGGTCGGCCCGGAGGACGTGGCCTTCCTGCAATACACCGGCGGCACCACCGGCGTGGCCAAGGGCGCCACGCTGCTCCATCGCAACATCCTGGCCAATCTGGAGCAGGCCGCTGCCTGGGTGAAGCCTTTCATCGAGGAGGACGTGCCGCAGGTCATCATCACCGCCCTGCCGCTCTACCATATATTCTCACTTACAGCTAATTGCCTCCTTATGCTGAAGCTGGGCGGGCTGAATGTACTCATCACCAATCCGCGCGACATGCCCGGTTTCGTCAAGGAACTGCGCAAGCACCGCTTCACCATGTTCACCGGGGTGAATACCCTGTTCAACGCCTTGCTCAACCAGACTGACTTCGCCACTGTCGATTTCTCGGTGCTGCGCATCACCCTGGGAGGCGGCATGGCGGTGCAGAAGGTGGTCGCCGAACGCTGGAAACAGGCGACCGGCTGCACCCTGGTGGAGGCCTATGGGCTGTCGGAAACATCACCCGCGGCGACCATCAATCCGCTGGACATCAAGGAGTACAACGGCGCGATAGGCCTGCCTATTCCCTCCACGGAGATTTCCATCCGCGACGAAGACGGCAAGGAGGTGGCGCAGGGCGAGCCGGGCGAGATCGGCATACGCGGACCTCAGGTCATGGCTGGCTACTGGCAGCAGCCGGAGGCCACCGCCGAGGTGATGACTGCCGACGGATTCTTCATGACCGGCGACCTGGGCACCGTGGATGAGCGCGGTTACGTGCGCGTGGTCGACCGCAAGAAGGACATGCTCAAGGTCTCCGGCTTCAATGTGTATCCCAATGAGGTTGAGGCAGTGGTGGCCAGTCATCCCGGGGTGCTGGAGTGCGCGGCCATCGGTGTTCCCGATGAGCATTCTGGCGAGGTGGTGAAGCTGTTCGTGGTGAAGAAGGACCCCGCCCTCACTGAAGAGATAATTCGCCAGTATTGCCATGACAATCTCACCGGCTACAAGCGGCCCAAGAAAATCGAGTTTCGCAGTGAGCTGCCCAAGACCAATGTGGGCAAGATATTGCGCCGGGCCCTGCGCGATGAGGCGGTGAAATAGCCGGCGATTGCCCGGGACGCCCGTTCAGGCAGTGGGCGCCGCCGGGCGGCTTGCGATCTGGCGCGACAAGCGCGAAAAGATTTCGTTGACCAGGGCGTCGCGCGTCACCGGCTTGTTGAGAAAGGCGTCCGCTCCAAGCTCGCGCGCCCGCACATATTCCGCATCGTTGTCATGGCCGGTGATGACGATGACCGGAATGTGGCT
>CAXNIK010000379.1:0-3530 GCA_964202115.1 Burkholderiales bacterium
GAGTCGTAGCCGCGGTATTCCAGGCGCTTGAGTCCCTCCAGCAGGATGGGTACGACGTTGCGCCGCGCGATGGCGCCTACGATTCCGCACATTCAGAACTCTCCTGGATTTTGCACATCAGCTTCGTATTCAACCGTCGCCGCCTGACAGCGGCTGACAGGTCTTACCCCTTGGGCTTCTTGACCGGACGCTTCCAGCGCACCGACTTCTGCTCGACCCGCGACAGCGTGAGCATATCCGCCGGAGCGTCCTTGACCAGCGTGGTTCCCGCGGCCAGAGTGGCGCCGCGCCCCACGCGTATGGGAGCGACCAACTGTGTGTCGGAGCCAATGAACACATCGTCTTCAATGATGGTGCGATGCTTGTTGGCGCCATCGTAATTGCAGGTGATGGTGCCCGCGCCGACATTGACGTTCCTGCCGACTTCGGAATCGCCGATGTAGGACAGGTGGCCGGCCTTGGTGCCGGCAGCAATCTGGCTCGCCTTCACTTCGACGAAATTGCCGATGTGCACATCCTCGGCCAGCGTGGTGGCCGGGCGTATGCGGGCGTAGGGCCCCAGGCTGCAGCGCTCACCAATCTCGGCGCTGTCGATATGGCAGAAGGCTTCGATGCGCGTGCCCGAGGCGATGCGCACGTCCTTCAGCACGCAGTTCGGGCCTATGGATACACCGTCACCCATGATTACATTACCTTCAAATACGCAGTTGACATCTATGAAGCAGTCTTTACCTGATAATAATGATCCGCGCACGTCGAGGCGCGCCGGGTCAGCCAGGGCCACGCCTTCGTCGAGCAGGCGTGTGGCGATGTTGTGCTGAAGGATGCGCTCCAGCTCCGCGAGTTGGACGCGGCTGTTGACGCCAAGAGTCTCCCAGGCCGCCGTGGGTTGCGCCGAGTTGACCGGCACGCCGTCGGCTACCGCCAGGGCCACCACGTCGGTGAGGTAGTACTCCTTCTGCGCATTGTTGTTGCCCAGCCTGGCCAGCCAAGCTTTCAGGCGGGCGGTGGGCAGGACCATGATGCCGGTGTTGATTTCTCGCAGCGCGCGCTCAGCCTCGCTGGCATCCTTCTGCTCGACGATGCGCACGATGCCCCGGCCGGCTTCACGCACGATGCGGCCGTAGCCGGTGGGATCGTCAAGAACAACGGTGAGTATGCCCACTCCACCGCCCGCGGCAGCGGCCAGTTGCCTGAGGGTCTCTACACGGGTGAGCGGCACATCACCATAGAGCACCAGCGTCTGCGCCGCATCCTTCAGGTGCGGCAGCGCCTGCATCAGGGCGTGGCCCGTACCCAGTTGCGGCTCCTGCTTCGCCCAGGCCAGCCCGGCACGAGCGGAAAATGCGTCGCGCACCGCCTCGCCGCCATGGCCATAGACCACGCAGATCGATTCGGGAACAAGAGCGGCGGCAGTGTCGAGCACATGTGCCAACAGCGGCTTGCCGGCGATGGGATGCAGAACCTTGGGCAGGTCCGAACGCATGCGTTTGCCCTGCCCGGCGGCGAGGATGACGATATTCACGGGGTAGCAATGCCCTATGCAAGTCGCAGCATGTTAGCACGCAGTGCAAGGCCGGCAGCGGGGTGAAGCCCCATTGTTGGCCGGTCAGCCAGGCAGCAGTTCGCCCCTTGGGGGAACGCAGAACGCAATCAGCGCGGCAGCTGGGAGGCACCCATCAGAAATTCATCCACCGCGCGGGCGCACTGCCTGCCCTCGCGTATCGCCCAGACCACCAGCGACTGGCCGCGGCGCATGTCGCCGGCGGCGAACACCTTGGGCACCGAGGTGGCATAAGCCCTGGCTTCAGGCACGTCGTCCACAGCGGCCTTTGCGTTGCCGCGGGCATCCTTTTCCACCTTGAAAGCATCGAGCACGCCCTGGACCGGGGAGACGAAGCCCATGGCGAGCAGCACCAGGTCCGCCGGGATGGTGGTCTCGGTGCCGGGAATCTCGCTCATCTTGCCGTCTTTCCATTCCAGCTTGACGGTCTTCAGGGCTTTGATCCTGCCGTTCTCGCCGATGAATTCCTTGGTCGCTACGGACCAGTTGCGCGGGTCGCTGGCCACTTCCTTTTGTGAGGAGGAAGTGCGCAGGCGCGTGGGCCAGTACGGCCACACCGGGTTGCGCTCCGGATCGGGCGGCATGGGCATGACTTCGTACTGGGTGACGGACTTGGCGCCGTGGCGGTTGGAGGTGCCCACGCAATCCGAACCGGTGTCGCCGCCGCCGATGACCACCACGTGCTTGTCGTTGGCCCACAAGGCCGGCACATCGTTGTCGCCGGCGATGCGGCGGTTCTGCAGCGGCAGAAACTGCATGGCGTAGTACACGCCTTCCAGATCACGGCCAGGTATGGGCAGGTCGCGCGCAGCTTCTGCTCCACCGGACAGCACCACGGCATCGAACTCGGCAAGCAGCGCCTGGGGATCGACCTCCTTGGCCGCGGCATTGCCGGCGCCCACGGGGGCCATGCCCACGATGTGCCCGGTGCGGAACTCAACGCCCTCAGCGCGCATCTGGTCGACGCGCCGGTCGATGAGCCATTTTTCCATTTTGAAATCGGGAATGCCGTAACGCAGCAGGCCACCCAGGCGATCGTTCTTCTCAAACAGCACCACATCGTGGCCGGTGCGGGCAAGCTGTTGGGCGCAGGCCAGGCCGGCTGGTCCTGAGCCGATCACAGCCACCTTCTTGCCGGTCCTGACCGGGCTGGGCATGGGGTTCACCCAGCCTTCTTCCCAGGCCTTGTCGATGATGGCGTGCTCTATGGACTTGATGCCCACCGGATCGTTGTTGATGCGCAGTGTGCAGGCTTCTTCGCAGGGGGCCGGACAGATGCGCCCGGTGAATTCCGGAAAGTTGTTGGTGGAGTGCAGGGTGTCGATGGCACTCTTCCAGTCCTGCTGATACACCAGATCGTTGAAATCGGGAATGATGTTGTTCACCGGACATCCGCTCATGCAGAACGGAATGCCGCAGTCCATGCAGCGCGCGCCCTGAACTTTGGCGTCCTGGTCGTTGAGCCGCGCGACAAACTCGCTGTAGTGCTTCTTGCGCGCCTCAGCCGGCTCTTCTGCCTCGTTCAGCCGCTGAAATTCGAGAAATCCGGTAATCTTTCCCATATTGCTCTGCGTATGAAATTTGCGCCAGGGCGCGTTGGTTGTATGGAGGCGGCTAGGCCCTAAGCCGCCTGCCTGACTAGGCGGCGGCCTTCTTGCCTGCTGCGATTTCGGTCAAGGCGCGCCGGTATTCCTTGGGGAAGACCTTCACGAATTTCCCGCGCGTGTTTGCCCACTGGCCCAGGATGTGCTGCCCCTGCTCGCTGCCGGTATGGCGCACATGATTTTCGATCAGGCGGCGCAGGCTCACCTCATCGGCTTCGCCCATGTGCCAGAGGTCCTTGGAGAGCTTGCCCTGCTGCTCGGCTTCGGTAAACAGCGGCTCCAGGTCCACCATGGCGGTGTTGCAGTAGAGCTTGAACTGTCCGTCCGGATCGAACACATAGGCGATGCCACCGGACATGCCG
>CAXNIK010000380.1:0-3519 GCA_964202115.1 Burkholderiales bacterium
TACGCCGACGAGTCGCGCAGCAAGCTGCTCATGACCTGGCACAACCTGCGCCAGCAGAACGAGAAGGCCGCTGATCGCGCCAACTACTGCCTGGCCGATTTTGTCGCGCCCAAGCGCTTGTTCGAAACGGAGGGCATCTCGGACTATGTGGGCGCCTTCGCCGTCACCGCCGGCATTGGCATCGAGGAGCGGGTGAAAGCCTACGAAGCCAACCACGACGACTACAACGCCATCATGTTGAAGGCGCTGGCCGACCGCCTGGCCGAGGCCTTCGCCGAACGGCTGCATATGCGTGTCCGGCGTGAGTTCTGGGGCTATGCCACAGACGAAGCCCTGGACAACGACGCCATGATCGCCGAGAAATACGCCGGCATCCGTCCAGCCCCAGGCTACCCGGCCTGCCCCGACCACACCGAGAAGGCCGGCCTGTTCAAGCTGCTGGAGGGCAGCGAGGCCGGCATCACCCTCACCGAAAGCTACGCCATGTACCCGGCGGCGGCGGTGAGCGGGTTTTACATCAGCCACCCGCAGTCGCAGTACTTCGCCGTGGGGAAAATCGCCACCGACCAGTTGCGCGACTACGCGGCACGCAAGGGCATGTCCGTGGACGAAGCCGAACGCTGGCTGGCGCCGAACCTGTAACCGGCTTGCCCGCTCTCCAACCACCAACCAGACAGATCGTTTATTGCAGCACCCATCATGACCGCAGCCTACGATATCAAGCAGCTCAAGGAGTACTCCCTGTTCCCGATCATGGTGCAGGAGAACATGCGTTATCGCGACCTGGACACCAACGGGCACATGAACAACGCCGTCTTTGCCACCTATTTCGAACTGGCGCGAGGCCGCGCCCGGCATGCCTGCCTGTCGCCACGCCCGCCGGGCACCGCCTCGGTGGTGGGCCGCCAGCTCATCATCTATCATCAGGAACTGAAGTATCCGGCCATCCTGCAAATCGGCACCGCCATTGTCCACATCAGTCGCAGTACCTGGACCTGGGGCAATGCGGTGTTCAAGAACGGCGTCTGCTATGCCACCGCTGAAGTCACGATGATCATGGTCGACACCAAAACCAAGAAAGCCGCCGAAATACCGGCCGAGTTCAGGGCCAGCCTGGAAGCATTGCGTCTGCACAAAACCGACAACCCCCTCATCCTCACGGACGACCTATGACCATCAAGCGCTACAACCCGCAGAAAATCCTGTGCGACGCCACCGAGCACAATGGCGTTGTCTACACCGCCGGCCAGGTGGCCGAAGACCTGAGCCAGGATGTGCGCGGCCAGACCGAGCAGGTGTTGAAAGCCATCGACGACGTGCTGGCCCAGGCCGGCACCGACAAGTCGAAAATCCTTTCGGCCACTATCTGGGTCACCGACATCCGCAATCGCGAGTACATGAACAAGGTATGGCTCACCTGGGTGGACCCCAACAACCTGCCGGCGCGCGCCACGGTCGAGGCCAAGCTGGCCGATCCGCGCATGCTGGTGGAAATCGCCGTCATTTGCGCCAAGTAGTTGCCCTGCGCGGCGGTGCCTGCGCGCTGCTGCTGCCCCTGGTCTGGCTGCTGTCGGGCTGCTACCCCGATCTGGACTGGCGCGAGCTCGCCTCCACCGAGGGCCGCTTCAAGGTGCTGATGCCGGCACATCCCAATACGGCCTCTGGCACCGACGCCGCCGGCCGTACCCAGACGCTGTGGACTGCCGAGGCGGGAGGGGCGTTGTACAGCATCGGCTACACCGATTTTGGCGAAGCCGCGGATACGCATCTGCTGACGGTGCGCAACGCCGTGATCCGCTCTGCGCGAGGCAAGCTCGTCACCGAGACGGACACCTTCGCGCTGTCCTTCAAGCCTGACTGAATTCAGGAGATTATTATCTGTTTTTAATAACAGTGCTTTACGCTATTGATTAATCATGGCTATTATTATCACCACAGTGAGATTCTAGCCACTCGCAAAACGCGCCCGCACTGGCGCTCCGGCCTGCTCCAGCAGGCGCGCATCCAGATCCCCGCCGCGTATCAACACCAGCTTTGCCTGCGGCGCGGCACCAGCCAGTATGTCCCGCGCTTCGGCGATCTGGGCTTCGGTGGCGCCTTGCACCTCCAGAGCAACAATCTGCACATGGCCAAGCGCCTCACGCTCATCGTCCGTGGCCGTCAAACCGGGGTGAGCGGCATCCAGCACCGCGATCGTGGCCCGCAGGTCCAGCACCGGTGCCAGCCAGCGGTCCGACAACAGCCTGAGGACCTCGGGGATACGCGCCTGTGCCGAAGGCAACAGCAGCAGGCGCTGCGGGCGCGTCGCACGCAAGAGCCGCGTCAGTGCCACGCGCAGGCCCACGTCGGCACAGCAGATGCAACCGCCGGCGAGGGTATCGAGTTGCGTGTCGGTGTCGGTGTCCGTGGCAGGCAGCGCCAGTCCGGTGGCGTCATTGTCCAGCACCGCCCATCGTTCCTTGTCTGCCTTGCCTGACAGCAGCCGCTCGATCATGCGGCGCTTGGCCGGAGCGTGACCGATGATCAGGTTCGCCGGAATATCGGCAAGCACCGCGCTCATCTGCGCCAGAACGAAGGCGTGAACACCACGATCAGGGCAAACAACTCCAGGCGCCCGAGCAGCATGACCGCGGTGCACACCCAGGTCTGGAAGTCGGTTAGCACGGCGAAGGTGGAGGCCGGGCCGACCTCGCCCAGTCCGGGACCGGTGTTGTTGATGCAGGCAATGGTCGCGGAGAACGCGGTAATGATGTCGGCTCCGGAAATGGCCAGCAACATGGTCGAGGCGATGATGGTTGCGCCATACATCAGCATGAAGGCGAGCACGGCAAAGATGATGTTGTTCTCCACCGCATGACCGGCAATCTTCACCGGGTTCTGGGCGCGCGGATGCACTATGCGGGTCATTTCACGTATGGCCTGGTGCAGCATCAGGCGCGCCCGTATCAATTTGATGCCGCCACCGGTGGAAAAGGAACTGCAGGCAAAACAGCACAGGAACAGCATCCAGACCGGCGCGAAGGTCGGCCACAGGCTGTAGTCCGTGGTGGCATAGCCGGTGGTGGTAGCCACCGAAATGACGTTGAAGCCGGCATGGCGCAGCGCTGTCCAGAAGCTCTCATACACGCCGTGGTGCACCAGGAACAAGGCGATCATCAGCGAACTCCCGGCGAGCAGGCCCACGAACATCAGCGCTTCCGGATCGCGCTGGTACACACGCAGGCCGGCACCGCGAAAAAACTGGAAGTGCGAGGCGAAGTTGATTCCCGCGATGACCATGAAAATCATGGCCACGGCTTCGATGGCCGGGGAGTTGAAATAGGCGAAGCTCTGGTCATGCGAAGAGAAGCCGCCCAGGCCCATGGTGGTAAAGCCATGCAGGAACGCATCCAGCCATTGCATGCCGGCGACCTTGTAGGCAATCACACAGGCCGCGGTCAGGCACAGATAGACCAGCCACAGACCCTTGGCCGTCTGGGTGATGCGCGGGGTGAGTTTGTTGTCCTTCATGGGACCGGG
>CAXNIK010000381.1:0-3517 GCA_964202115.1 Burkholderiales bacterium
GCGGGTGATTGCCCACAAGGGCTGAACATGTGGTAGTTGCTGCATGGGTTCGCCACGCAGTGAGTGCCTGCTTACTTGCTGTTGGCGGTCCGGTGTCTGGTCACCAAAGTCGGTGTAGGCCTGCTCCCGACCGTGAGCCGACGGACAAAGTTCGGCAAGGCAAATACCGCGTGATGGGTGTCGCCGTTGTAATACTGCAAATCGGGGATGCCTCGCCGGGCGATGCGGCGGTCGATTTCCGGGGTGCTGACCGCCAGCGGATCCAGTGAATCCGAGCAACAGGCCATGGCCCACAGGCAACCATAGAGCGGGATGAACATGGTGTAGGGCCGCACTGTGCTGAAAACATTGCCCAGTCTACGGTAGTGCTCACTTACTCTTTCGGGTCGGGACACCGGTGAACCCAGGTGCAAAGTTAAGGCACCACCTGGCTTGAGCGCGCGCTTGCAATCGCGGAAAAACGCCTCTTCATAAAGCGCAGTGGCCGGCCCTATGGGATCGGGCAAGTCCAGGACGATCAGGTCGAATTTTTCTTCGGTGTGGGCCAGGTATTGCAGCCCGTCCTGGATTAGCAGTCGCAGCCTGGGGCTGTCCAAGGCGCCGCGATGGATGGCGCCAAAGTACTTGCGCGCTATGTCCACGACTTTACCGTCCAGTTCCACCATAGTCACTTGCTCAATCGACGGGTGTTTGAGCAGTTCCTCCGCGGCACCACCGTCGCCTCCGCCTATGATCAGCGCATTCTGAGGCTGGCCGTGGGCAATGGCGGCAGGATGGATCAGGTTCTCGTGGTAGACGAATTCCTCGCGTTCCGAGGTCATGAAACAGCCGTCCAGGCGGAACAGGCGGCCGAACTGCGGGGTTTCATGGACTTCCAGGCTCTGCAATCCGGTATGAAAGTCCTCCAGGCGCTTGGAAGACCGGATAAAGAAACCGTAGTCGGGATTCAGATTCTCGTACAGGTGCTGCTCGTCGCGCGGCACGTCATGGCGCACATATTCCGCCGGATCGAATTTCGCCATGAGTTCGCGCAGCACCAGATCCGGCTTGGAGCTGTTGTCCTGGGTGTAATTGCAGACGTACACATCCAGGGTCACGCTATTGAGTTCAGGCCAGGTATGGATAGCCAGATGCGACTCGGCCAGAACCACGGCACCGGTTACGCCGTCGCCTTCAAATTGGTGGAATAAATCGCCCAGGCTGGTCAGCCCGGCATGCTGGACGGCGTCGAGACAGGACTGGCGTAGAAGCGCCCGGTCAGTCAGGTAACGTGCGTCACCTCTGCAGCCATACAGATTGGCGACAAGATGAAGACCCTTCAATTTGCATAAATCCCCATTTTGCCGTTACTCGAAAGAGATGGATCCATCTCCCGCAGTGCTGCGTCAATTAATTGACGGGCAAGCGATATTTTACCCGGAATGGGTGGCAATTTGCCAATTTCGAACCAGTCTGCGGCTTCCAATTCGTTGGTATCCACGCGTAATTCGCCGCCTGCATAATCGGCAAAAAAGGCAATCATCATCTGATGTGGAAACGGCCATGGCTGACTGGCAAAGTAGCGCACATTCTTGATTTCCACGCCGACCTCTTCGCGTACCTCGCGTGCCACGCATTGCTCCAGCGTCTCGCCTGGTTCGACAAAGCCGGCCAGCACGCTGAATGAGCCGCGCCGGAAGTGACGTGAGCGTCCCAGCAGCAGGCGTTGCCCGTCGCGCACGAGTGCCATGATGGCCGGGGTCACCCTGGGGTAGGTGAGCATGCTGCAGGAAGGACATTCGCGCGCACGCTCTTTGGCATGAGCCTGGGTGCGTGTACCGCAAGCGCCACAGTACTGATGCGTGCGCTCCCACTCCAGTAGTTGCGCCGCCCGTCCGGCGAGAGCGAACAAATCCTCATCCATGGCATCGAACAGATTGCGCAGCCCCAGCCAGCCCCAGCCAGCTGGATCCGGCGAGTCGGCCTCTGCTTCCGCGGCATAGCAGTGCGTTTCCCCGAACAGGCCCAAATAATGTTCACGCAGGGATTTGAGGCCGAGATGATCAGGATGCGGGATAGGCGGAAGGGCGGCAGAGCCTTCCTCGCCCTGGGTAACCAGCAACTCACCGCGCCTGAATATGAACCACAGCGCCTGCTCCGGCTGCCTTTCCGGGGGCAGATAAAGCGATTCGTAGACCTGCGGCCAGCGAAAAGGCATGCTCATGATGGTCCTGTCTGCCTAGCGGCGTTGGCGCAAGCGCCGGACCAGGCTGGATGTGTCCCAGCGCCCGCCACCGGCATTGGAAATTTCATCGTAATAGGCGGAGATTTGCCGGGTACCGGTCAGCGCAGCACCGTTTCGTTGTGCTTCTTCAGCACAAATGCGCAGGTCCTTGCGCATCCAGTCCACTGCGAAACCGAAATCGAATTTGTCATCGACCATGGTCTTGCCGCGGTTTTCCATCTGCCAGGACTGAGCTGCGCCTTTGGAGATGACATCCAGCACCTGCTTCATGTCCAGTCCCGCTCTCTGGCCAAAATCAATTCCTTCGGACAGGGCCTGTAGCAAACCGGCGATGCAGATCTGGTTGACCATTTTGCAAAGCTGCCCGCTGCCAGAAGGCCCAAGCAGGGTCACGGCCTTGGCGTAATGGCTGATGATCGGGCTGGCCTGCTCAAATGCAGTGGCGCTGCCGCCAACCATGACCGTCAGTGTGCCGCCTTCAGCACCGGCCTGGCCACCGGAAACAGGTGCATCCAGGAATTCGAAGCCTTGTTTTTGCGCTGTACCGGCGAGTTTGCGGGCCACATCGGCGGACGCCGTGGTGTGATCGACGAAAATGCCGCCTTTGCGCATGGCTGAAAATGCCCCTTGGGGGCCCAGCGTCACCTGCTCAAGATCAGGATCGTCGCCGACGCAACAGAAGACGATATCTGCCTCCTTGGCTGCTTCCGCCGGAGTCGCTGCGGCCCGACCTCCGAACTTCTGCGCCCAGGCATCAGCCTTGGCGCGGGTGCGGTTATAGACGGTGACGGGATGGCCACCCCGGGTGACCAAGTGACCTGCCATGGGGAAACCCATCACCCCCAGCCCGATAAAAGCAAGTTTTTGCTTTTCCATTAAGATCCTCTAGTGCTGGAACAAGGCCGGGACAGGCAAAAGCCGTTTCCGTTCTCGCCAAGTGTTCAAGAATGCCCGATAATTATAAACATTCCCGTTCTTTTTCCTCGATTCTGGCTTTCCTAGCGCGATGAGCTTCCAAAACGACAACGCCATTCGCGCAGCCGCTCCGGCTGACGGTGCGCTCAAGGGTTCAACGAACAGCCTCACGGAGCGCCTGATGGCCAATGCCATCCGCGCGCTGGCCATGGATGCAGTTCAGGCAGCCAATTCCGGCCATCCTGGCATGCCCATGGGCATGGCCGAGATCGCAGTGGCTTTGTGGGGCAAGCACCTGAACCACAACCCGGCTGATCCGGCCTGGCCGAACCGCGACCGCTTCGTGCTTTCCAATGGCCATGGCTCGATGCTGCTGTA
>CAXNIK010000382.1:0-3499 GCA_964202115.1 Burkholderiales bacterium
CCGGCAGGGACCTGATCTGCTATGCTGCAAAGCATGAGCCGGATGCACCCGCAGGCATCCGCAGGCATCCGGAAAACGCGGTTCCGGCAAGGTGCCGTGGTATTGATCCAGGAGACCCGGCATGAGGTTGCGAACGACACTTGCAATTCTGGCCACGGCAGTCAGTTGCGTTTTTCCCCTCCTGACCTCTTCGGCACATGCGCAGGCCACCAAAGAACCCAACACCGTCGTCCTGGTCGCAGCACCCAATCTGGCCGAACCGATCTACCGCCAGACCGTGCTCATCGTCACCGCCATCGAGGAAGGCCGCTTCATCGGCATCATGCTCAACCGCCCCACACGGCGCAGCCTGTCCAGCCTGTTTCCCGAGCATAGCCCGTCCAAAGCTGTCGTGGAGCCGGTGTTTTTCGGCGGCCCCATGTCGCGCAGCGCCATCTTTGCGCTGGCCAAGAGCCCGCAGGGTTCGGGCACCGGCAGCATTCCGCTGATGAAGAACCTGCACCTTGCCATCACCGTCAACGTGGTGGACAAGGTCATCGAGGAAACACCCAATGACGCCCGCTACTATGTCGGCAACGTGCTGTGGCGTCCCGGCGAGCTCCAGGACGAGATTCGCCGCGGCGTGTGGACTGTGCACACTGCCGATCCGGACATTGTCTTCAACAAGGACCCCACCCACCTCTGGGAAGAGATGTCCAAGATGGCGCGCGGCGTGGTCACGAGCATCGGCTCAGCTATCCTGGCCACGTCACTGCAATAGCCAGGCCCTCACCGGGCCTGCTCGCCACTGCTGAAACCGCAAGTCCTGTGCTGCCTGCGCAGCGCTCCCCGCGGCACTCCTGTTCAGGAATGAATTCGCGCAGCAAGTTCGACGGTCAGTGTTCAGATAACTGAATGCTTGCAGCCACTCCCCGAATGCTGAAACATACCGCCTGCCCGTGCCGCAGCGGAAGCCGGCATCGGTCGAAAAAAAGCAATAATTCAATCGGAGAAAGCCATCATGCCAGTCAATGCCGCCTGGAAGCTGGGTGCCCTGCTTGCCGCCGTCACAATCTCACTGCCCCTGCATGCCCAGGAGCCTGCCTGGCCATCCAGGACCATCGTCATCGTCGTTGCAACCTCCCCGGGGAGCGCGGGAGACATCTACTCGCGCCTGTACTCGCAGAAGATCAGCGAGGTGACCGGGTGGCGATTCGTGGTGGACAACAAGCCCGGTGCCGGCGCGATTCTGGGCACCACCTTCGCCGCCAGATCGGCACCGAACGGGCACACCCTGCTCAATGCCTCCTCGTCGATGACCACTGCGCCCATCCTGTACAAGAATCTTTCCTTCGATCCGGTCAAGAGCTTCACCGCCATCACGCTGCTGAGCAATGCACCCAGCATGCTGCTGGTGCGCACCGGCTTTCCGGCGAAGACCCTGCAGGAGTATGTGGCCTATGTGAAAGCCAATCCCGGCAAGGTCAATTTCGGCACCACCGGCATAGGCTCCATCGCCCATCTGACCGGATTTCAGTTGCACCGCATCCTCGGCCTGGAGGTCACCTACGTTCCCTACAAGGGACCGGCAGATATCGCCAACGCCATCATGTCGGGCGAAATCCACACGACCCTGGGCGCAATGACGGTCAACATCCCCATGGTCAAGGCCGGAAAGGCCAGCATCCTGGGTGTCTCCACCCTGGCGCGCAATCGCATGATTCCGGACGTGCCCACGCTGTCGGAGGCCGGTGCGCAAGGCTTTGAGCATGATGCCTGGACAGGACTGGTCGCTCCCTCTGCGGTACCGGCCGCGATCATCAACCGGCTGAGCAGCGAGTTCCAGAAGGCGGGCAGGCATCCGGACATCGTGCAGAAACTGGCCCCCACCGGCCAGTTGTTCGGAGGCAGCTCCCCGGAGGAATTTCAGAGGCTGATCGTGCGCGAGACCGAGCGCTGGAAGGCCCTGGCGCGCGAAGTCAATCTTGAGCCGCAGGATTGACGGCGGCAGACGAACCCTAATCTGAATCTGAATCCGATCAAACAAGGACATTGAAACATGCTCGAGTACGCTCCCAAGCTAAGCGCCGTGATAGCCGCCCTGGCCACCCTGCTGCCCGCTGCCACACAGGCCCAGGATGCCGCTGCGAACTTCCCATCCAAGCCCATACTCATCGTCGTTCCGCAGACGCCGGGCAGTGCCGGGGACATCTACTCGCGCCTGTACACTCTGAAAATGAGTGAAGCCACCGGCTGGCGCATGGTCATTGAAAACAAGCCGGGCGGGGGCACCACAATCGGCGTCAACTTCGTCGCCAAATCGGCGCCTGACGGCCACACCCTGCTGAACACGTCCACGACCCTGCTGGCCAATCCCGTGGTCTACAAGAACGCGCCCGATCCGCTCAAGGAGTTCCAGGCGGTATCCATCCTCAGCAGCGCCTCGAGCATGCTGCTGATCCAGACCAAGATGCCGATCAACAACATCCAGGAATATGTGGCCTACGGAAAAAAGAATCCCGGAAAAATCAACTACGGCACCTCCGGCGTCGGTTCCATCATCCACCTCAACGGCATCTGGCTGCACCGACTGCTCGGCATGGAAGTCACCTTCGTGCCCTACAAAGGCTCGGGCGACATATTCAATGCCATGATGACCGGGGAAGTGCATACCACCCTGGGAGCCATGACCGTTAACCTGCCGCTGGTGAAGGCCGGCAAGGCGCGTTCGCTTGGGATTTCCAGCTTCGTGCGCAACCCGGTGGTGCCGGACATGATTCCCCTCAGCGACCAGGGCGCGCCGGGCTTCGAATACGATGCCTGGACCGGCATCGTCGCGCCGAAGGCCGTGCCCATGCCCGTGATCCGCAAGCTCAACGCCGAATTCGTCAAGGCCGGCAACACCCCCGACGTGCTCAAGCGCCTGGCCCCCTCCGGACAGACCAAGGGCGGCAGCAGCATCGAGGAGTACCAGGCCATCCTGGTGCGCGAAACCGAGCGCTGGAAGACCCTGGCCAAGGATGCCAGGCTGCAGTTGCAGGATGCAGCGGACTGACACGCAACGCAATACACATAACACATAGCGAAGCGACCGCCGCCCCGGGCACGGTTTCATGCCTGGGCGGCGGGTGCTCAGGCCGGCTGCGGCTCGGCCTTCTTCGCAGCGCGCTTGCTGAAGCGCATCTGGCGCCCGACGTACTCGACTTCGATTTCGTCCTTGGCCGTGAACTTGCCTTCGAGTATCTGCTTGGCCAGCGGGTTCTCCAGCTGCTGCTGTATGGCCCGCTTGAGCGGCCGCGCGCCATAGACCGGATCGAATCCCGCCTTGGCCAGTTCCGCCAGCGCGCTGTCGGCGACGTGCAGCTTCATCTCCATCTTCGCCAGGCGGGCATCCAGGTACTTCAACTGGATGCGCGCGATGTTGGCTATGTTCTTCTCGTCCAGCGCGTGGAACACCACGATCTCGTCGATGCGATTGACGAACTCCGGCCGGAACTGCGTCTTCACCTCGGCCAGGACC
>CAXNIK010000383.1:0-3498 GCA_964202115.1 Burkholderiales bacterium
AGGCGTTCTGGAAAATGTACGCCCCGCACAAGGTGAAGTTCGCCGTGTCGGGCTGCCCGCGCAACTGCGCCGAGTCCGGCATCAAGGACGTGGGCGTGATCGGCGTCGATTCGGGCTGGGAGATCTACGTGGCCGGCAATGGCGGCATCAAGACCGAGGTCGCCCAGTTCCTGTGCAAGATAAAGACGCCTGAGGAAGTGATCGAGTATGCCAGCGCCTTCATTCAGCTTTATCGCGAGGAGGCGCGCTACCTCGACCGCACCGTGCACTGGGTGGCGCGCGTCGGCCTCGATTACGTCAAGCAGCGCGTTCTGGACGATGCCGAGGGCAGGAAGGCCTTGTACGAGCGACTGCAGTTCGCGCTTCAGGGCGAGAAGGACCCCTGGGCCGAGCGCGCCCAGGGAGTGGACAAACATGAATTCGAGGCGCTGACGGTATGAGCGCCCTGCCCAACATTCAGATCGTGAACAAGGCCATGCCCGAGAACCAAACACGCAACTGGGTCCAAGTAGCCGCGCTGGAAGACATCCCCAGGCTCGGCGCCCGCGTAGTCAACAGCGACCACGGCGACATCGCCGTGTTCCGCAATGCCGAAGACGAAGTGTTCGCCCTGCGCGACAAGTGCCCGCACAAGGGCGGGCCGCTGTCCCAGGGCATCGTCTTCGGCAAGACCGTCGCCTGCCCGCTGCACAACTGGCAGATCGGCCTGGCTGATGGCCAGGCGGTGGCGCCTGATGTGGGGTGTGCCGGGAGGTTCGAGGTTAAGGTGGAGGATGGGGTGGTGTTTCTGCTGGTGTAGCCCACCATGATTATGATCAATAATAATAGATAGCCATTTTTCCTAATACTTATACAGACTAATTATAGTCAAACATGACCGGACATAGTGAGACCGAGGCCGGCCAATGCGAGGGACCTCGTTCAAGGCTTTGACGGCTGGCTTTTCATTCCAATGGCCAGGCGGTGGCACCGGATGTAGGCTGCACCGGCTGAAATAAGCAGGTAACACCCAAAGAAAATAGGTAAAAATAGGGTAATGAGATCACTCATTACCCCATTTTGCGCGCCGACCAGATCATCCGGCTCAGTACTCCAGAAGACGCCGTGACGGCAGCAACTGCATATCCCGCCGGCCGTCTGCGATCAGGACTTAGTGCGCATCACTTGACATTCTTCTTCGCCCTTAACCGGTGCACGACATCAGCCACGGGCTTGACCTTCCCCTCTTCGACCTCGCGGTTGCCCAGCGCCAGAACCTTGAGAAGCGCGAGCATTTCCTGCGTCTCTTCGTACGAAGAGACGTCCTGCATCACGGACCTGGCTTCCCCATTCTGTGTAATCAGCAAAGGTTGACGTTCTTCTGCCAGCCGTTCCAGCACCTTCGCGGTGTTTGCTTCCAGATAGCTGATTGGCATGATCTGCAAGGAGCGCATGGCCGGACCCGATGAAGTGTTTGATAGACCCGAATGTAGTCTTTTTATCAGTCCATGAACAATGGCACAAAGGACGCGCGCTGCACCGGAAACTTGGGATCAAGGTCAAGGAAGGGGAGGGTGTTGCAGAAATTATTTGCGCCCGGCGACGCATGGCCATAGCATGCGGCACGTGACTCCCTGATCAAGCGGGGTGTCTGCCCTCCTGCCATGAGCACCACGCCCTCATCCCCACCCAGCCCAGGCGGCGCCACGCCGGCCACATGGCGCAGCTATCCCGCCGGTATCTGGGCCATGGGCTTCGCGTCCCTGTTCATGGACATGTCCTCGGAGCTGATCCACAGCCTGTTGCCGGTGTTCATGGTCACGGTGCTCGGTGCCTCGATGATCACCGTGGGCATCGTCGAAGGCATGGCCGAGGCCACCGCTTCCATCATGAAGGTGTTCTCCGGCGCGCTCAGCGATTACCTGGGCAAGCGCAAGTTCCTGATGGTCTTCGGCTATGCGCTGGCCGCCTTCACCAAGCCGATATTTCCGCTGGCCGGCACGGTGGGCTGGGTGTTCACAGCGCGCTTCATCGATCGCATCGGCAAGGGCATACGCGGGGCGCCGCGCGATGCGCTCATCGCCGACATCACCACGCCGGAAACCCGCGGCGGTGCCTACGGCCTGCGCCAGGCGCTGGATGCCACCGGCGCGTTTCTCGGCCCGCTGCTGGCCGTGGCGCTGATGCTGCTGTTCGCCAACGACATTCGCACGGTGATGTGGTTCGCCGTCATCCCGGCCTTCATCTGCGTGATCCTGCTGATCGTGTATGTGCGCGAGCCGGAACGCGCGCAGCCACACGCCCAGGCGCGGGTTCCGCTGAAACTGAGCGACGCGAAGCGCCTGCCCTCGCATTACTGGATCGTGGTGCTGCTGGGGGCGGTGTTCACGCTGGCGCGCTTTTCCGAAGCCTTCCTGGTGCTGCGCGCCCAGGATGTCGGCCTGGATCTGAGCTATGTGCCGCTGGTCCTGATCGTGATGAATCTCTTCTTTGCCGGTGCCGCTTATCCGGCCGGGGCCGCCGCCGACCGCTTCAGCCATCGCACGCTGCTGCTCATCGGTCTGGCAATGCTGATCGTCGCCGATGTCATGCTGGCGCGCGCGTCATCGCCGCTCATGGCCTTCGTCGGCGCGGCGCTGTGGGGATTGCACATGGCCTTTACCCAGGGCCTGCTGTCCAAGCTCATAGCGGACACGGCGCCCAAGGACCTGCTGGGCACCGGCTTCGGTATTTTCCACCTGGTCAGCGGCGTGGCCATGCTGCTGGCCAGCGTCATCGCCGGTGTGTTGTGGAGTGAGTTCGGCGCTGCGGCCACCTTCATCGCCGGGGCGGTATTCGCGGTCATTACCGCCGTCGGGCTGATGTTCTACAGACCGGGCCACTTCGATAACAAAACAGAATAGATGCGGCCGGGCTGTCCCATGGCGCGCTGGCTCGGTATTGACACTGTCGTGCGGCAGCATCAACTCCGTGCGGCCAGTGGCCAAGCACCGCGACGACCAGCCTTTTCAGGAACGGGTTCGCGCGGCTTGCAGCGCGTGGTCGATGGCCCGAGGCACCAGGGACGCTTTATGGACCCGTAGGGTCTTCAAGGATGGATCGGTGCTCGCCGCCGCCATATCACGCAACCGCACGAAGACCTGGCCCGCCGCAGTTTCCATGAAGAACCAGTTCTGGATGTCCTCGCTGGAACGCCGGCCGGGTTGCATCACCACCGCTTCGTAGTAATAGGCCTTTACTTCATCGCAGGCCAGCTTCAAGGCCCTGCCCGCGGACAATCCCTCGCGAAATGACGGACGTGGCGTATCGCCCAGCCAGGAGGTCAGGTAGCCGACCAGTTCCTCTATCGAAAGCCCGGTCACGCCCAGCGAGGTCCGGCCGCGATGCCGCAGTGACAGCTCGTACCAGGCGCCCAACTGGGTGACCTCGTCGGCGAATTGTCCGGCCAGTTGCCCCTCCCCTTCAACATGGCGTCGCGGGAAACTCACCGGACAGGACAGCCCCTCCGGTTCAGGCCCC
>CAXNIK010000384.1:0-3491 GCA_964202115.1 Burkholderiales bacterium
AGATCTACAACCTGAAGCTCAACCTGTACGGCTCGAACAAGGTGCCCTACAACGACCTGAAGGGACTGGTGGCCCATGCCAAGGCCAACCCGGGCAAGCTGAATTACGGCTCTACCGGCGTCGCCAGCACCGGCCATTTCGCCGGTGAACTGCTCAGCCGCGGCGCCGGCATCCAGATGGTGCACGTGCCCTACAAGGGCGAAGGAGACCAGACCGCTGCCGCCATCGCCGGAGACCTGCACCTGTACATCACCAGCGGCGGACCCAAGGCCAATGTGGAGGCGGGGCGCATCCAGGTGCTCGGCACCACCGGGGACACGCGCTCGAAGGTGTTCCCGAATGTTCCGACCGCCAAGGAACAGGGCGTGGACTTCGTCATGACCCAGTGGATGGGCGTGGTGGCGCCGGCCGGACTGCCCGCCGACATCGTCAACCGCCTCAACCAGGCCATCACCGCCGCGATGAAGGAGCCGGCGCCGGTGAAGGCCTCCGAGATTGCGGGGGTCGAGCCGACGCCGGGCATTTCCTCCGATGCGTTCGCCGCGCTGATTCGCGCCGACATGAAGGCGCTCGAGCCGGTGGTGAAGGCGACCGGGATCGTCACCGACTAGCCACTTCAGGCGAACCGCGACGCCCGGAATCGGGCCGCAAATGCACAACGGCCGGGAATCCCTGGCCGTCGTCGCTTCCGCCGCAGCCGTTTGCGTCAGGCCGCGTGCTTGAGCTTGACGAAGTCGCGCTTGGCGGCGCGCTTCATTTCCTCTTTTGCCGCAGCCTCCACCAGCGTGCCCTTGAAGAAGTCCGGGTTCATGCTGGCGTGCAGCTCGATGACGTTGGTGAGAGTGAATTCCCGGAAGTCCTCCTCATTGATGAGGCCATGCTCGACCATTTCCCAGACCTCCTCGAGCACCTCGGTGGGATCGGGCACGTCGAAGTGGGCGATGTCCGAGCCCATCATGGCCTTCACCTTCAAGCCAGCCGCCTCGTTGAACGCCATCACGTTCATCGGGTCGTCGGCCTCGCAGCCGAAGTAGAAGTTGCTGGTGAACAAGCGCCGGATATCGTCCACGGACTCGATTTTCACTGAGCCGAAGTCGTCGCTGTTCCTGTCGCGCTCGTACAGTTCCTCCGAACTGACATCGGGCTCGGACACGTCGAGGTTGCGCGCAAAGATGTCGTCAAGCTTGCCGGCAAAGCGCCTGTTGCCGGCCGTGTGCTCCTCCAGCAGGCGGCGCAGCTCTGCGCGGTCGAGCTTCATCGGGCTGTGCATTTCCTCCATGTACTTGCGGTTGCGCTTCTTCCAGTGGCCGATGATGTCGCCGTACAGGTTGCAGGCCCAGCCCACCCCACCCTCAAGGAACCCCACCTTCAACGTCGGGAAACGCTGCGTCACACCGCCCATGAACAGCGCACGCGCGGTGATGTGATGGCTCTGGGCGAAGTGCCCCATGTGGTTGAAGACGAAGCTCGTCGGTGACGTCCGGTCCGGCCAGCCCATGGTGCCGGTATGCACGGTGAGCGCGCACTTGATGTCGACCAGCTTCTGCCACACCCGGTCGTAGTTGTATGGGCTGTCGAGTCCATAGGCATCGAAATAATAGCGGCGCTTGTCCACGGGAATGTCAGCATCGCCCTCGATGGGGCGCTGGGTGGTGCCATTCATGACCAGGAGCTTGAGCCCGAGCTTGTGCGCTTCGTCGAGCTCGGCGAGCGCCTCATCCGGGCTATCCAGCGAGATGATTCCCGCGGGAATGAGCCGGTCGCCGTAGGGCTTGAACATGTCCACTGCCATCGCATTGAAGGCGCGCACGATCACCTGACGCAGGTCGCGGTCCTGGATCAGCTTCAGCAACAGGAAGCCGATGGTGGGATAGACGAGCGCGACGTCGAATCCCCATTCATCGAGCGACTGGTGCATGAGCTTGGGCAGCGTGTAGGCGGCACGGTCGCGCGCGTTCACCGGCTGGGTCCACCAGCCCTGCTTGCGCATGCGCTTCGTCATGCGCATTTCCGGGGTGAGCAGCCGGCCGCCGCCATAGCCGGGAGCGTTCTTCACCGACTGGCGATACTGGTCCGTGGCCTTGGCGCCGCCGATCTCGGCAAGGTAGTCCTCGTACACCGGGTGAAGCTCCAGCCAATGGCCGTCCGAATCCACGACCGGGTGCCTCAACTGGCTGCGCACTTTCTCCGATTTGGTCTGCGTCATTGCGATTGCCTCTTGGGCGAGTTGAAAAAAGAGTATGCGGTAGCAAGAGCCCGGGGGGCCAGATGGCCTACTGCGGCTTGATGCCGGCCCTGGCGGCCACGTCCTGGTATTGCTTCGAGATCACCTCGTAACGTTTGGCCAGCGCCTCGGGTCCGACTTCCGAGGCATTGATGCCGCTCTTGCCGAAAACGTCCTTCACTTCCTGTTGCTGAACCGCAAAGCGTGCCGCGGCGTGCAGGCGATCGACGATAGGCTGTGACGTTCCCTGGCGCACGTTGAGCGCCCACCACACGCCGACCTGTCCGGGATAACCGATCTCGGCCAGCGTCGGAATGCCCGGGAAGGCGGCGACGCGAACTTCCCCGGTGAGTCCCAGCCCCTTGGTCCTCTTCGCCTCGGTGTTGACCCTGCCTTCAGCCGCGGTGGAGAACAGCAGCTGCACGTCATTGGCGAGCAGCGCAATGATGGCCTGGTTGTTGCCGCCCTGGAACGGAATGGTGACGATGTCGAGTCCGTCGCGCTGCATGATCGCGTGGGCGTTGAGCGTGGCGATGCTGGTGGAGCCGGAGCTGCCCCAGTTCAGTTTGCCCGGGTTGGCCCTCGCATAGGCGACCATTTCGGCCATGCTGTTCCACGGCACCGCCACCGGCGAGTGCAGCAGCAGCGCGCTCTCGGCCACGATGGCCACCGGCGACAACTCCTTCACCGGGTCGATCGGCAGGTCCTTGGTGAACACCGGCAGCGACAGCGTGGAGTTGGTGGACGCGGCGATGGAGTAGCCGTCCGCAGGCTGGCGGCGCACCACGAATTCCCAGGCGATGATGCCGTTGGCACCGATCTTGTTGTCGATGATGACCGGCGTATTGAGGTTCTTCGCCATGGCGCCTGACACCACGCGGAACACCAGGTCGGTGATGGTGCCGGGCGCAAAGGGCACGTAGACGGTAATGGGTTTGGCCGGATAGGCCTGCGCCACGGCGTGCGGCGCCGCCACGGCCGCCGCCAGGCATGCCAGCGCAAGGGACAACTGCTTCAGCGTTTTGTTCATGTTGATTGCTCCTCGGTTCGATTGCCTGAAACCATCCTGGCAGGTATGCGCTGCTACTGCGGCTTGAGGCCCGCCTTGGCCGCCGTGTCAACGTACGTTCTTGCGATGTCGTCGTATCGCTTCGCCGCAGCCTCCGGTGACATCTCCAACGGATAGACGGCGTTCTTGGCGAAGAATTCCTTTACATCCTGCTGCTGCACGGCGAATCGCGCCGCGACATTCAGGCGGTCGATGATG
>CAXNIK010000385.1:0-3465 GCA_964202115.1 Burkholderiales bacterium
AGTGGAAAATGGTGTCGTACAGGATGGAGACCTGATCGTGCTCACGATAGGTGAGCCCATTGGGTTCTCCGGAGGCACTAACACCATGAAAATCGTGCGTGTCGGGGAGCACAAGAAACGCCAGTCCTCCTGATTGGTCACGACGAAAATCAGGCGGATCCCCATGGTTTTTGCGCGGCTGCGGCGGTAAAATCCCGGCTTCGCGCATTCATTCAAACATGTCATACGGAGAGCCAGAATGAGCACCAGCGCCAACATCCCTGAACTGACGAAAACCGCCGCCGCCATGGTGGCCAAAGGCAAGGGCATACTTGCCGCAGACGAATCCACGGGCACCATAGGAAGTCGATTCAAGAGCATAGGCGTGGAGAACACGGAAGATAACCGGCGAGCCTATCGAGAGCTGCTGTTTACGGCCGAGAATCTGGGCGAACACATTAGCGGGGTCATTCTTTACGATGAAACCCTGCGGCAGAAATCCGCAGACGGCACCCCTTTCGCTGAACTTCTGTCCCGCCAGGGCGTGATCCCCGGAATCAAGGTGGATACTGGCGCCAAGGACATGGCGTTATGCCCGGGCGAGACCGTGACCGAGGGGCTGGATGGCCTGGCCGGCCGGTGCGCCGACTACTACAAGCTGGGTGCGCGGTTTGCCAAGTGGCGCGCGGTGATCACGATTGGTTCCGCGATTCCATCGGCATCATGCATATGGGCAAATGCCCATGCACTCGCGCGCTACGCAGCCATCTGCCAGCAACAGGGGCTTGTGCCCATCGTCGAGCCCGAGGTGCTGATGGATGGAGACCACAGCATCGAGCGCTGCGAAGAAGTGACTGAATGGACGCTCAATGCCGTGTTCGATTCGCTCTACAACCTGCGCGTTGCGCTTGAGCACATGGTACTCAAGCCGTCCATGGTGGTGGCGGGTTCGCAAGCCAAGCGCCAAGCCAGTGTGGACGAGGTGGCCGAACGCACGATCAAAGTGCTCAAGCGGACCGTGCCAGGGGCGGTTCCCGGGATTGCCTTCCTTTCCGGAGGGCAGGGCGACGAACTGGCCACGGCGCATCTGGATGCAATGAACAAAATGGGTGCCGGCAGTTTGCCTTGGGCGCTGACTTTTTCGTATGGACGGGCCTTGCAGCAGGCAGCGCTGAAAACCTGGCGAGGGTCTGTAGCCAACGTGGCTGCGGCACAGGTCGCACAGGTTCATCGCGCGCGCATGAACGGACTTGCGGCGATGGGCCGGTACCGTGCCGAGCTGGAGAAGAAAGCAGCCTGAGGTATCAGAGCTTCAGCAAGATCAAGGAGAGCCTGTTTGGTTTCAACGTTACTGCAGTCCTCGCTCAAGAGTCTTTCGCTCCTGTCTCGCGGAAAAGTCCGCGACATGTATGCGGTCGATGACCGTCATCTGCTCATCATTACCTCGGACCGGCTGTCGGCGTTCGATGTGGTGCTGGACGACCCCATTCCCGGCAAGGGCCAGGTGCTCAATGAGATGGCGAATTTCTGGTTTGATCGCCTCAGGCACGTAGTCCCGAATCACCTTACCGGCATTGCTCCCGAGTCGGTGGTCAAGGGAGATGCAGATATCGCGCAGGTAAAGGGGAGAGCGATAGTTGCCAGGCGCCTGAAGCCGCTGCCTATAGAGGCCGTGGTGCGGGGCTATCTGATCGGCTCGGGCTGGAAGGACTATCAGAAGACCGGGGGCGTCTGCGGCATTGCCCTGCCCCCCGGTCTGCGTCAGGCGGACAAACTGCCGGAGGTGATCTTTACCCCTGCCACCAAGGCTGAAGTGGGGGATCACGACGAGAACATCTCCTTTCATGAGGTGGAGATGAAAATTGGCGCCCCGCTTGCGGCCAAGGTGCGTGACATCAGCATTCGCCTGTATCAGGAGGCCGCCGACTACGCGCGTCAACGTGGCATCATTATTGCCGATACCAAGTTCGAGTTCGGGCTGGACGCAGAAGGGAACCTGATTCTCATAGATGAGGTGCTGACCGCCGATTCTTCGCGTTTCTGGCCTGCTGACCAGTACCGCGCTGATTCCAGCCCGCCCTCGTACGACAAGCAATATGTGCGCGACTACCTTGAGACCCTCGACTGGGACAAGACGGCTCCGGCTCCGCGACTCCCTGCCGAGGTGATCGCGAAGACAGCGGAAAAGTACCGCGAAGCTCTGAAGCGTTTAACCGGCAAAGACCTGGAGGCGTAATGGCCAGAACAAAACCACTTGTCGGCATCGTCATGGGCAGCACAAGCGACTGGGATGTCATGTCGCAGGCCGCCCGTCAGCTCAAGGAATTCGGCGTTCCCTACGACGCCCGCGCATTGTCCGCGCACCGTTCTCCTGATGCATTGCATGAGTGGATCGAATCCTCCGAGAAGCAGGGCGTGCGTTGCTTTATCGCTGCAGCTGGCGCCGCTGCCCATCTGGCCGGCGTGGTGGCGGCCAAGACCACACTGCCGGTTCTTGGCGTGCCCATGCCGTCCAAGTATCTCCAGGGTATGGATTCCCTCTTATCCATGGTGCAGATGCCCAAGGGTATCCCGGTGGCGACCTTTGCCATAGGGGAGGCAGGCGCTGCGAATGCCGCCTTGTTTGCCGTGGCCATGCTGGCGTTGAGCGATGTCAATATTGCCCGCAAGCTCGAGGAGTTCCGTGAGCGTCAGACCAAGGCCGTGATGTCTGCAAAGCTGCCAGATTGATTGCACCAGCGTTGTCGCAGGCCGAAGTCTCCGCAGCAGTTACAAATTCGCCGCCAGCGGTGCCGGCTGTCTCCGCAGAAGAGGCAGCCGCCATACTCAGGCGGGGCGGACTGGTTGCCTTTCCCACTGAGACCGTCTATGGCCTGGGCGCTGATGCGCGCAACCTCGAGGCGCTGGCGCGTTTGTACAAGGTCAAAGGCCGTCCCGCTGATCATCCTGTGATTGTGCACCTGGCCTCGCTCGCCGAGCTGGGGCAATGGGCGCGGGAAATTCCGGAATTTGCCCGCAGGTTGGCCGAGCGCTTCTGGCCTGGACCGCTGACACTGGTGTTCAAGCGCGGCGCGGATGTTGCGGATGCGGTAACTGGTGGGCAAGACACGGTCGGGCTGAGAGTTCCGGCTCATCCTTCGGCGCAGGCGCTATTGCAGGCCTTTGGCGGAGGGGTAGCCGCACCTTCGGCCAATCGGTTTGGCCGTCTCAGTCCCACCGCACCAGAGCATGTACGAGCAGATCTGGGCGGCGATATCGATGCGATAGTGGAAGACGGCTCCTGTGACGTGGGCATCGAATCCACCATCGTCGATTGCAGCGGTGATGCGCCGGTGCTGCTGCGCCCGGGAAGAATCACTGCTGCGGAAATCGAGGCTGCCGCAGGGATGCCGCTAGCCGAGCGCACCGCAACTTCCTCTAGGGTTCCGGGCACCTTGCCGGCTCATTATGCGCCGCGGGCCAAACTGAGATTGCTGCGGCGTACCG
>CAXNIK010000386.1:0-3443 GCA_964202115.1 Burkholderiales bacterium
AAGAACAGCGTGGAGCGCTCGGCGTTGAGCATGCGCGTGGCCTCGCCCACGACCCGCTGCAACAGTGATCCCAGCTTGATGTCGGCGGTGACCTCGGAGACCACCTCGACGAACTCCATCTCCCGCTCGCGCGTGATTTTCATGCGCTCGATGAACTGCGCGCCCTGCAGGGCGAGGGTGCCCTGGGTGGTCATGGCCTCCAGCAGCGACAGGTCGTGGTGGGTGAAGTGGCCGTTCCGCTTGTTCAGCGTCTGGGCGACGCCGATGATGTCGCCCTTCACCGTCTTGATCGGCACGCATAGTATGTTGCGCGTGACAAAGCCGGTCTGCTCGTCGATGGAGCGATTGAAGCGAGGATCGTTGTAGGGATCGTCGATGACCAGCGATTCGCCAGTCTGGAACACATGCCCCGCCACACCGGTGTTGTTGAGCAGACGGATCTCGCGGTGGCTGGTGCCCTGGGCTACGCGCGAATACAGCTCGTTGGTGGATTCATCGTTCAGGAACAGCGAGCCGCGCTCGGCATCGAGTTCGAAGGTGGTCATCTCCACCAGCGCCACCAGCACCTCGTCCAGGCTGTCGTAGGCGGCCATGCGCCGCGACACCTCCAGCAGCAGCTCGACCATCTTGAGGCGGGCCTGCTCGGACTTCTTCACCACGGGCTTGCGCGGACGCTTGGCCTTGGCGGTGTTGTCGCCCACCGGCAGGTTGCGGACTTCAGCGAACTTGGACTGGAGTGGATCGTTGGCCATGGCTGATCTGTCTTGCCCCGATGTCTACGCCGATGTCACCGGGGCCAGTGCCTCGCGCAGCGCCTGAACCGTGGCCTGCAGCTGCGAAGCCTCGGCCCGGTGCCTGGCCTCGGCGCTTTGCAAAGACTGCTGGTGCTCGTTGCGGGTGTTTTCCAGCTGGTCGCGCAGCGTGGCGATGGTGGCGCGCAACTGCGTGCCCTCGTCCTGCAATGCGCCCACCGCCTGCCGCACGGCCGTGTCCTTGTCCATACGCGCGTTGTCCAGGGCCTCGCGCAGCGCCGTGGCGGTCGATCGCAACTGCTGGATTTCGTCCTGCAATGTGCCCACGGCCTGCCTGACCGCCGTGTCTTTTTCCATGCGTGCATTGTCCAGCGCGTCGCGCAGGGCGGTGGCGGTGGCGTGCAACTGCTGGATCTCGTCCTGATGTGCGGTGATGGCATGGCGCACCGCGTCTTCGCGCGTGCCGCGTTCCTGTTCCAGGCCGTCACGCAGCGCAGCGACAGTTCTCCTCAACTGGTCGAGGTCCACGGCGGCTTCGGCACGCAGGCGCTGGGCCGCGGTGTCGGCCTCGGTCCTGGTGCGCTCCATTTCGGTGCGCAGCGCGGCGACCATGTTCTTCAGGTCACGAATCTCCGCGTTGGCTGCGCGCAGCTCATTCTCGTTGGGACTCGTCATTGTCCAGTCGAGGGGGCGGATGTAATGTGTTGATTGTACCCCGATGCCCTGCATTGAAGGGGCATGCTGCCGGCCGCCAGGCCGGGAGCCTCATGGCATACTGCCGCCGTGATGGCGCCCGGGTCACCCAGGGTGGATTCAAGCGTTGTGCATACACTGAAGGAGTCTCGATGACTGCGGCAATTTCGCCATCGGCAAGAATAGGTTTCGTGGGACTCGGACACCTCGGCGAGCCGGCATCGCGCGCCGTGCACAAGGCCGGCTTCAGGCTGGCCCTCTACGACCTCAACAAGGACACGCTGGCGCGCCTGGCCGCCGAATACTCGGCCGACACGCCGGCGACGTTGCAGGAACTGGCGCGCAGTTGCGACGTGGTCATTACCTGCCTTCCCGATGGCAAGATCGTGCGCGAGGTGGCGCTGGGAGAACAGGGCCTCGCCGCGGGCATGTCGCCTTCCTCGCTGCTGATCGACATGGGCTCCTCCGCGCCGCTGGGCACGCGCGCTCTGGGCGAGGAGCTGGCGCGGCGCGGCCTGCGCATGATGGATGCGCCGGTGTCGGGCAGCGTGCGCGGGGCGGTCAATGCGCAACTGATCTTCATGATCGGCGGCGCGCCCGAGGACTTCGAGCGTTGCAAGCCGCTGCTCTCGGCCATGGGCAAGCAGCAGTTCCACCTCGGGCCGCTCGGAAGCGGCCACGCGCTCAAGTGCCTGAACAATTACATCGGCGCGGCCGGATACATCGCCGCCTCCGAGGCCCTGGTCGCAGGCCGGCGCTTTGGCCTGGATCCGCAGGCCATGCTGGATGTCATCAACCTCTCCAGCGGCGGCAGCTACAACACCCAGAACAAGTTTTCCCAGCAGGTGCTCTCGCGCAAATGGGGATCGGGCTTCAGCCTGGGCCTCATGGCCAAGGACGTGCGCACCGCGCTGGAGCTGGCCGAGCTCACCGACACGCCCTTTCGCCTGGGCAGGCATTGCCGGGAGCTGTGGAACGAGGCCGAGCAGGAGCTGGGAGCGGCGGCCGATCACACCGAGATGACGCGCATCATCGAGGAGGCGGCGGGCGTGCAGCTCGCTCCCGACAACAAGGCATGACCATTTGAAGCGCCTGGCCTGCCTGCAGGAATGCTGCGCGCAAACCCTCCTGCGCGGTGCTTGCGCAATCAGTGCCGCTTGAGGAAGTCGAGCACCACGCGATTGAATTCGGCCGGATTCTCCCAGTAGGAGGAGTGCCCGGTCTCGGCGATGACGGCCGTCTCGGCGTGCGGCATGCGCCGCGCGAACATGCGCAGCACCGAAGGCGGAGTCCACAGGTCGGCGTCGCCCGTCAGCAACAGCGTGGGCAGCTTCAGCGTGTCCAGCCTCGCCCAGGTGACGGCGTTCTCCGGCTTGAGCGGCTGCGGCTTCACCGGCGGCCGGTCCCATTTCACCGGCGGCTCGTGCGACAAATGCAGCCATCGTGCCACGCCTTCAGGGTTCTCGGCGCGATAGGACGGACCCAGTTCGCGCACGTCCACGGGCAGGGCGTCGAACTGCGGGGCGGGGCGCATGCGCCTGCTCATCGCCAGGTATTCGCCATCCTGCACATTGCCGGTGCTGTTGCAGATGACCATGCTGCGCAGCTTGCCGGCATGGGCCAGAGCGTACTGCAGGGCGTTGCCGCCGCCGGCTGCCGTGCCCAGCAGGTGGAATTTCCCTATGCCCAGCCTGACGATGAGCTCGTCAATCTGCGCCGTCCAGTCGCCGGGGCCGGCCGGCACGCCCACTCCGCGATAGTCGATGGCGATGAAACGGAAGCCCGCCTGGGTGAAAACCGGAATCTGCTGATCCCAGGTCATGCTGTTGCCCGAGGCGGCGTGCAGGCAGACCAGGGGCGTGCCGCTGCCTCCCGAGTCGCGGTAGAAGACCGGTCCCGAGGACAGTTCAACGATCTGGTCTGTGGTGTGCATTTCGTCTCCAGGGTCTGGTTTTTTGAGGGGTCAACATAGCAAAAAACGGCCGAATCCTTCAGGGG
>CAXNIK010000387.1:0-3434 GCA_964202115.1 Burkholderiales bacterium
GGACGAGTACGAGGTGGCGCGCCTGTATACCACCGGCGAATTCGAGGCGGACCTGAGGCGGCAGTTCGGCGGAGAATTCAGCCTCACCTTCCACCTCGCCCCGCCGCTGCTCGCGCCGCGGGACAAGGGCACGGGACATCTGCGCAAGATGACATTTGGCCCCTGGATCATGCATGCTTTCAGACTGCTGAAAATCCTCCGCTTCCTGAGGGGCACGCCCTTTGATGTTTTCGGGCATACCGCCGAGCGTCGCTCGGAGCGGCAGTTGATTGTGGACTACATGAAGTGGGTCGACGAATTGGTCAAACGGCTGACCCCGGACAACCGCGATGATCTCGCAGCCATTGCGTCCATCCCGCAGGAGATCCGCGGGTTTGGCCATGTCAAGGAGGCGTCCATTGCCAAGGCAAGGGCGCGGCAGGCCGAATTGCTGCGTCAGCTCGACGTTCCAGCTTTGCGCACTGCCGCATGACACAACGCCGGTACGGAAACACGGCAATTTTCGTGTTGACGGGCCGTGTCCGCAGGTACCGAGGCGCGCAATCAACGTCGGGCAACCGGGAATAGCCATGAGTTCCCTGGATCGGCAGACGCAGGCGGTGCTGGACATGGTTGCGGAAAAGAACCGGCCGCCTCTGGATGCGTTGTCACCCTTGCAGGCGCGGGTGTCCTTTCTGAAGTCTTCAGTTGCGGCGTTTCCCGCTCCCAACCCCGTTGCGTCAACGCGGGATTTCGAGATCCCCGGTCCGCGCGGGGCGATTGCCCTGCGCGAATACCTGCCGACGACCCCGGATCGCCGTGGCGCCATGGCTGCGATGGTGTACTGCCACGGCGGCGGCTGGGTGGTGGGCAGCCTCGACACGCATGATGTGCTGTGTCGGGACCTGTGCAACCTCTCCGGCTGCGCGGTGTATTCGGTGGACTACCGCCTCGCTCCGGAAAGCCCATTCCCGGCGGGAATCGAAGACTGCATTGCGGCCACTGAATGGATCGCGGCCCATGCGGGCCTGCTGAAGATCGATGCGGCAAGGATCGCGATCGGGGGCGACAGTGCCGGCGGCAATATCGCAGCCACGGTGGCGCTTTCACTCCGCAGTTCGCCCCGGCTCTCGCTGGCCTATCAGCTGCTCATCTACCCGGTGACGGACCTTCACTACCGGGAGGCCTCGCACCAACGCTGCGGCGAAGGGTACCTGCTGACCGCCACATTGCTCGAATACTTCCGGTCGCATTACCTGGAAAGCGCGGAGCAGCGATCCGACTGGCGCGCCTCACCTTTGCTCGCCGGTGACCATTCCGGGCTGCCGCCAACCCTGGTGCTGACCGCCGGGTTCGATCCGCTGCAGGATGAAGGGCAATCCTATGCGAGGAAACTCGTGCATGCGGGGGTCGATTCGGAACACGTCAGTTTCGAGCACCAGGTTCACGGCTTCATCACCATGGGAAAATTCATCGACGATGCGCAGCGCGCCGTGGCGCTGTGCGCGGAGCGACTGCGCGCTCATCTTGCCCGATAGGCACGGCAGTATTCTTGATGCTTGCCTCGATTGCCCCATAATGCCGGGGTCCGCTGAGCAATCGTAGTGAGCGTACGCAAAATTCCCAACGGAGCACATCATGCCTGGCCTTCTTCCCGACGTGGACCCCGACGGTCTGCTCGAATATTCCGTGGTCTATACCGACCGCGCCCTGAACCACATGTCGAAGAAGTTCCAGGGCGTGATCCGGGACATTGCCGGCACGCTCAAGCGTGCCTACAACGCCCGGGCGGCGATCGTCATGCCGGGGAGCGGCACCTTCGGCATGGAGGCGGTGGCGCGCCAGTTTGCAAGCGGCAAGCGCGTGATGGTGATCCGCAACGGCTGGTTCAGCTATCGCTGGACGCAGATCTTCGAGATGGGCACGATTCCCGAGGAGTCCATCGTGCTGAAGGCGCAGCGGGTTGGTGACGACAAGCGAGCTGTGTCGCAGTTGCCTTTTGCGCCGCCCGCCATCGCGCAGGTGGTGGCGACCATCAAGGACAAGCGGCCAGCCGTGGTGTTTGCGCCGCACGTGGAAACCGCCTCGGGGATCATCCTGCCCGACGACTACCTGCGCGCCATGGCCGACGCGGTGCACTCGGTGGGCGGCATGCTGGTGCTCGACTGCGTGGCCTCCGGCGCGATCTGGGTGGACATGGTGGCGACCGGCGTGGACGTGATCGTCAGCGCGCCGCAAAAGGGTTGGAGCGGGCCGGCCGGATGCGCGCTGGTGATGCTGGGTGAGCTTGCGCGAAAGAACATCGACGCCACCACGAGCACGAGCTACGCCGCCGACCTGAAGAAGTGGCTGCAGATCATGGAGACCTACGAGAACGGCGCGCACATGTACCACACCACCATGCCCACCGACGCACTGGCACGCTTGCGCGACGTGATGCAGGAGGCGGAGTCACGCGGCCTCGCCACGCTGAAGGCCCAGCAGCAGGAGTTGGGCGCCAAGGTGCGCCGCTTGCTGGCGGGCAAGGGTTTCAAGAGCGTGGCCGCACCCGGGTTCGAGGCGCCGGGGGTGGTGGTGTGCTACACCGAGGACCCTGACCTGCAGAACGGCAAGAAATTCGCCGCGCAGGGCCTGCAGACGGCGGCGGGGGTGCCGCTGCAATGCGACGAAGGCGCGGATTTCCGCTCCTTCCGCATCGGGCTCTTCGGCCTCGACAAGTGGGCGAACATTGATCGCAGCGTGAAAACGATCGAGGATGCGCTGGACCGGATAGCCAGGGCCTAGTCCCGTCCGATGGCAGGTGGAGTGGCGGCGCTATCCTGACAATTCTGAATTAGATCCCCGTCTCTACTGTACGAATTACAGTATTACTGCCATAAGATGAAATTCATGATCATCTCGGCGTGTCAAATCTCAGGTGACACCTCCGCACGCCCCACCTGCATCTCCTTGCGTACCCGCGCCGCGATTTCATACGAGCGCAATCGTAGTCGGTGGTCGAAGATCTGCCCGGTGACGATCAGCTCGTCGGCGCCGGTCTTGGCGATGAATTTCTCAAGGCCGGCTTTCACGCTGGCGGGGGATCCAACCACGGTGCCGGGCATGGCTTCCTCGAGCACTGCGCGTTCCATGGGGCCGAGGCGGCTCTCGAAATCGGGGTCGGGCGGTGGCAGCAGGCTGCGCCGTCCGGTGCGGCTGGCAATGGTGGACTGCAGCCGCGAGGTGAAGAGCAGCCTGGCCTCGTCGTCGGTGGGTGCGGCAACGACGTTCACGCCAAGCATGGCGTAGGGTTTCGCCAGCCACTCGGAGGGCTGGAAGCGGCTGCGATACAGATCCAGCGCCTGCATCATCTGCTGCGGTGCGAAGTGCGAGGCGAAGGCATACGGAAAGCCGTTGACCGCCGCGAACTGCGCGCCCCAGGTGGAGGAGCCGAGAATCCAGATCGGCACCTGAAT
>CAXNIK010000388.1:0-3429 GCA_964202115.1 Burkholderiales bacterium
CCATCAGTGCTCGCGTGGAATCATCCAGCGAGCGGATTTCCCCGCTTTCGATGTCACGTGCCAGCGCCTTGCCCAGCTCCACGCCCCACTGGTCGAAGGGATTGATGCCGAGCACGCTGGCTTCCACGAACACCTTGTGCTCGTAGAGCGCGATCAGCACGCCCAGTGCGCGCGGTGTCATGCGTTTCATCAGCAGCGTGCTGGAGGGGTGGTTTCCTGGGGAGGCCCGGTGGGGGTCCGCATCGTTCGATCCTCCCATCAGCGCCGCGCCCTGTGCCAGGGCATTGGCCACGAGCATGCGCTGCGCGGCTTGTTCCCGCTCCCCGCCGGCGATGCAGCTGTGCCCCGCCCGTACTGGCACGATGAAATCCACGGGGACGAGGAGCGTGCCCTGCAGGAGGAGCTGGTGGAAGGAATGCTGGCTGACCGTGCCGGCTCCGCCCCACAGCACCGCTGAGCTGGGGTAATCGAGGGCATGGCCTTCCCGGTTCACGCGCTTGCCGTTGGATTCCATCTGCAGCTGCTGTAGATAGCCGGGCAGCTCGCGCAGGTCCTCGCAGTAGGGCAACACAGCATGCGTCTGGGCACCGAAAAAAGCGCCGTACCATACCGACAGCAATGCCAGGATCACCGGCATATTGGCCTCAAGCGGTGCCTCCTGGAAATGCCCATCCATGTCGCGGCCGCCGGCAAGCAGCTCTTCAAAGTTCTCGGGTCCGATGGCGATGGTGATGGGCAGTCCCACCGCCGACCACAGCGAATAGCGGCCGCCTACCCAGTCCCACATGGGAAAGATCCGTTCTTCCGGCACCCCGAAAGCCGCAGCCTTTCCGGGTGCAGCGGAGGCGGCGGCGAAATGTGCTGCAAGCGGCGGGCCAGGCTGCAGGTTCAGCCTGGAGGCGAGCCACGCCTGTGCCCGCCTGGCATTGGACATGGTCTCCACCGTGGTGAAGGTCTTGGAGGCGATAATGAACAAGGTCTCGGCTGCGTCCAGGCCTTTCAGTACCGCGTCCAGATCGGCCGGATCGGCGTTGGAAACGAAATGCACCTGCACACTGCTCTTGCTGTACGGCCGCAGCGCGCGCACGGCCATGCGCGGTCCCAGGTCGGATCCGCCCACACCGATGTTGACTATTTCGCGGATGGGGCGCCCAGTGGCCCCTTTGATGCGGCCATCGCGCAGCGAAGTGGCGAAGGCCGTCATGCGCTGGCGCACCTCGCGCACCTGCACCATGACATCGCCGTGCTGCGGAAAGCTCGTGGCGCTGGAGCGCAGCGCCATGTGCAAGGCCGGGCGGTTCTCGGTGTTGTTGACATTTTCCCCTGCGAACAGCTTCTCCCTCCAGCCTTCCACCCCGGCCTGCCGTGCCAGCGCCAGCAACAGCCTGAGCGATTCATCATTGATGCGGTGCTTGGAATAGTCGAGGAAGAGGTCGCAGGACTCGATCGCGTAGCGCGCGGCGCGCTGCGCATCGTCGGCAAACAAATCGCGCATGTGCAGGGATGACATGTTGCGGTGATGGGCCTGCAGGGCCTGCCAGGCGGGGCTGTCGGTCAAGGTCATGGATGCAGACTCATGGATGAAAACGAATGAATACCAGCGGTGTCAGGCTGAACATGCCAAGCTTGACCGGCTATGCTGAAAATATCAATCACGCACATATCAATCACGCACATACAGCCGGAATCGCTCGCGATCGCGCGGGCGATTGCCTTCCCACACCCGTCGCCAGCCCGGTCCGGTGCGGTCGGCGCCGGTCTGTCGCGCATCGGCCTGCACCAGCAGCAAGGGGCAATTGCTGCGTGGATGCACCTCCAGCCGCCGGGTGACGATGCCGCCGTGATAATGGAACACAGCGCGCTGTACTTCTCCCAGGCCGCGGCTTTCCATGCAGGCGTCCTTCGTCAAACCGGTGCGCTTGACTGCGGTGGCGAGGGAAACTGCAACCTGCTTGTAGCTCTTGCCATAGTCTATCCAGGGCAGCCACAGCGTCATTGCGAGGCCCCACAGCAGCGCCAGGCCGCCCGCCCAATGGGCCGTACTGCGATGAAGGGAACGCTCGCTGCGCCCCAGCAGCGCGATCCACAGCAGTGTCAGCACCAGGGCGGTGGCGAGCGCGCCTGTATCGAAGGAGGCGACATAGCCCGGTTCCAGCTTGCTGAAATTGCGCGCCAGCCTTTCCGGCACGCCGGTCATCATGGCGATCCAGCCCAGCCAGATCAGGCTGCCCAGCACGGTGAAGGTCATGGCCCCGAACCAGGCAAAGCCGCTGGCCATGCCCCGGCGCAGGGCCGGAACGCCGGCCCCGGCCGCCAGGGCCAGCGGCAGCATCAGCGGCATGGCAAACACCTCATTGAGCTCGCGGCTGAATGCAAACATCACCAGTCCCGCCAGCACGCCGGCGGTGATGGGCAGGATGGGATCATTGGCCAGACGATGCCGCCGGTCGCGCAGGGCCCATGCGGTCAGCGGCCAGGCCGGCCACGTCGACCAGCACAGGAGCTGCAGTTGCCGCAGCAGGCGTTCCCAGCTGAGTCCAGGATGGGCCCACTGTCTGTTCCACCATGCTGCCGGCAATCCTTCGCCATGGACGCGCAACACGACGTACCAGGCCAGAGCAGCCAAAGCCAGGATGCCCAGGCCGATGCCCAGAAAGCGCAGGTGGGCGCGGCTGCGCCAGAGTGATCCCAGGGCGGGGGCGGCCAGTGCGGCGGCCAGAGGTGCGATCAGCGGTGCCGGCCCCTTGCACCACAATGCGATGGAAAGGCCCAGGCCGAACCACAGGCTGCCGCGCAGGACATGCGAGCGCGAACGCGCCAGGCCGTACCAGGCGATTGCTGCTCCGGCCAGCGCGCCGTTCTCCGCCAGTACTTCATGCGCATGCACGAACAGACCCAGGGTGCCTATCAGGACGAGCACGGTACCGGAGCCTTCGGCTGTGGCCGGCAGTGAGCCGGGTTCGCTGCTGCGAAACCATTCCCGGGCTGTGGCGTGCATGAACCAGAATGTCGCCGCCATGCACAGCACGCTCGCCAGTCGCGCCCCCTCATGCGGCGCCAGCACGAAGGACAGCAGCTTGGCGCACAGCGCCGCCAGCGCGTAGTAGAGGGGGCCATCGTCGAGGTAGATCTCGCCTGCCAGATGCGGCACCAGCCAGGCCTCCCAGGACTGGGCTCCCGTTGTGAGCATCTGATGGACCAGGCCTATGCCTATCGCATCCTCGGTTTTCCAGGGACTGTGGCCGAACAGGCCGGTGAGCAGATAGATGGCGGCCAGCAGCGCGAGCCCGGTGGTGGGCAGTGGCAGCGGTATGCGCGCCCGGGTTAGGAAGGCCTTCATTGCAAGATCTTCACGCATTGGCCGATCGCATGCGCAAGCACGACCGCCACCCTGGCCAGGGCAGTGGACATCAGCAGGACTGCGCGCTT
>CAXNIK010000389.1:0-3420 GCA_964202115.1 Burkholderiales bacterium
AGAAGCTCAACTACGATCCGATCAAGGACTTCACGCCGATTTCCTACCTCAACACCTTCACCTCGGTGCTGGTGGTGGATCCGAAGCTGCCGGTGAACAGCGTCGCGGAACTGATCGCCTACGGCAAGGCCAATCCGGGCAAGCTGCGCTGTTCCTATGGCAACACCAGCGCCCAGGTGGGCTGCGCGTCGCTGTTCCGCCGCGGCGGCATCGACGGGCTGGAGGTGGCCTACAAGACCAATGAACTGGCCATTGCGGACATCCTCAGCGGCGAGATCAGCCTGAATTTTGTCGCGCTTGCTGCCGCCTCCGCGCTCATCAAGTCGAACAAGCTGCGCGTGCTGGGCATCGCCAAGACCGCCCGTTCCCCGCTGCTGCCGGGTGTGCCGGCCGTGTCGGAGACTCCGGTGATGGCGGGCTTTGACATCGCCTCCTGGATCGGTCTCTTCGGGCCGGCGGGCCTGCCGCGCCCGATCGTCAACCTGCTCAGCAGCGAGGTGCAGAAAATTGCAGCCAAGGAAGACAACAAGGTGAAGTTCGCGCAACTGTCCGCCGAGCTGAAGGCCAGCACACCGGAAGAGCTGGCCGAGATCGTCGCGATGCAGTACGAGAACTGGGGACGTCGCATCAAGGAAGCCGGCATCGAGCCCGAGTGAGCGGCAAGGCACTGACACAGGCATATTCAATTTTATTGACGGAGGAATCGTGGATCTAGGCATCAAGGGACGCATCGCCATTGTCACCGGCGGGACGCGAGGAATGGGGCGAGCGGCGGCCAACATGCTGTCGGCCGAGGGTGTGCGCGTGGCGCTGTTTGCGCGCACGCCGGCCACGCTGGAGGAGACGGCGAACGAGATCCGCTCGCGCACCGGCAACGAGGTGATCACCATCGCCGGAGACCAGCGCAAGCCCGAGGACGTGGCGCGGCTGGTGAAGACCGTCCAGGAGAAGTGGGGCAGCCCCGACATCCTCATCCTCATCACCGCGCAGTCGCCGCATCCCAGCCGCGAAGTGCTCAAGGAGAACGAGCGCGCACGTTGGGAGCAGGGCTTCGAGAACAACCTTATTGGCGCGGTCAACGTTGTCACGGCAGTGGCGCCGCTGATGATCGAGAAGAAATGGGGGCGCATCGTCTCCATCAACTCGGCCACGGTGAAGCAGCCCATGCCGGTGCACGGGCTGTCCACGGTGTTCCGCAGCGCCCTGGCCGGCTACCTCAAGCACTTGGCCAATGAGAGCGCGAAGTACGGCGTCACGGTGAATTCGGTCTGTCCTGCGTCTATTGCCACGCCCACCTTCATGGCGCGGGCCGACGCCGCCGAGCGGGCCAAGACCATGCCCATGCAGCGCCTGGGCAAGCCCGAGGAGTGCGCGGCGGCCGCGGTGTTCCTGACCTCGGAACTGGCCGGCTACATCACCGGATCGACGCTGCAGGTGGACGGTGGCATGACGCTGTCGCTGACCTGAGCCACAACCACATTTGAAGAGGGGAGAGCATGATCCATGCAATGAGCGGTACCGAAGTGCTGCAGCGCCGGCGACAAGGGGCTGGAAGTGTTGGTGATGGAATTTCCAAAGGAAGACTGATGTCAAAAACCGTGAAGCTGTTGCTTGCTGCGCTGCTGTGCCTCACCGGCATGGCCCAGGCCTGGGGTCAGGCCGCCTATCCCAGCCGTCCGGTGCGGCTGTTGATTCCCTTCGCGCCGGGCGGCGCCACCGATCTCTTCGCCCGCAAGTACGCGGAGAAACTGGGCAAGCGCCTGGGCCAGCCCATCATCACCGACAACAAGGCCGGGGCGGGCGGCATCATCGCCGCGGCCGAAACGGCGCGCGCCAAGCCCGATGGCTACACGCTGTTCTTCGCCACCTCGACCACGCTGGCCATACTGCCCTCGATGATGACCACGCCGCAGTACGACGTGGATCGGGACTTCCAGCCCATCGCCCTGATCGGCAAGACGCCGTTGCTGCTGGTGGTGCACTCGGATCTGCCGGCGAAGTCGGTGGCGGAACTGGTGGCGCTGCTCAAGGCCAACCCGGACAAGTATTCCTATGGCACCTCGGGTGTGGGCAGCGCGCCGCACCTGGCGGGGGAACTGTTCAAGCTGCGCGCGGGCAACCTGCGCCTGCTGCATGTTCCGTATAAAGGAAGCGGCCCGGCGCTGCAGGACGCGCTGTCCGGGCTCAACCCGGTGTTCATCGACAGCTTCAGCGGCAGCCGGCCGCATCACAAGGCGGGCAAGATGCGCATCCTGGCGATCTTCTCGGACAAGCGTTCCAACATCGCACCGGACATTCCCACCGCCATCGAGGCCGGCATCCCCGACATGATCGCCGGCTCCTTCCAGGTGGTGGTTGTCCCGACCGGAACGCCCGCCGCGGTGACGGACAAGCTGCAGTCCGCGACCGCGGAGATCATGGGAGACAAGGTGTTCCAGGCCGAACTGGAAGCGCTGTCCATCGACCCCATTGCCGACTCGACGCCCGAATCGACGCGGCAATTCATTCGTGTCGAGCTGGCGAAATGGGCGCCGATCATCAGGGCTACGGGGGTGAAGCTGGAGTAGGTTGGGGTACCTGCACGCTGCCAGAGCAGGAAAGAACGGCTGTCCAGGATGTACACACATGCGAACGAACATCGTGATTGACGACAAGCTCATGGAAGCCGTCTTGAAGGCCACGGGCCTGAAAACCAAGCGTGAAGCGGTGGAGGAAGGATTGCGCACGCTCCTTCGCCTGAAGCAGCAAACCCAACTCCGCAAACTTCGCGGCAAGTACGAGTGGGTGGGCGATCTGGACGCGATGAGGCGCGACAGGTGATTCTTGTCGAATCCAGCGTCTGGATCGACTTCTTTCGCAACTAGCCGACCCGGCAGTCAGAGGGGCATACCTGCAACCTTGGCGTGGATGGGCTTGTTGTTGGCGACCTGGACACGCTGATCGCGACGCGCTGTCTCGCGAACGGACTGAGGCTTCTTCACAGTGACAAGGATTTTGATGTCTACGAAAAGCACCTTGGGCTGCGCGTGGTGGACTGGTGGCTCTGACGTTGTGCTCTGTGGCGGGTTCGCGGCGCGAACGATTGATGAAGTGAGACTTCCGAAACTCCTCCGCAACAGCTACCTGTTGGGCGCAAGGTCTTCATATCTGGCGAAATGGGCGCCGATTATCAAGGCTACGGGGGTGAAGCTGGAGTAGGTTCGGGTTGCATACATGCTGTCGGAGTGTGGCTGACGGGAGCTATATCTGCTTAGATGGGTGATAACATCAAATCTGCTCTATGAATTACATAGCAGATGTTGTAGTTAAAATGATAATAAATTCCGATGAGCGACCGCCTGCATTTAAACCAGGCTCTGGAAGACAACGGCAAGTCATTCTCATCCACGTCAAAGGCGCTGACAAGATCACTTGAAACGC
>CAXNIK010000390.1:0-3413 GCA_964202115.1 Burkholderiales bacterium
TCAGCGCAGGAGGTGGGTGTCCTGCTCGGGCTTATGGCCATCCAGCAGCTTGGCGAAGGCTCCATCGAACACCGCTCCAACCGCTCGTTCCGCTACGGCGGCGTGGTGAAGTGCAAGGACGGCTACGCTGAAATCCTCACTCTGGAAGACAAGCAGTGGGCGGGACTCGTGGAGCTAATGGGAAATCCAGAGTGGACCAAGGCGCCCGAACTGGCTGATTCCGGTAGCCGTGGCAAGCACGGCGCCCACATCAACCGCAAGCTGCGTGAATGGGCTGCCGCGCGCAATGTCGCGGATCTTGTGGACTCAGGCCAGCGTCTGGGCGTGCCCGTCGCCAAGTATGTGATGCCGCGAGATGTGCTCAAGGGCGCCCAGGAACGCGCCCGCAAGCTCTTTGCGCCCGTGGAACTGCCGAAGCTAGGTTCGGTGGATATGTTTGTTGCACCATTCCGATTTGGCCCCGAGCCGTTCTCCTTGCGCGGTGGCCCTCCGGCACTGGAAACCGAGACTCAGGCCGCAGCGGGTCTGCTCAAGACCTTTGCCGAGCCGCGGCAGCCCAGCACGCCGGAAAAACTCGAACGTCCACTGCGCGGAATTCGCATCGTGGACTTTACGATCCACGCAGCTGGGCCTTTCTCCACCCACATGCTGACGCAGCTCGGCGCCGAGTGCATCAAAGTGGAGTCTACGCGGCGCATTGACATGTTCCGGCGCCCTCATCCAGTCTACGGCCGCTTGACGCCATCGACATTCGCGCACGTTGTGGCCGACAAGCGTTCGGTCAGAATTAACCTCAAGAACCCTAAGGGCGTGGCGCTGGCGCTGCGGCTGGCGGCCACCGCCGACGTTGTGGCGGAGAGCTTTCGCGCCGGAGTAATGGAACGTCTGGGCCTGGGGTACGCCGCACTCAGCAAGGTGAAGCCGGATGTCATCATGCTGTCACTGTGCGCTTCCGGCCAGACGGGACCTGAACGCAGTTTCAAAGGTTATGCGCCGCTTTTTTCCGCTTGGGGGGCGCTTGGCACGCTTTCGGGCTATTCGGACGGGCCACCGCTGGAAATCCGTCACGTCATGGACCATGGAATCGGTCTAACCGCGGCCATGGCCACCGTTGCAGCGCTAAATGCGCGGAGGTTAACGGGGCAGGGCACGCACGTCGATGTCGCCGGACGCGAAGTGGCGTGCTCTATGATCGGTGAAGCGCTGCTCGAAGGCGCAATCGGCATCGACTCGGAGCGCTGGGGCAACGCCCATCCCGGCATGGCGCCCCACGGCGTATATCGCGCACAAGGCAAGGACTCATGGATATCAATCGCCGTGAGCGCGGATGAGCAATGGAAGGCGCTTGCCCTGCTGATCGGCGGAGCGTCGATGGTCAACGACGAGCGTTTTGCCACCACCCAAGAGAGGCTGGCAAATCGCGAAATTCTTGACGCAGTCGTCGGCAAATGGGCCCTTGAAAAACCCGCCGGAAGCCTCGCCGAATTGCTGCAGTCTAAGGGAATCGCGGCGCACCCTTCTCTGGGCCCGCAAGATATCGTGTCCGATACGCACCTTCGCGCGCGCGGGGCGATATTCGACGTCAAGATCACCGACGAAGACTTCCGGCCTGCTGTGCGGGTGCCTGCGCGTTTCTCCAAAACGTCGGCGTTCGGCATAGAGCACGGGCCGCCGCCGGCGCTAGGCGAGGGCGAGGACGATATTTTCGGCGGCCTGTTGGGGCTTTCCAGCGGTGAACGCCGTGCTCTGGAACAGGAAGAGGTGATATGTTAAGCATGTCGCTGCGCATGGAGGAGGCGCGCTAATGTCCCATCTCGCCTTGTCCGGGAAACGGGTCCTTGAGCTTGGCGGGTGGATTGCCGCGCCGTATGCAGGCAACGTTCTGACCCATCTGGGCGCCGAAGTGATCAAGGTCGAAGGACTGGCCGGCGATCCGACGCGAACTCTCGTACGCGGCGGACCCGGGGGTACGTTCATCGCCTACAACCACGGCAAGAAAAGTGTGTGCATCGACCTCGCTTCACCACACGGCCATGCGGTGTTCGACAAATTGCTCAAGACCGCGGACGTGGTTTTGCACAATCTTTCGCCCGACGCGGCGCACAATTTGCGGGTAACCATCCAGGACTGCCACGCCGTTAATCCAGAGTTGGTGTACTGCCACATTACAGGCTACGGACCCGGGCCGCGCCAGGATGAAGTGGCGTCCAATCCCATTGCCGAAGCGGCGACCGGCGTCATGTACGCGAATCGGGTCAATGGCCGGCCCACCCGGCTCGGACCATCGCACCATGACGTGTTCGCGGGCATGAACGCCGTCATCGGCATCCTGGCGGCATTCACTCCCAGTGACGGCAACACCCGCAATCGCCGGGTCGAAATCGGCCTGTATGAGACGGCGTTGCACATCGCGGCGCGCGACCTTGTTGGCGTGACGTTGAGCGACCAGGTTCCAAGGGAGCAGCGGCAGTCGAAGGCCTCCGAATTCGGGCAACCTGGCTATGGCGCGTATGAAACTGCGGACCGCCGCTGGCTTTACCTGGTGATCCTGAGCGACGCACACTGGCAGCAGTTCTGCAATGTGATGAAGCTTCCGCAAGGGGACGACCCCACGCTGCGCACCCGTGGCCAGCGCCGCGCGCGCAGCGACGAGCTGGAAGCGCTGGTGACCGCCACCATCAAGTCCCATCAATTTGAAGAATGTACGGCCCTTTTCAAGTCCGGAGGACTTGGCTTTACAGAGGTAAGGCGCTACCGGGAGGTTCTGAACGATCCCCAGGCGCAGTATCCCGGCAAAGTTTCCTTACTGCTTTTCCAGGGGCTTGAATATCCCATAGTGAACTCCCCTATCCTGAGCGAAATCCCTAGCCAGGCATCGCAAACGCCGCCGCCGTTGCTTGGGGAGCACACCGAACAGGTTGTGCGGTCGCTAGGCTATAACAATAACGAGTATGGGGAACTTGTGCTCGCAAAGGCCGTTAGCCAATCCTGACGATGCTAGCTAAGAAAGGATTGAAGGTGAACTTTGGTGGTCCGAATTCATCACCCCTTGGCTAGAACTATCCCTCTATCGTTGCAAAACAATTCTTGTCTTCTTGTCCACCACGGTTCCTAGCGTTACGCCGATTTGATTTTCAGCTTGCGGGCGGGGTCACTTGCCAGCCAAGGGCAATCGCCTCGTCGTCGACGCCGTGGGAATCGAAGCGGTGATCGTCAATGGTACGGTGATTCGACAAGGAGGTGCCGGCGCACTGGATGAAACGGGCGACCTGCCGGGGCATCTGCTTCGGCGTGGAGGCTGCCGATCGATTGTCGGGCTTGTCGACTACTGGGCTTTGATTCCAGCCTTGGCAGCAATTTCAATGTAGGACCGCGAAATCTCCTCATACTTTTTCGCCGCCGCTTCCGGTGAA
>CAXNIK010000391.1:0-3413 GCA_964202115.1 Burkholderiales bacterium
CAGCGCCAGGGGCACTTCCAGCGCGCCGGGCACGGAGCAGGTGGTGATGTCCTTTTCGGCCACGCCCAGTTCCAGCAGCCTGGCGGTGCAGGCCTTGAGCATGGCCGCGCCTATGCCTTCATTGAAGCGCGCCCTGACGATGGCCACGCGCAATCCGGAGCCTGCGAGCTTGCTTGCAATATCAGGCATCAGCGCGCCTTGCCGCTCTTGGCGGGGGCGGCCTGGCGGGCGGTGGGCTGCTCGTAGCCGGCAATCTCCAGTTCCCAGCCGGTCATGCTGGGCATCTTGCGCGGCTCCGCCAGCAGGCGCATGCGCCCCACTTTCAGGTCGCGCAGGATCTGCGCGCCGATGCCATGGGTGAGCAGTTCCACTCGGCCTCCGGACTTCGGTCGCGGCGTGTCTGCCACGCGCTCGAACAACTGCGTGGTGCTCTCGGCGCAGTTGAGCAGCACCATCACGCCCCGGCCTTCGGTGGCGATGCGCTCCAGCGCATCGGGAATGCTCCAGGAATGACCGCCCGAGCCCGCATCGAGCAGATCGACGATGGACAGCGGCTCATGCACGCGCACCAGCGTCTCGGCGGCAGGATCGATGTCGCCGCGCACCAGCGCCACATGCGCCGAGCCCGAGAGCTTCTCCAGATAGGCGACCAGCCGGAAGGGCCCGTGCTGGGTCATCACCGTGCGTTCGGACACGCGCCGCACCAGAGTTTCATTGCTGCTGCGGAAATGGATCAGGTCGGCGATGGCGCCGATCTTCAGGCCGTGCTCCCTGGCGAATATCGCCAGGTCGGGCAGGCGCGCCATACTGCCGTCGTCCTTGAGGATTTCGCAAATGACGGCGGCCGGTTCCAGGCCCGCCAGCGCGGACAGATCGCAGCCGGCCTCGGTATGCCCGGCGCGCACCAGCACGCCGCCGTTCTGCGCCATGAGCGGAAAAATGTGGCCCGGCTGCACGATATCGTCGGGCTTGGCCTTGGGCGCCGCCGCCACCTGCACGGTGCGCGCACGGTCATGCGCCGAGATGCCGGTGGTGACGCCGGTGGCCGCCTCTATGGACAGCGTGAAATTGGTGCCATGGGGCGAGCGGTTGTCGCGCACCATGAGCGGCAGATTGAGTTGGTTGCAGCGGGCCTCGGTCAGCGTGAGGCAGATCAGGCCGCGGCCGTGCTTGGCCATGAAGTTCACCGCCTCGGGAGTGACAAACTGCGCCGCCAGCACCAGGTCACCTTCGTTCTCGCGGTCTTCCTCGTCCACCAGGATGACCATGCGGCCGGCCTTGATGTCGGCAATGATCTCGGATACGGGACTGATAACGCTCATGTGGCACCTCCCCTGCGGGTTGCGGGTAAACGCGGTCGCGGGAAATCGCTCTCTTAAGGAAGCACAATTTTAACAGGGCGACGCAAACAAAACGGGCGCCCGTGGGCGCCCGCAAGCAGATCGATGCGGAGGACTTATTCCGCGACCTGGGTTTCCTTGGCGATGATCTTCTCGCGGATACGCGCCGACTTGCCGGAACGGCCACGCATGTAATACAGCTTGGCGCGGCGCACCGCGCCCTTGCGCTTGACTTCGATGCTGGCGATCAGCGGCGAATAGGTCTGGAAGGTCCGCTCCACGCCTTCGCCCGAGGAGATCTTGCGCACGGTGAAGGCGGAATTCAGGCCGCGGTTCTTCTTGGCGATGACCACGCCCTCGTAGGCCTGGGTACGCTTGCGCTCGCCTTCCACCACGGCGACGCTGACGATCACGGTGTCGCCTGGGGCGAATACCGGGATTTTCTTGCCCAGGCGGGCAATTTCTTCCTGCTCTATGGTCTGGATAATGTTCATCTTGATACTCCTGGCTCTAAATTCATTTATTTATTGCGGTTTCCGGCTGCCTTCGTTCCGGCCGTCCTGATTCCGCTCGCTTTGTTTCAGCATCTGTTTTTATTCAATCGCTTTTATTCACGCATTTTTGTTCAACAACTCCTGCCGGTATTCCTCCAGCAGTTTAACTTCATCCTTGCTCAGGCCGCGGCGTTCCAGCACATCCGGCCGCCGTTGCCAGGTCCTGCCCAGCGCCTGTTTCAGGCGCCAGCGTTCGATCTGCGCGTGGTGGCCGCTCATCAGCACCGGCGGCACCGCCTCGCCCTGCCACACTTCCGGCCGCGTGTAGTGCGGGCAATCGAGCAATCCGCCTGAGCGCGCAAACGAATCCTGCACCGCCGACTGCTCATCGCCGAGCACACCCGGCAACTGCCTCACCACCGCGTCCATCAGCACCATGGCCGCGAGCTCGCCGCCCGATAGCACATAGTCGCCTATGGACAATTCTTCATCCACCTGAGCGCGGATGAAGCGCTCGTCCACGCCCTCATACCGTCCGCACAGCAGGATCAATCTCGATTCCTGCGCCAGGGCGCATACCCCGGCATGGTCCAGCACCCTGCCCTGCGGCGACAGGTGTATCACCTTCGCCAAGCCCGGGGCCGCGGCCTTTGCCGCTGCCACTGCCTGGCTCAACGGCTCGGCCAGCATCACCATTCCGGGGCCGCCGCCATAAGGCCGATCGTCCACGGTGCGGTAATTGTCCGTGACGAACTGGCGCGGATTCCACAGCTCCAGCGACCAGATGCCCAGCTCGCGCGCCCGGCGCGTAATGCCGTGCTCGGCGACCGCGGTGAACATTTCCGGAAAGAGGCTTATGCAATCGAACCGGATCACCTCGCCCCTTCCCTGTTCAGTCCAACTGCTACCAGTCCAGTCCCCAGTCCACGCGCAACATGCCGGAACCAAGGTCTACATTCGATACCACCGTCGGGACATATGGCACCAGCCGCTCGCCACCTTCGTGCCGCACTCGCAGCACGTCATGTCCGCCGTTGGAAAACACCCCGGACACCTTGCCGAGTTGCTCACCCTGTTCATTCACTACATGCAGGCCGATGAGATCGGCCTGATAAATTTCGTTCTTCCGTGTCGGCGGCAGTTCCGACCTCGGCACTGCCACACCCATGCCGCGAAACCTCAGCGCGGCGTCACGATCTTCACTGCCTTCGAAACGCGCCACAACATTGCCGCTGTGCGATGCGCTTTCGACCACATTCACCGCCGGCCATGTTTCGTCCGGGTCACCCTTGCCGACCCGCCATGCGCCGAATCCGCGCAGGCTTTCCGGGGATTCGGTGAAAGGTTCCACCTTGACCCAGCCCTTGACGCCGTAGGGAGCGAGAACCCGCCCCACCAGCAGCAGGCGCGAAGTAGAGGCTTTGTCAGTCACCGTCTGTCACCACTACGACCTGGCAGGCAGCTGACCCGCCACGTGCAACAACAGGCTGGATTACGACGCCTTGGGAGCGTGCTGCTTGATCAGGCGCACCACCGTCGGGGAGAGCTTGGCGCCCTTGCCGGTCCAGTGGGCGATGCG
>CAXNIK010000392.1:0-3409 GCA_964202115.1 Burkholderiales bacterium
GTGGGCGCATTAATCCGTGATGTATCACGTCTCATGAAGGCGGGGATTCCCGCAAGTGAAGCATTGATGCCGAAAACCGCCACACCTCAACTAGGACTTTTTGATTCCATGGTGGCGTGATGCCTGCCTTCCTGCTGGTTGTCACGGAAGGGCTGCTGGAAATACCCGTTGCCAAGAAGGTTCTGACTACGCTGGGTATCGATCAGGATCAAACGCGCTTCTATCCCAAGGGAGGCAAGGACGCTTTCTGGCGGGATGCGCAGAAATACAATCGCGCCGCCCTGCATGTCGGGCCAATCCTGGGTATCGCTGACCTGGAGCAGCAGCCTTGTGTGCCTGGATTGATAGAGAAGTACATTCCTCGTAGCAGGGAACAAAATTTTGTGCTTCGAGTGGCCGAAAGAATGCTCGAGTCATGGCTGTTGGCTGACAGGGAAGCCTTGGCCAGGTATTTGTATGTACCGGTCGGTCGAGTGCCAGCGGATCCGGATTCATTGCCAAATCCAAAGTTGGAGCTTGTAAACCTTGCCCGCCAGTCGCGCCGGCGCCGTATTTTTGAAGATCTTGTACCCAAGCAGGGCGGTCAGGGTGTGGTCGGGCGTGGGTACACACCAGTGATGACAGCCTTTATTGACGATTTCTGGCGTCCCAGGGTTGCAGCCGGTCACAGCAGCAGTCTGATGCGTGCGTTGAATGCCATCGAGCGTGCGGTAGCATGAGCACGAGGTGAGGTCACCGCAAAAATAGCTGAATTGAGGTACTCAGGCGCTCGCCTTCGCGCACACCGCGCAACTGCTGTCGCGCGCCAGGCGAATCTCGCGCCACTGTGAGTTGAGCGCATCCACGATCATCAGGCGCCCGGCCAGGGTGCGACCCACGCCTGAGAGCAGCTTCAGCGCCTCGGCTGCCTGCGCCGTGCCTATCATGCCGGTGAGCGGGGCGAACACGCCGGTAACGGCGCAGCGCAGTTCCTCGGTTTCGGCATCCTCGGGAAACAGGCAGGCATAGCAGGGGCTCGCCTCAGCACGCAGATCGAACACCGCCAGCTGGCCGTCAAAGCGGATGGCGGCACCCGATACCAGCGGCTTGCGATGCTGCACGCAGGCGCGGTTGACGGCATGGCGCGTGGCGAAATTGTCCGAGCAGTCGAGCACCACGTCGGCGGCGGCTACCTCCGCATCCAGCGCCTCGGCCTGCAGCCTGTGCGCCAGAGCGATCACCCTGATTTCCGGGTTGAGGCCGGCAAGGGTGGCCTTGCCCGATTCCACCTTGGGCTGTCCCACCGAGCGCGTGCTGTGCAGCACCTGGCGCTGCAGATTGGTGAGATCGACGACGTCGCCATCGGCCAGGGCGATGGTGCCCACGCCCGCGGCGGCCAGATACATCGCCGCCGGCGATCCCAGGCCGCCCGCGCCGATGACCAGAGCACGTGAGGCCAGCAGTGTCTGCTGCGCCTCCACGCCGAATTCGTCGAGCAGGATGTGGCGCGAATAGCGCAGTAATTGGTCGTCGTTCATGGACTGCCCGATCGGCTCATGAAAACGCCGTAACGAACGGCGCGCAGCGTCCGTTCCGTTACGGCGACTTAAACCGGCGCCAAAGGCGTCCGGCTTTAAGCGGAACTAGCGGCGTGCCTGGCCGCTCACCGCCGCGGTCTGCGCGACCGGACTGGCCTTGACCGGCAGTCCCTTGAGATGATTCAGGCCCTGCTGGAACACGAAGTCCTTGTCGGAGGCAAATTCCAGCGGCACCGCAGGCTTCTTGGCTGCCGCCGCTGCCTTCTCTTCGGGTTTGGGTTGCGCACCCTTGCTGTCCTGATCCTTGTCGTTGGCCTTGATTTCGTCGCGCGTCTGCTCGGTCACGGGCTTGGCCGAGGGATCGGCCGGATTGGCCAGGTGCTTGTTCAGGTCGGCCTCGCGAATGCCCAGCTCCGGGCTGTCCGGATCCTGGACGAGGACATCAGGCGTGATGCCCTTGGCCTGTATCGAGCGGCCGAGGGGCGTGAAGTAGCGTGCCGTGGTGAGTTTGATGGCCGTGGCATTGCCCAGCGGCATGATGGTCTGCACCGAGCCCTTGCCGAAACTTTGCGTGCCCAGCACGGTGCTGCGCTTGTGGTCCTGCAGCGCGCCGGCGACAATTTCCGAGGCCGAGGCCGAGCCGCCATTGATCAGCACCACCATGGGCACGTTCTTCACGCCTGCGGGCAGGCCCTTCAGAAAGTCGGCATCGCGGCCGCGCAGGTAGTCCTCGGGCGCGGCGATGAACTTGCGCCTGGCGTCATCGGTGCGTCCGTCGGTGGACACCACCAGCGCATTCGCCGGCAGGAAGGCGGCCGACACGGCCACGGCGCCGTTCAGCAGGCCGCCCGGATCATTGCGCAGGTCCAGCACCAGGCCCTTCAGCGGACCGTCCTTGTACAGGCCCTGGAGGTGCTTCACCAGGTTCTCGCCGGTGTGCTCCTGGAACTGCGAGATGCGCACCCAGCCGTAGCCAGGCTCGATGAGCTTGGACTTCACGCTCTGCACGCGGATGACGTCGCGCATCAGCGTGACTTCGAAAGGTTTGTCCTCGCCCTTGCGCACGATGGTGAGGCGTATGGAGGTCTTGGGCTTGCCGCGCATCTTCTTCACGGCATCGTTCAGGCTCATGCCCTTGACCGGCGTTTCGTCCAGTTTGACGATGAGGTCATTGGGCTTCAGGCCAGCGCGGAAGGCTGGTGAATCCTCTATCGGAGACACGACCTTGATGAAGCCGTCTTCCATGCCGACTTCTATGCCCAGGCCGCCGAATTCTCCCTGGGTGCCGACCTGCAGTTCCTTGAAAGCTTCCTGGTCAAGGTAGGCCGAATGCGGATCGAGGTCGGAGAGCATGCCGTTGATGGCGCCGCTGATCAGCTTCTTGTCATCCACCGGCTCGACATAGCCGGATTTGATGGCGCCGAACACTTCGGCAAAGGAGCGCAGCTCTTCGATGGGCAGCGGCAATCGCGTGGTGGCATCGCGCTGCGCCACCGCGGAAAAATTCAGGGACAGCAGGATGCCCGCCAGCACGCCGACTGCGACGAGGCCGAACTGCTTCATTTTGCTAAACATTTACATTCTCCAGGGCGCGGGGAACTACTACGATGGACGACGGGGAGGCACGGAATCCGGGCAGGCTGCTTCAGGGCATTTCAGGCACATTGCAGGATTCAGAATAACCCATTTCAGCGTGTCACCCAGCTCATTGGATCAAAAGGGCGGCCCGCATGACGCATTTCAAAGTATAAACCCGAATCTGCGCTTCCACCGCTGGCGCCGGTAGTGGCGACAGGGTCACCGGTGCGCACGGTGTCCCCCAGGGCTTTGAGCACGGATTCATTGTTGCCGTAAATGGTCAGATAGCCTTGTCCGTGGTCCAGAATCAGCAG
>CAXNIK010000393.1:0-3407 GCA_964202115.1 Burkholderiales bacterium
CGTCCGCTGGGTAACGACGGTTTTACTCCTGTTGGGATTATTGACGCCTCAGCAAGCACTCCATGCACAAATGAAACCCAAGCGCACTGATATCGGTCAGGCGCCGGAATCGATTCTATGGGTCGGTAATAGCTTCTTCTACTACAACAACAGCATGCACGGTCACTTCGGACGCTTGGTTGCTTCGGCCAGGTCTGGCGCTCGCGCACGAGGCACTTCTGTGACAATAGGAGGTTCGGGCCTTGATTGGCACGACATGGAGTCGCTGCTGCGTCCAAATGGTCTTGGACGCTACTCGTTCATCGGCGACAACGAGATCCGGTTCAACAAGCCGGGGCGTCAGTACGACACCGCCATAATGATGGATTGCAGCCAGTGCCCTGTTCACCCTCAGTTGCAGGGTGCTTTTCACGATACGGCGCGAAAGCATTCGCAGACCCTGGTCGCTGCGGGTGTTCGTCCAGTACTGTTCATGTCATGGGCCTACAAGGACAAGCCTGAAATGACGGCCCAACTGGCCGATCAGTACACATTGGCCGGCAACGCAAATGACGCGCTTGTTATTCCTGCTGGGCTTGCCTTTGCGAAAGCGATTGCCAAAGATGCAGGCATCGAACTTTACGCAACCGACAAGCGGCACCCCAGCCTGGCTGGCACTTACCTCGCTGCGTGCACGGTGTACGCGACGCTGTACCGTAAGAGCCCCGTGGGCCTGACCTACACTGCAGGGTTGAACCCTGAACTCGCCACGCTGCTGCAGACAGCCGCCTGGGAGGCGGTCCAAGAGTACTTCCGACCATGATATTGAAACGTTGGGCGTCAAATTCAGGAATACGCGAGAATACGTTTTTTATGGGGGTTTCACCATGGAACTGACTGCCGTTCTTACGCCTGCCGAAGAAGGCGGTTACATCGCGCTAAACCCGGAGACGGGTACCACCACTCAGGGCGAAACCATTGAGGAGGCGGTTGCCAACCTGAAAGAAGCAACCGCGCTCTATTTGTCAGAATTTCCCCTTCCGGCTTCTGGACATCCTGTAGTCACCATGTTCAGCCTTCCGGCGCATGCCTAAACTGCCCCGCGTTTCGGGAGCAGCAATCGTCAGGGCACTTGAGCGCCTAGGTTTCGCAAGAATTCGTCAATCCGGAAGTCACGTCATCATGCGCCGAGGGCCCAAAGGTTGCGTGGTTCCAATGCATGGCGAGGTCAAGGTCGGCACGCTTGCTGGCATCTTGCGCCAAGCGGATGTTTCTCCCGACGATTTCACAAAGGTTTTGTGAGGACGCCCAACCCTGCACCGCAGGCCGACGCCGAGAAGCGCCGTGCCTAAATTGCGCGCCTCGCGCGGCGCGGCTGGGCTCCACGTTATGCGGCGCCAAGATCGGCGAGGTAGACTCCGCTAGATGAAAGTTCAGGAACTCATAGCTTTTCTGGAATCTGATGGCTGGTTTCACGTTCGCACTAAAGGGAGCCACCGGCAATATCATCATCCGACAAAGAAAGGGACCGTCACAGTTTCGGGAAAACCAAGTGTAGACGTACCGGCGGGAACATTGAACAGTGCATTAAAACAGGCAGGTCTCAAGAAACAGGGGTGATCAAATGCAATATCTAGTGATCGTTGAAAAAGGCCCTTCGTCCTACGGGGCTCACGTACCTGACCTTCCAGGTTGCATTGCGGTCGGCGACACCAAAGACGAAGTTCTAACTTTGATCCGTGAAGCAATTGAATTTCATCTTGACGGCATGAAACAAGATGGTGAGCCAATCCCTCCTCCCAGTTCAACCAGCGAACTGGTCGAAGTCGAAGCCGCATAACAAGCCATCGGAACGAACGCCTATCGGCGCCGTTCGATGGCGACGTTAGCCGTCATTGGGAAGCGCCTGCGCTGGCTCACGAGTATCATGTTGCTGTAGAAAGGAGGTTCGCAATGCCCGATCTGGTTGCTGAACTAGCTGAACAAGCTCGCACTCTTGCGCCGGAGGATCGCTCCCGCCTTGTGGATTTGCTGCTGGAATCACTCCACGAGTCGCCACTTGCCGAAGTCGAGGCGGCTTGGGCGAAGGAAATCGAACGTCGTGTCGCAGCCTATGAACGTGGCGAAGTGCAGACCTTCGCCGCCGAGGAGGTCTTCGCCGAAGCTCGCCGCATTGCGCCGTGACGATCGCACGATACACTTGAGAGGCGCGAGCGGAGCTGCTCGCCCAGATCGCGTACTACGCTGCCATACGCACGGACCTTGGCGTCCGCTTTCGTGCAGAGGTTGAGGCTGCGGCTCAGCTTGCTGCAACATTTCCTCTCCATGGCAAGCCTGCTGCCGGTGGTACTCGTCGCCGCTTGGTCGCCGATTTTCCATTTGACCGAATCCACAGATTTTTGCCGGAGGTCCTGGAGGCGAAACTGATGTCAGGTTGATGGTGGGCCGACTCCATGTGTATGACTACAATCTACTTATTCAGGCAATGACACAGTATATTTATATTGATATTTGATCATAATATATTGCGCTTCCAGGCCGCCTCACCCAGCACATAGGTAGCCGCCACCGCCCGGTCATCCCCCAGCATCATCAGGGCGAACAGCCGCTCTCGCAGCGAGCCGCGATTGCGGCGCGCCAGCAGTTCGGTGGCGCCGGGATCGAGCACGACGAAATCGGCTTCGCGGCCGGACTCGAAGCTGCCGATGTTCTGCTCCAGTCCCAGTCCGCGCGCGCCGCCCAGGGTAGCGAGATAGAAGGCGTCGTAGCTGTCGAATGGGCGCCCCGCCAGCTGCGCCACCTTGTAGGCCTCGTGCATGGTGCGCAGCATGCTGAAGGAGGTGCCGCCGCCCACGTCGGTGGCCAGGGCCACGCGCGCCCCGGCACGGCGCGCCGCCTCGTAATCGAACAGGCCGCTGCCCAGGAACAGGTTGGAGGTGGGGCAGTGCACGGCCACGGCGCCGGCGTCGGCAAACTGCCGCCAGTCGGACTCGTCGAAGTGGATGCAATGGCCGTAGAGCGCACCATCGCGCAGCAGCCCGAAGCGCCGGTACACGTCCAGATAGCTCTTGCTCCAGGGAAAGAACTCGGCCGCGGTGAAGAAGGCATCCACCGAGGCGGCATGCACGGTGGGATACACCGCCGCGGTGGTGGTGCCGTTGCGCAACAGCTCGTCGAGGAAGAACTCCGCCGCCTTTGCCGCATGTATGGGATCGGCGAAGGCCGCCTCGGCCGGAAAGGTGTAGTCGTTCAGCCAGTCCAGCAACTGCTTGGCGTGGCTGGCGATGACATCGATCTGCGCATAGTGCACATGGGCATCGACAAAGCCGGGCATGAGCAGCTTGCCGCGGTAGTCGGCGACGGAAATATCCCTGGGAAGCTGCCATTACAACGCCACGCCGTAATGAGAGTGCCCCAAGAAATCGCAC
>CAXNIK010000394.1:0-3396 GCA_964202115.1 Burkholderiales bacterium
TGGGTGCCGCGCGTCATTGCCGATTACCAGGTGACCGTGGCCCACGCCTGCATCGACGCCGGGGTGGATCTGATCATGGGGCACCATGCGCACGTGCCCAAGGCCATCGAGATGTACAAGGGCAAGGCCATCTTCTACAGCCTGTCCAATTTCTGCATGACCAAGCCGGAGCGCTCGCACAAGTGGAACGAGAAGCCCTGGGTGCACGGCGCGCTGCTCAACCACACCGACCAGAACCCGGAGATGCCGCTCTTGCCCTATGGCAAGGACGCCACGCGCACGCTGCTGGCCAAGGCCGTCCTGGGCAAGGGCGGGGTGAAGGAGGTGTCCTTCATTCCCATGATGATCGACAAGTTGTACCGCCCCGAGCCGCTGAAGCAGGGCGATGCGCGTTTCGACGACATGGTGAACTACATGGACTGGACCTCCGAGGGCTTCGACCACAAGTTCAAGGTGGTGGGTGACGAGGTGAAGATCACGGCGGCCTGATGAGAGGGGATGGGTTCCCATGAAATGGCTCCACGTTATCGCGGCCGTGTTTTTGCCAACCCTGCTGGCGGTGCCACTGACAGCCTCCGCACAGAAGCCCGCTGGCCTGCCCGGCGACTTTCCCGCCAAGCCGGTGCGCATCCTCATCGGCCTGGCCGCCGGCGGCGGCCTGGACATCATGACCCGCGCCCTGACGACCAAGCTCTCCGAGCGCTGGGGGCAGAGCGTGGTGGTGGAGAACCGTCCTACCGCCGGTGGCGTGGTGGCGGTGGAGGCGGTAGCCAAGTCCGAGCCTGATGGCTACACCTGGCATGCCTCGGGCAGCCAGCTCGAGCTCACGGTGGTGTTCAGGCGCGCCAACTTTGACGTGCTCAAGGCACTGGAACCCATGGTGCAGATGAGCGCTCAGCCCTATGTGCTGGTCGTGACGGGCTCCCTGCCGGCGAAATCGGTGAAGGAACTCATCGCGCTGGCAAAGGCCAAGCCCGGCGGGCTCAACTACGGCACCGCCGGGCCGGGATCGCTGGGCCACCTGGGCCACGAGCTCATGAACATGCAGGCCGGCGTGAAGATGATTCACATCCCCTACAAGGGCGGCGGCTCGCACGTTCCCGACTTGGTGGCCGGGCGCCTGCAACTGGCCTTCATGCCCACGCTGTCGGCCACGCCGCTGATGAAGAACGGCTCGACGCGCGGCCTGGCCGTGACCAGCCTGCAGCGCGTGCCCAGCCTGCCTGACCTGCCCACCGTGTCGGAGGCGGGCGTGCCCGACTTCGAGCTGGCCAATGCCTACGGCCTGTTCGTGCCGATCAAAGTGCCGCCGGCACTCATCGCCGCCATCAACCGCGAGGTGACGCAGGCGCTGGCCCAGCCGGACATGCAGGCCAGGCTGGCCGCTGACGGTGCCGCGGCGCCGCCCGCGCACACACCGGCGCAGTACCGCGCGCTGGTGGAGCAGCACATCCAGCGCTACGGCGAAGTGGTCAAGTCCTCGGGCATCACGCCCGATTCCTGAGAGCAATCCATGAACAAGAATGTTTTCCTCGCGGGCGTGGCAGCGGCGTTGTTCGCCGCGCCGGCGCTGGCGCAGAAACCCGCCGGCCTGCCCGGCAACTATCCCAACAAGCCTGTACGAGTGCTCATCGGCCTGGCGGCCGGCGGCGGCACCGACATCCTGGTGCGCGCCGTGGGACAGAAGCTCTCGGAAAAATGGGGTGTGTCCATCATTGCCGACAATCGCCCCACCTCGGGCGGGGTGCTGGCCATGGACATGCTGGCGGCCGCGCCGCCCGACGGCTACACCTGGCTGGCCTCAGGCAGCCAGCTGGAGCTGGCGCAGGTGTTCCAGCGGGTCAAGTTCGACGTCATGAAAAGCTACGAGCCCATGGTGCAGATGACCTCGCAACCCTACCTGCTCATGGTCACCAACTCGCTGCAGGCGAAGTCGGTGAAGGAACTGGTCGCGCTGGCCAGGTCCAAACCGGGGGAGCTGAACTACGCCACCGCCGGCCTGGCTTCGGCCGGACACATCGGCCACGAGAATTTCAATGCCCTGGCTGGCGTGAAGATGACGCACATCCCCTACAAGGGTGCTGGCGCCGCAGCCATCGACCTGGCCGGAGGGCGGGTGCAGTTGAGCTTCATCACCACCCTGGGTGCCTCACCGCTGCTCAAGGCCGGCACGGCGCGCGCGCTGGCTGTGACCAGCGCCAGACGCGTGGACGCGCTGCCCGACGTGCCGACCATGGCCGAGGCCGGCATGGGCGATTTCGAAATGAACAACAACTACGGACTGTTCACGGTGGCCCAGACGCCTGCCGTCATCATCGCCGCCATCAACCGCGAGGTGACGCAGGTGCTGTTCCAGCCCGATATGAAGGCCAAGCTGAATGCCGACGGGGCGGACGCGGTGCCTTCGCACACGCCGGTGCAGTACCGAGCGCAGGTTGAAAAGCGTATCGCGCGCTTCACCGAAGTGGTGAAGGCCTCCGGCATCACGCCTGAATCCTGAGCAGATTTATGATCAATTTTGATCTCTGGTGTCCGATGGACATACATACACACGATTATTGTTATCTAGAGCCTTCTGGCTCGGGATCATTCAAAGGAGACCCAGCATGAACAAACCCGCGGAACACGGCATCCACGACGTCGGCGGCGGCACTGACGGCATCCAGGCGCTGCTCACCGACTACGCCTGCAAGCTGCGTTACGAGGACCTGTCGCCTGCCGCCGCGCATGCCGGCAAGGTCCGCATCATCGACACCCTGGGCGCGCTGGTGGGCGGCTATTTCGGCGAGTGCTGCCAACTGGCGCGCAACATCGCCGCGCGCACCCCCGTGGCCGACGGCGCCACGGTGATCGGCACGCGCATCCGTACTTCTGCCGAACTGGCGGCCTTTGCCAACGCCACGGCGGCGCGCTACGTGGAGATGAACGATGTCTATCACTGGCCGGGCAGCCGTGGCGGCCATCCCAGCGACGTGCTGGTGCCCATCCTGGCGGTGGCCGAACAGGTGAAGGCCACGGGCAAGGAACTGATCACCGCGGTGGTGCTGGGCTACGAGATCTACCTGCGCCTGTCCGACGCCATCCAGGAGCCGGGCTTTGACTGCTCCACCTTCGCCGTGATCGGCACGGCGGCGGCCTCGGCCAAGCTGATGAAACTCTCCCCGCAGCAGATGTCGCATGCCATCTCCATGGCGGCGGTGGCCAACAACATTCTCAAGCAGGTGAGGACGGGTCATTTGTCCATGTGGAAGGCGGTGGCGGCGGGGCAGGCCGGTCGCAACGGCGTGTTCGCCGCGGTGCTGGCCGCCGAGGGCATGGAAGGCCCGCACCTGCCCTTCGAGGGCAAGCACGGCTTTTGCGCGCATGTTTCCGGGCCGTTCAAGCTGGCGCCTATGG
>CAXNIK010000395.1:0-3370 GCA_964202115.1 Burkholderiales bacterium
CGCCGAACAGGGCGCACCCGGATTGGAGTGGCTGAACTGGACCGGATTCATCGCGCCAAGGGCGGTGCCTGGCGCAACGCTCGTCAGGCTGAATGAGATTTTCGACAAGGTTGCCAAGGCCCCGGACATCATCAGCACCTCCGAGGCACAGGGCAATGTCACCGTGGGCGGCCCGTCGGAACCCTTCGCCAAACTCATCGCCAGCGAGGCGGCGCGCTGGCAAAAGCTGGTTCAGGACAACAATATCAAGGCTGAGGATTAGAGATAATAATTAGTCTTTACTTGCTTATGGGTTGTCTATAGTTACATGAAATAGATAACAATAGCCGGCGCGTCCCGGGCGGTTTTGAAATTGCGGCAATCTTTGCTACCGTCCGGGCTCCCTCTTGATCGCCCGGTGTTCCCATGTCCCGCCTGTGTGTTATGTCTCGCCTGTGTATTGCCCTGTTGCTGGCCGTTCTGTCCGTCTCCGCCAACGCCGAATGGCTGCTCAAGCCCCGCCCCGGCAACGTCGTCTCCGGCAATGCGGCCACGGTGGATGTCTGGCAGGCCAACGACACCGATGTGCCGCTGAACGAGGCCTTTGCGCCCCGCCTGCAGGCCATCGTCACCACCAGCCTCAGCCAGCTCCCGGTGGTGCTTGAGGCAGCGGACACGAAGGGCCGCATCGACGAGCCGCTGGCGCCGGGCACGTTCCGCAAGCGCGAGTTCACGTTCGTTGTGCCGCGCGGCCTGAGCGGGCCGGTCACGCTGGCCCTGGACGGCGTGGGTGCGGCCTCGGCGGCGATGCAGGTCGAGCAGCCCGGCGCGCCGACGCAGGCGGCGCGGCGCCAGACGCAGCCGGACTTGGTGCCGCAGCCGGCGATCACGCCGCATGAGCCCATGTACTTCATCCTCGGCAGCAGCGGTGGCGCCACGGCCAAGTTCCAGCTCTCCATGAAGTACCGCCTGCTCGATGAGGACAGTTTCCTCGCGCAGTACTGGCAGCCCCTGGGCAAGCTGCACTTTGGCTACACCCAGACCTCGATCTGGGACCTGTCCGAGCAGTCCTCGCCCTTTCGCGACACCAGCTACAAGCCCAGCCTCTTCTATCACGAGCCGCATCTGCGCGTGTCGCAGGACGGGCGCAGCAACCTGTCGCTCGCGGCCGGCGTGGAGCACGAGTCCAACGGCCGCGATGGCAATTTCTCGCGCTCCATCAACATCGCCTTTGCCAGACCCACCTGGCAGGTGTTCTTCCGCGGCGACCGCTATGTCACCGTCTCGCCCAGGCTCTATGCCTACCTGGACAAGAAAGACAATAACGACATCGAACGCTACCGCGGCAATGTCGATCTGAACCTGCGCTACGGCCGCTCCGATGGCTGGCTGTGGTCGGCGACGCTGCGCAAGGGCTCGGCCAATCACGGCTCGCTGCTGCTGGATGCCTCATGGCCGCTGCGCCGGCGCTTCTTTGCCGACGCCGGCGGCTTTCTGCACCTGCAGTACTTCAACGGCTACGGCGAGACGCTGCTGGATTACAACGTGCGGCGCGCGCCGCAGTGGCGGGTTGGATTTTCCATCGTGAGGTAGGACGCTGCACCTCAGTGCGCCATCAGCGTTCCGCCGTTGACATGTATGGTCTGCCCGGTGATGTAGGCGCCGCCCGTGCTGCACAGAAAGCGCACGGTGGCGGCGACTTCGCCTGGCGCGCCGTGGCGTCCCAGCGGAATGTCTTCGGTGCCGGTCTTGCGGTAGCCGGGGCGGCCGCTGGTGTCGATGGGACCAGGCGAGACGCAATTCACGCGGATGTTGTGCTCGCCCAGCTCCTTGGCGAGCACGCGGGTGAGGCCGACCACGCCGAATTTCGACGCCGCGACATGCGCGCGGTGCGGCGCGGCGTACAGAGCCCTGCCGCCGGCGAAGGTGATGACGCTCCCGCCGCCGGCCTTGATCAGGTGGGGCAGGGCGGCCTTGATGCCGATAAAGGTGCCGTCCAGCGTCACCGACATGGCGCGGCGCCACTCCTCCAGGCTCATCTCGGCAAAGGGCACTTCATTGCGATAGGCGGCGTTGAGCACCAGGATGTCCAGGCGACCGAAGCGCTTGATCACGCCGTCCACCATCGCCTGCACTCCGTCCGGATCGGCGACGTCGGCCATGAACACCTCGGCCTGGCCGCCGCCCTTGCGGATTTCCCCGGCGACGTTCTCCGCGTCCTCGCGCGAGGCGCGCGTGTTCACCGCCACCGCTGCGCCATCGCCCGCAAGCGACAGTGCAATGGAACGCCCGATGTTCTTCCCCGCCCCGGTGACCAGGGCGACCTTGCCTGCGAGTTCCTTGTCGCTCATGACTTTTCCTTGTTCAATTTTGTTTCAGGAGCCCATCAGCACGCCGCCATTGACGTGCATGGTCTGGCCAGTGATGAAGGCGCCTTTGGCGGTGCACAGGAAGTGCACCATGGCGGCGATTTCCTCGGGCTCGCCCTGGCGGCCCAGCAGCACATTGCTTGCCGGTGTGATTTGCTTGGCGCGATGCGCCGGACGGGTGGTGTTGATCGGGCCGGGGGATACGCAGTTCACGCGGATCCTGTACTGCGCCAGTTCCTTGGCCAGGGCCCGTGTCATGCCCACCATGCCATGCTTTGCCACCGAGCCGTTGACCCGGCCCACCGCGCCGGACAGGGCGCCGGCACCGCCCAGCATGACGATATTGCCCTCTCCCTTGTCCTGGCCCGCCTTGATCAGGTGGGGCAGGCAGTTCTTGATGCAGTGAAATGATCCGTCCAGGGTAATGGACAGCGGGTGGCGCCATTGCTCGAAAGTCATTTCCAGGAAGGGCGTCTCCTTGCGGTAGGAGGCGTTCAGCACCAGGGCGTCCAGACGACCGAACTTGCCGATCACGCCTTCCACCATGGCCTGTACCGCGGCCGCATCGGTGATGTCGGCCATGTACAGCTCGGCCTGGCCTCCGGCATCGCGTATTTCCTTGACCACTTTTTCGCCGTCCTCGCGCGAGGTAAGCGCGTTCACCGCCACCGCGGCACCGTCGGCCGCGAAGGCCAGGGCGGTGGCGCGGCCTATGTTCTTGGCTGCGCCGGTGATGAGTACGACTTTGCCCGACAGTTCCTTGGTGCTCACTTTTTGGATCCCCCTTTGTCCCTTTGTTATTGGAATGCGATGGCTTCCATCCGCGCGGAGTATGGGCGGCGGCGGGAGCCGCAGTCAATCGAGCTGGATTGCACCGGCGTGGACCAGGCTCGCGTACTTTTGCGTGGTCAGCACCCCGGGTAAGGGTAAGAGGGGTCTGCGCAGACAGGTTCAGGCCCGCATTTCAGGGCTGTCAGCACCAGTGTGGGTACCTGAGGCGCCCAATGCGGAGGGGGTGGACA
>CAXNIK010000396.1:0-3367 GCA_964202115.1 Burkholderiales bacterium
AACTGCGCGCCGGTGCCGCCGGCCCGGCCGCGCAGCATGATCAAACCGGTTTCCGGGTTCCTCAGCCAAGTGTGCCTGGGCGACGGATTCAGGGTGCGCCAGGCGCGTTCCAGATCGGCATGGTCGGCGCGAGCCAGTACGGCCATCCAGTGCTGGCGCGCGGTCTTGTCGGCAACGGGAGAGGAACTGGACATGGCTGCTTGAAAAAACTACAGCGGCCAGTAAAACACGCGAACGTGAAGATTTCTTTACAGCCAACTGTCGTCTTTGTGAAATGCCGCTGCCACACGATCGTAACCTGGCCTGCATAAGATGGGATCGATACCGTGGGTTGGCCGGAGCCGATGTGGAGCGTAATGTGGAACGGATAAGCAGCATAGTTGGCGGACGGGTACTGATGCCGCAGGGAGAACCTGCGGTCTCTGAAGTGCGCATCGAAGACGGATGCATTGCCGCCCTGGGTTCGGCGACCAAGGGACGCTACCTGGATGCGGCCGGCCTGCTGGTCATGCCGGGCCTGGTGGATATTCATGGCGATGCGTTCGAGCGCCAGCTCGCGCCCAGGCCTGAAGTCAGGTTTCCCACGGCAATGGCCCTGCACGATACCGACCGGCAACTGGTCGCCAACGGCATCACCACCGCCTTCCACGGCATCACCTGTTCCTGGGAGGGCGGCCTGCGCGGGCGCGAAATGGCGCGCGAGCTGCTTGATCATCTTTACGAGCGCAATGGCTTTGCCGCGGACAACCGTGTGCACCTGCGTTTTGAGAATCACAACCTTGATGCCGTCGAGGAGGCGCTGTGCTGGATCGAGGAGGGTCGTGTGGACTTTCTCGCCTTCAACGATCATCTTCCGGCGATACTGGATCGCGCCGACGATCCGCAGAAAATGGGCAAGTACGCCGAGCGCAGCGGCGTGAGCGCAGCCGAGTTCCGCTCCATACTCATGCGCGCCTCGGCCCGCTCCGCGGAGGTGCCGCAGGCAGTGGCGCGGCTTGCGGCGCACGCGGTGAAGTGCGGTGTGGCCATGGCCTCGCATGACGACATGACGCGCGAGGACCGCGAACGTTACCAGGGACTGGGCTGTGTCATAGCGGAATTCCCGATGCGCCGGGAAGCCGCCTCTGCCGCGCGGGATTTTGGCAACGACGTGATCATGGGCGCTCCCAACGTGGTGCGTGGCGGCAGCCACCTGGGCGGGATACGCGCCGCGGACATGGTGGCCGAGGAAGTCTGCACCATCCTGGCCTCGGACTATTACTACCCTGCCTTGCTGGCAGCACCGTTTCGCCTTGCCGCGGACGGAGTCTGCACGCTGGCACAGGCCTGGCATCTGGTGTCGCGCAATCCGGCCCACGCGGCCGGCTTGTTGGACCGGGGGGAGATGGCCCCGGGACAGCGCGCCGATCTGATACTGGTGGACGATGCCGTCCCGGGACGGCCCGTGGTGGTCGCCACCATCGTTGCCGGCGAGTTGCGTCATGCCGCCCGCTCGCTCAGCATTCACTGATTATTGAAGTTCGGTCGGCACATGGTCAGCCGTTATGCCATTTACTACGCTCCGGCTCCCGACAGCCGCTGGTGGCACTTCGGCTCGCGCTGGCTGGGACGCGACGCCGCATGCGGGCGGACACGGGCGCAGTTCCAGGTGCCCGGCATACGCGCCGAGGACATGCGCTCGTTGACCGAGGAGCCCCGGCGCTACGGCTTTCACGCCACCCTCAAGCCGCCTTTCGCGTTGGCTGAGGGCACCAGCCCGGAAGATCTCTACCAGAGTGTGGAGACGCTTGTGGCATCCCGGAAGCCGTTTGCGCTGGGCCGGCTGACGCTGCAGCGGCTGGGCGGGTTCCTCGCCCTGATGCCCGAGGACGAGCCGTTGGAACTGGCGACGCTGGCGGCCGACTGCGTCGAGCAGCTCGATTTGTTCCGCGCGCCGGCTTCGCCAGCGGAACTGGCGAGGCGTCGGCAGACCGGCCTCAGCAGGCGGCAGGAGGAATTACTGTCGCGCTGGGGTTATCCCCATGTGCTGGATCATTGGCGTTTTCACATGACCCTCACCGGACCGGTCGAGGGGGTCAAGCGCCAGGTGCTGTCCGCCTGGCTGGATACCAGGCTGCGGGAGTTGTGCCACGAGTACCTGGTGGTGGATGCGTTGTGTGTGTTCGAACAGGCCGCGCCGCAGGCACCGTTCCGGCTTGCCCGCCGCTTTGATTTTCAGGATGCGCCCGCGCAAGGCGGGGCGGGTGGTGACCACGGGCGGCTGTTCTATGTCGTCGGCGCATCGGGATCGGGCAAGGACAGCCTCCTTGCATTTGCGCGCGAAAGACTGGCTTGCGAACAGATCGTCTTTGTCCGGCGTTACATCACCCGCGAGCAGCAGGAGAGAGGCGAGTGCCATCGTCCGGTGAGTGCCGAGGAGTTCGACGCGCTCTCAGGCCAGGGAGCCTTTGCCATGCAGTGGGACAGTCATGGCTGCCGCTATGGCATAGGCACTGAAATCGACCGGTGGCTGGCCCGGGGCAGGGACGTGGTGGTGAACGGCTCGCGCGAATACCTGGGAGAGGCGCGACAGCGTTACCCGGGTCTCAAGCTGATCTGGATCGAAGCCTCGGTGCCTACCCTGCGCTCGCGCCTGGCTGCGCGCGGTCGTGAAGACGAAGCCGCCATGGAGCAGCGCCTGCAGCGCGCCACGCGCTATGCGCCCGCGGCTGACGCCATCCTGATCACCAACGACGGCCATTTGCACCAGGCCGGCATGCGGCTGCTGGAGTTGCTGGCTCCTGTGGAATCGGCCTTGCCACGCTGAGGACGCGTGGTATCGCGCCCGATCAGATCCGGCAGGTCCTCATGATCTGCGCGAAATGATCCAGGTCGGGCGTTTCCAGTCCTGCGACCTTGGCTTCGTCGTCCCAGCGGCGCAGTGCCACCGCATCGGCTGCATGCGGCTGGGCGATGAAGGCCTCGGCCTGTTCCAGCGTGTATACGCCCCCCTGCAGTTCCAGGCTGCGCCGCGAGGCGAAGGAAAGAATGTCCCAGTAGCCAGCCTCGGCCGTGCAGAGATAGCGTTTGGCATCCACGTGCAGGCGGATGGGGGCAAGCACCGCCTCGGGGAAGGTTGCGCGCAGGAAGGGCAGCGCCAGGAATTGATGCAGATCGTCGGTGCCACGTTTGGCCGGGTCATCGCCCAGATCGTGAACGAGATGGCCGAGATCATGCAGCAAGGCGGCCGTCACCAACGCGGCAGGAGCCCCTGCCTGTTCACCCTGACTGGCGCATTGCAGGGCATGCTCGGCCTGGCTCACTGCTTCGGCGCCGTACTGGCGGCTTCCGCGCGTTTGCATCAGCGCGACGATGTCCTCCAGACTGA
>CAXNIK010000397.1:0-3363 GCA_964202115.1 Burkholderiales bacterium
GGTTGCGCCGAAGATGTGCGGCGCGAGCTTGGCGTTTCGCCACGCCATTTTTCATTTCCCTATGGAAGATGGTGCGACGAGACGCGGCAAATCGTGCGCGCATCGGGCTGGCAGTCGGCAGTGGGAATCAACGTGAACATTCGCGTCGATAAGGCAAGCGACCAATTTGCAATTCCCCGGGTAGAAGCGCCGCAGGCGATGACGGATCTGCGTTTTAAGACGAGCGGTGCGTATCCGGGCGTTCTTTCAATGCTCGGGTTGGGATAGGATAAACGATCCGGCAGAGGGGTGATCACAGGCAGGGAACAATTCGCACCTGCGCGAACGCTCACTGTTTGTCGCCATTGACGCCTTTGGCCAATGCTTGAACCATCGCAGGGTTCTGCACCACCCGCAGTTTGAATCCTGTGACAAAAACGCTGTTCCTGATGAAGTCAGCGAGAAAGTGCGGTGGATCGTTGTCGACCTTGCGCTGGATGAAGCGCCGTATCCGCCACAGGGCATATCCGACAATGAATGCGGCATCGGCGAGCGCCGCCTGCACGGGCCCGTAGTTCTTCAACCAGAACCGGCGTCGCGCCTGGAACCAATAGCGCGGCCGGCGCTTGATGATCCTGCTGGTAATTTCGGTCGACGCGCCATCCAGGTGCAATACGCGGCTTGCCGGCACGAACCATACGGGCCACCCCGCACGACGCGCGTTCCAGCAGTAGTCGATATCATCGAAATAGTTGTAATAGTCCTCATCCAACGGACCAATGGATTCGATTACCTTGCGGCGAATGATCATGCTGCATCCCGGCACCCAGTCCACTTCGCATGCAGCCTTGGGCATCGGAAAGCAGACGACGTGCTTCGCCAACAACCGGCTGACCGTACCCAGTCGTATCGCCCCTTCAACTTCGTTGGCCACATTGTAGAAGCGGTAGGCCGACCCCTGCTCGGAACCATCGAAGTTCTCAAGCCGGCTGGCCGCAATGCCGGCTTCCGGCGTGCGATCCATGAAATCAACCAAGGCCGCAAGCGCTCCCGGCTGGACGATCGTGTCCGCATTGAGCAGCAGGAAGCAATCGGGCGGATCGGACCCGGCCATGGCCTCCCGAATGATCACGTTATTGCCACCCGTGAACCCGCGGTTCGGCGAAATCGCAGTCAGTTCGACCCAAGGCTCCCAACCGTTTACGGAAATTGCATCTCGCAGCCTCTGCTCGGCGTCCACCCCGGTGCCATTTTCGCAGACGGCAACTTTCACTCCAGGAATTCGCGGTATTTCCGGCGCCAGCGACCTGAGGCAATCGATGGTCAAGTCGGTGACGCGATAGTTCAGGATGATGACCAATAATTTCATGAGGCTGACCGAGGATTGTCAAGGAACGACCCAGCTTAGAACTTTATGGCACTGGGTGTTACCCCATCCTCCAGCGTGTTAAGCCGAATAAACTGCGCGAGCGCATGCATCAGCGATTGATGAACATCCTCCACGACGCCATAGTTACCGACTCTGACATGCAGCGCGTGATCCGCGATTTTCAATAGTTCCCCGCCGTCAAAGCCGACGAAACCGATCGTACGCAAACCCAGCGATTTCGCCACATGGATGGCGCGGATGATATTCGGCGAATTGCCGCTGCTGGAAACCGCGATCAGGACATCGCCGGATTGAGCGACGCTCGCCAGTTGGAAATCGAATATTCGGTCGAACGACAAATCATTTGCTATCGCAGTAAGGAGCGCGGCATTCGACGAGAGCGACAGAACCCGGGGCCGGAGCGCGGTATTCGTGCTGACGCCTTTCAGGTGGTCGCAGGAAAAATGGTCGCTTATCGACGCAGACCCGCCGTTGCCGCAAACCCAAACTGTCCGGCGAAGGCGGTACACTTCAGCCAGTTCCCGGCATACATTCCTGAATGTATCCCGGTCAATGCTGGCGATCCCTTGTTGCAAAACCTTGGCGTACGAATCAAGGTAATCCTCAGCAGAGGCGATCGTCTCACGCGGAAATGCTGTTATGTCCGAAGCCATGGCAGGTTGGGATAAGCTTTGTGGTAGATGGAAGATAAATCTGCGTGGTCGCTTGGTGTATCCATCGGGCGCCAAAACTGCACCCCGAGGTCCGCTGCGAGCACGCCTTGATTCGCAAGTTCCGGTAATACATTGCGCTCGAAGGAGCATTCAAGACGCAGTACATGGTCCAGTACCGACGGTTCCAGGACGTAAAAACCCGCATTGACGAAAATGTCGAGATTTTTCTCCGCGAATCCCGTCACGCGAGAACCCGCCAACGACAACGCGCCATAGGAAAATGGCAGTTTATAGGTGCAAAGAACTCCACGCGCGTTCTCCGCTTCAAGAATCTGCAACGAACGGGCAAGATTGAAATCCACCAAGCTGTCGCCATAAGTCAGACAAAAGCGCTCGCCCTTCACCATATCCTTGGCCAAGAACAGCCGTCCCCCGGTATCGGTTTCAGCCCCGGTGTCCAGCAATGTTACGGTGCAAGGCAAAGCTCCCTCGAAACGCACATTTCTGAATTGCCATGCGCCCGCGCGGGGGAGCGGCTCGCATCCGGCATGTTCGCTTAGAAACGCCTTGACCATTTCCACCTTGTATCCGCCAAGAACTATTATATCCAGAACGCCGTTCCGCACAAAAATCGTAATCACGTGGGCCAATACAGGCAGCGCGCCAATTTTGATGAGCGGCTTTGGCAGACTTGGCTGCAGACTGCGAATCCGCGTACCGAGTCCTCCTGCAAATATCAGGGCCTTCACGCTTCGCCACCGGGAACTTGACATACGATTTGGCTGCCGGCCTCGCTTGGAACAAAGCGCAGAAACTTGGTGCCGCCGTTCTTGATTTTTTGGATGTAGGCGTCAATTTTATCCGGCGGAAAAACCAACAGGAGAAAACCGCCCCCGCCAGCACCCAACAATTTCCCGCCAAATGCGCCTTGGCGGCACGCATCGGCGTAAAGGGAATCAATCTCTCCACTCGAGATTAGCTCAGTCAAACCTTTCTTAAGGCGCCATCCCTCGTGCAACATCGCACCGAGATTCTGGCCATCCATGGTGTCCTGGCAAAACATCTGGAAAGCGTCATCGGCCAGCTTAACCATTCGGTCCAGATAGTCCTGGTTGGATTTTAGACGGTTTCTCTCGTCCTGAACCGCGAGTACGGCATTGGCATTACGACTAACCCCGGACCACACGAGCACGCAGGATTTGGACACCGACTGCAGCGTCTTTAATCCGTTGGGAACGCGCGTCGTGATGACCGTTTCGTTCGCCATGAATTCCAGCCTGTTAATCCCGCCAAGCGCGCAGGCGTACTGGTCTTGTTTTCCGATCGGCGAACCCACTCTTT
>CAXNIK010000398.1:0-3339 GCA_964202115.1 Burkholderiales bacterium
TGCTGGGATATTCCTGCGCATGGGACGCCATGGAACAGGCCAGTGCGGCAAGCGGCAGCAGCCGGAGGACTTGGGGTACTTGCATGATGGATGCTCCTTTGCGCAATTAACGTGAAAGTACCAGATGTGTGCAGGTGTCTGGTGTTGCGAGTCAATGACCATGCATGGAATGTGCCGACGCAATGGCCACAGGACACCTGGCACCGTGTAGCAAACATCCGGAAAATCAGATCTCCAGAACGATCTTGCCGATATGCTGATTGCTTTGCATGCGAGCATGCGCCTCGCGCACGGCCGACATGGGCACTACCCGGTCGATCAATGGCCGTATGCGCCCGTCTGCGAAGGCCGGCAGCAGATCGCGGGCAGCAGCCTGCACGCAGGCAGCGCGCTCATCATCCGTCCTGGTGCGGAAGGTCACCCCGATCAGGCTCAGGCGGCGCAGGGCCAGCAGGTCCAGGTCGATCTGGCTCATCTTTCCGCCCATGCGGCCCACGCCGACCAGCCGTCCCTTGAGTGCCAGGCAGCGCATGTTGTCCGAAAACACCGAGGCGCCCAGGCTGTCGATGATCACGTCCACGCCCTTGTCGCCGGTGGCCTTGAGCACGGCGTCGGCAAAATTGCCCTGGGTGGTATCGATGCCGACGTCCAGGCCCAGCGGCCGCAATTGTTCCAGCTTGGCTGACGAGCCCGAGGAGGCGATGACCGGCTTTGCGCCGATGAGCCTGGCGATCTGTATGGACGCCATGCCGATGCCGGAGGATGCCGCGTTGATCAGCACCGATTCGCCGGCGCGCAGGCGTCCGTTGCTGACGATGGCATCGTGCGCGGTGGTGAAGACGTTGATGAAGGCGCCGGCATCGGTCCAGCTCACGCCATCTGGAATGCGCATGAGCACACGCTGGTCGGCGGCCACGTATTCGGCCTGTCCGGCGCGCCAGTGCCCCATCACCCGGTCTCCCGGACGATAGTCCGAAACATCCGATGCACACTCCTCTATCTCGCCGGCAAACTCGATGCCGGTGGGCTGGGGCGAGCCTTTGGTGAGCCCAGTCAATATCCCCAGCTCTCCGCGATTGATACCCGCCGCGCGCACGCGCACCAGCACCTGGCCCGCCTGAACGACGGGCTTGGGGACATCCCTTACTTCAGCAACGCCACCCGCAGGGGATGGCACAAACATGACTGCCTTCACGAAGACTCCATTCTCGAAAATGCCTGTTCAAAGCACTGCGCATTGGCACAGCATATGCTAATTGATAGCATACAACGTTTACTCAGGAAGGATCGACCATGCCCTCTCGCCAGACACGCGCTTCTGCTTCCCGGATCACCGCTTCCAGGACCACGATGGCCGCAATTGCGCTGTGTGCCGGCGCCAATGTCATGGCCGCCAGCGCCGACTGGCCGATTAAGCCGGTGCGCATCGTGCTGTCCACCACCCCGGGTGGAGGCACCGATCTCGTGGCGCGCATGGTGGGCGCAAAACTGTCCTATGCGTTCAAACAGCAGTTCATCATCGACAGCAAGCCGGGTGCGGGCGGCATCATTGCCGATGAGTTCGTGTCGAAGGCGCCGGCCGACGGCTACACCCTGTTGTTTCAGTCCCAGTCCATCTCCGTCACCCCCAACATGTCGAAGGTGCCTTACAACGCCATCACCGACTTTCAGCCGATTGCAAAGCTCATTTCGCAGGCCTTCGTCATCGTCGCCGCCACCAAGGTGCCGGCGAAGAATCTGCAGGAGATCGTTGCCTATTCCAAGACCAAACCGGGCGGACTGAATGCCGCCGTCCCGGGCGCGGCCACCACGCTGACCGGAGGCCTGTTCAAGCTGGTTACCAACTCGAACATGACCCTGGTTCCCTACAAGGGCGGCGCCCCGGCTTCGCTCGCCCTGCTGGCCGGCGAGGTGGATATCGGCTTCATGGACATCCCCTCGGTGGCAACGCATATCAGCAGCGGCAAGGTCAATGCACTGGCCGTCACCACCGAAAGACGCGTGAGGATGATTCCGAATGTGCCCACCGTCATCGAAGCCGGCATTCCGGAGTTGAAGGTTGAAGGCTGGCTGGGCTCCTTCGCCCCGGTCAAGACACCCGCCAATATCCTCAATCGCCTCAACACCGAGATCAACGCGGCACTGCGCTCCCCCGATGTCAGTGAAAGGATCTACCAGATCGGCGGAGAGCCGGCGCAGACCACGGTGGCGGAATTCACCAGGTTCTACCAGGCTGAGATCGCCAAGTGGAAGGACGTCATCGATCGCGGACACATCAAGCTCGACTGATTCAGCCGAAAACAAGTGGCGGCATATAATCGCCTGCAAACACTTACACCACGATCAACATGAAAGGCTCGCACGCATGAAAGGTCCCATCATCTACACCGCCGAAATGGATTACGGCGAAAAGGAGCGCGGGCGTCACGGCGTATTTACCGACTGGTACGCCAACCGCCACGGCCCGGACCTGTTCAAGTTGGGCGCACGCTCGGTGGCCGGCTATCAGCCGGTGATCGGCGGGCTGGCGGTGATGAGCGTGTATCAGTTTCGCGATTCCGATGTGTTCCTCACCCCGGCCTATCCGAAGATGAGGGACGGCGACCTCTACGGCCCCGTGGTCAGGGCGACCCGGTCAGGCGGGCAAAGTGCGCAAACCCTTTACCTGGAACGCCTGGCCCTGCCGGGCAATGATGCCCTGGTCGATGCGGACTGGATCTCGGCGCTGCGCTTCGCGGCACCTGAGAGCGAGGATGCGGCCATCATCGACTGGATCAGCACCCAAGGCCAGAAGCAGCTCGCGGCTTTTGGCGTCAAGCACATTCGCTACTGCACCCGCATAGCACAGGACATTGGCAAGGGTTCGTTCCGGCCACGCTGTCTGCTCTTCACCGAATGGGCCAGGCAACCGCCCGAGGCTGCCGACCTGTTGTCGGCACTAACCAGCCGCTTCGGCGCCGCGATCACGGAACCTGCACCCTTCGTCGGCTGGCGCGCCTATCCCTGGCCCGACGACAAGGCCTCGCTCAAGTACTGATCAATGCACACGGACCAGCAGGTCCGTGCATGACGGCCATGTCCATTCCCGACAGCATCCGCAGCAGCCACGACGCGATGAAGGCGTTGCGTCGCGACATCCATGCCCACCCCGACCTGGGCTTCCAGGAAGAGCGCACCTCCGACATCATCGCCGCGCAACTGACCGGGTTCGGCTGCGACGAGGTACACAGGGGCGTCGGCAAGACCGGCGTGGTGGGTGTCATCCGCTCCGGCAGGAGCACTCACACCATCGGCCTGCGCGCCGACATGGATGCCCTGCCCATACAGGAAGAGAACACC
>CAXNIK010000399.1:0-3329 GCA_964202115.1 Burkholderiales bacterium
GGCACGCGCGGCGCTTGGCTTGTTCCTGATCCAGTTGGCCGTCAATGCGCTGTGGACCTGGCTGTTCTTCGTCTGGCGCCTGGGAGCCGCGGCCTTTGTTGAGATTCTTGTTCTTTGGGTGCTTATCTTGTGCACGCTGGTGGCATTCTGGCGCGTGCGTGCCCTCGCCGGTATTCTTCTGATTCCTTATCTGGGCTGGGTAACGCTGGCATCGGCGCTGACCTATGCGGTGTGGCGGGGCAATCCCGCGCTGCTAAGCTGAGCACGCATACGTCCAAGGAATTTGCATGTACATCGCCAAACACTTCGAAGAAACCCGCGTCGAGGTCATGCACGAGCTGATCCGCTCGCGGCCGCTGGCCAGCCTGGTGACTTTGTCTTCCAGCGGGCTGAATGCCAATCACATTCCGCTGTACCTGTCGGATTCGCCCGCACCCTATGGCAGCCTGCGCGGGCATGTGGCCCGGGCCAATTCCATTCTGGAGGATCTGAATAAAGAAGGCGAGTCCCTGGCCATATTCCACGGCCCGGACACCTACATCACGCCTTCCTGGTACCCCACCAAGCAGGAGACCGGGAAAGTCGTGCCCACCTGGAATTACGCGGTGGTGCATGCCTATGGCGTGCTGCGCGTGGTGGATGATGCCCAGTGGCTGCGCGCGCAGCTCGAATCGCTGACCGCGCACAACGAGGCGGACTTTGCGCAACCCTGGGCCGTGTCCGACGCGCCCGAGGAGCACGTCACGCGATTGATGGGCGCCATCATCGGCGTGGAGATGGTGATCACGCGCCTGCTGGGCAAATGGAAGGTGAGCCAGAACCAGCCGGCGCAGAATCAGGCTGGGGTGGTGGCCGGGCTGAAGGCGAGCAGCGTGCCCGATGCCCAGGCCATGGTGGCGCTGGTAGAAGAAGGGACGAAGAAAGGCCGCTGATCAGCCGATAGTGATGGTGGACAATTGAAGCCATTTCAACCTCGTTGTCATGGCCGCGTAATGATTCTGTAGCTTCATTGCGGGGTCGCGCGCATGACAACGAGGATATGGCTGAACCAAACACCTTCCACTTGAGCCGGACCGCCCTGGCGGCACGGCGGGCTATGTGCTCTGTGCCGCGCTGCTGCGGCGCGCCGGCAATTCCTGGAGCAAGGCCACTTCGGTGGTGGCGGGCGAGCAGGCGCTGGATCTTTTCTTCTTTATGGTGGCGCTGCCCCTGGCGGCGCTGTCCGCCTCCGAGTCGATGCTGCATCTCATGGGCGCCGTGCCCGCGGGCGTGTACGAGGTGATCTTCATCATCGTGGTGCTGAGTGCAGGCACGCTGTGGCTGGCACTGCGCGAACTGGGGCATGAGCTGTCCTTTGGCCTGCTGTTCGCGCTGCAGGCGGTGATCCTGCACGCGGCGTTGCTGACCGGCATCCCTTCAGGCGGGGGCAGTGCGGACCTGGGACTGGCGGCGGCGCTGGCACCCTGGGTGTCGGCGCCGGTCATCGCCACGGTGTTGCTGCAGTGGCGCTTTGCTACGCTGTATTTCCCGCTGATCATCAGCGCGCTGGGGCTGGCGGCCGTCGCGGCACGGGCCTGAGGGGCCGTTCGGCGTCGCGCAATTCCGGATGCAACAGTAGTGCAATACTGCACTGCTAATATGCCTGCATGCGCCTTTGCCCGCTCGAGCTTCTCTCAGTCACGCTGCTGTTGGGCGTCGCCGCGGTTGCCACCGCACAGCAGGTCAGGCCGGCGACCAACATCCAGGTCGGGCCGCGGCCTTACTTTCTGGTGTCGGAGATGAGCGAGAGCCCGCTCAAATCGAAGCTGCTGGCCTGCGCCGACAAGCCCCTGCGCAAGACCGCGTTCTCCATCGGTCATCGCGGCGCGCCGCTGATGTTTCCCGAGCACACGCGCGAGTCCTACGAGGCCGCCGCGCGCATGGGCGCCGGGGTGATCGAGTGCGACGTCACCTTCACCAGGGACAGGGAGCTGGTGTGCCGGCACGCGCAGAATGATCTGCATACCACCACCAATATCCTGGCCACGCCGCTGGCGGCCAAGTGCACGCGGGGCTTTACGCCCTACGATCCGCAGACCAACAAGCCGGCCTCGGCCGAGTGCCGCACCAGCGACATCACGCTGGCGGAGTTCAGGACGCTGCGCGGCAAGATGGACGCCGCCAATCCCAGGGCACGCACGGTGGAGGAGTACATGGCGGGCACGGCCAACTGGCGCACCGACCTGTACAGCGGGCCGACCAGCGGCACGCTGCTCACGCATGGCGAAAGCATAGAGTTGTTCAGGAGCCTGGGGGTGAAAATGACCCCGGAGCTGAAGTCGCCCAGCGTGAGCATGCCCTTCGAGGGCTTTACCCAGGAGCAGTACGCGCAGAAGCTGATCGACGAATACAAGGCGGCCAAGGTGCCGGCCGCGCGCGTGTTCCCGCAGTCCTTCAACAAGGACGACGTGCTCTACTGGATCAGGGCCGAGCCGGCATTCGGCCGGCAGGCGGTGTACCTGGACGATGCCGAGAAGGTGGCGGAACTGCCCGGTTTCGACGAGCTCAAGCGCTATCGCAGCGAGGGCATACGCATCGTGGCGCCGCCGCTGTTCGCGCTGCTGGAGGTGAGGGACGGCCGGATCGTGCCTTCTGCCTATGCGCGCAGCGCCAGGGCTGCCGGACTGGGTATCATCACCTGGTCGCTGGAGCGATCCGGCTTGCTGGCCGACGGCAGGAATGGTTTCTACTATCAGAGCTTCGATGCTGCCATCCGCAGGGAAGGCGATGTTATGCAGGTGCTCGATGTCCTGGCGAAGGACGTCGGTGTGCTGGGTGTGTTCTCCGACTGGCCGGGAACGGTCAGTTACTACGCCAGCTGCATGGGTCTCAAATAGACTCATCCGTCCACCCTTGACCGGCCAGCTCCGAACTTCGATTGCCCGAGCCGCGGTGGTGCGCGGTTCATGCCGGTTGGCGGGCGCGCTCCTGACCTGCCTGGTCCTGCTGTCCGGGTGTGGTGGCCGGCACCCGGCCATGCCGTCTTCTGCGGCTGTCGCAGCGCCTGCCACGGTGACGGTGCGCCTCATTGGTTTCAACGATTTCCACGGCAACCTGGAGCCGCCCCGGATGTCCATCAGCGCGCCCGGTCCGGACAGCAAGATGATCGCCGTTCCCGCGGGCGGGGCGGCCTATCTCGCCACCGCCATCGCGCAGCTCAAGGCGGGGAATCCCAACCATGTCGTGGTGTCCGCCGGCGACCTGATTGGCGCCTCGCCGCTGATCTCGGCGCTGTTTCTCGATGAGCCCACCATCGAGACCTTCAATCACATCGGCATGGATTTCCTTGC
>CAXNIK010000400.1:0-3321 GCA_964202115.1 Burkholderiales bacterium
ATTGACGGCGCTGGTGGCCGGCAGTGACCATCGCGCCATCAAGGCGGCCATCGAGCGCGTCAACCGCGACACCGAAGCCTTCGCCGCCCGCCGCATGGATCGCTCGGTGAAGCAGGCGCTGGCGGGGAAGAACATTGCGAATGTTTGAGTCATAGCTTTTCAGAGCAGCTTTTTAAAATGCCCAAGATCACCGTACTCCCCCACGAAACCCTCTGCCCGCAAGGCAAGACTTTCCAGGCCGATCCAGCCGCTTCTCTCTGTGACAACCTGCTGAGGAATGGCATAGATATCGAGCATGCCTGCGAGAAGGTCTGTGCCTGCACCACCTGCCATGTCATCGTGCGCTCGGGCTTCGATTCCCTGAACGAGCCCGAGGAAAAGGAAGAGGACATGCTGGACAAGGCCTGGGGCCTGGAGCCGAATTCGCGCCTGTCCTGCCAGACCCGGATTCTGGACGAGGACCTGACCATAGAGATACCGCGCTACACCATCAACATGGTTTCGGAAGGAAAATCCTGATGAAGTGGACCGACACCCTGGACATCGCCATCGAGCTTGCGGAAAAGCATCCTGATGTCGACCCGCAATACGTGCGTTTCACCGACCTGATGAAGTGGGTCATGGAACTGGATGGTTTCGATGACACGCCGGATCGTTGCGGAGAAAAAATCCTCGAGGCGATACAACTCGCCTGGATGGACGAATCCAAATAAGCAGGGTCAACAGGGAAGAGGCGCCTGGGTGAGCCGGAAGACACGGCGCAGGGCGTGCTGTTCTACGCCACGGCCGATGCCGTCTGCATCACCGGGGATTTGATGTACATGACCGGCGGCCGCTTCGGCTGACATTGCGCTGAGGTTCTGACTACTCTGCCTTCTCAGAAGGCAGATTCTGTTTGAGCTGAATCAATACCTTGCGAGTTTTTTTGTGCTGAAATAACCCTAAATATTTTAGGGTATTGATAAATGAGAAACATTCTTGTTATCATTGACCCTGTCCAGGCAAGGCAAACAAGGATGGAGCAATGATGGAGCAATGATGTATCTCAAACGCGGAAAAAGCCTGCTGCTGGCAGGCGTTGCACTGGCTGCCTTGCAGCTTGCCTCCCCGGCAACGGCGCAGGAGAAGGTGCTCAATCTGTACACCGCACGTCATTACCAGACCGATGAGGCGCTGTACAACAACTTCACCAGGCAGACCGGCATCAGGATCAATCGCATCGAGGGTGGCGAGGATGCCCTGTTCGAGCGCATACGCAATGAAGGCGCCAGGAGTCCGGCTGACGTGTTCATCACCGTCGACGTGGGCCGCATCTGGCGCGCCGACGAGGCCGGCATCTACGCGCCGGTCAAGTCCAAACTCCTGGACGCGCGCATCCCGGCCTCGCTGCGCGATCCCGATGGCAAGTGGTACGGTTTCTCCACGCGTGCGCGCGCCATCATCTACAGCAAGGAGTCGGTGAAGGCCGGTGATATCCGCGACTACGAAGATCTTGCCGATCCGAAATGGAAGAACTCCGTCTGCATACGCAGCTCCAGTCATCCCTACAACCTGTCGCTCATCGCCAGCATGATCGCCCACCACGGCGAGTCGAAGGCCGAGGAATGGGTGAGAGGTCTCAAGGCCAATCTGGCGCGCGACCCCAAGGGCGGCGACACCGACCAGTTGATGGCGGTGGCGGCCGGCGAGTGCAGGATCGCGGTGACCAACACCTACTACATCGCCCGCCTCATGCGCTCGGCCAAGCCCAATGAGAAGGCTGCCGCGGACAAGCTGGCGGTGGTGCTGCCTAATGCCGCGAACCGCGGCACGCATGTCAACATCTCCGGCGGCGGCATGCTCAAGCACGCGCCCAACAAGGATGCGGCGGTGAAGTTCCTCGAGTATCTGGCCGGCGACGAGGCGCAGCGCTATTTCGCCGACGGCAACAATGAGTGGCCCGCGGTGGCCAGCGTGAAGGTGACCAATCCGGCGATGGAATCTTTCGGGCCGTTGAAGGTGGACAGCCTGAACCTGGTCAAGGTGGGACAGAACCAGCCCGCAGCGCAACGCATCGCCGACCGCTCCGGTTTCAAATAAGCAGGTTTATTTTGCATCGGGCGGTCTCAGCCATGCTGAGACCGCCTTTGTCCGCTTTTTTCATTGGGCCGTGGCTTCGGTGACCATGACCGGGGCGGCCATGGCCGGAGCAGCCCGCTTGGCCGAAGTCGCGCGCGCCAGCAGCGCGATCGGTATCAGGCCGGCGGCGACGATGATCAGCGAAGCCGCGGCTGCCTCCGGCAGGCGCTCGTCCTTGGCCATGTTGTAGGCCTGCACGGCCAGCGTGTCGAAGTTGAATGGCCGCAGGGCAAAAGTCGCGGGCAGTTCCTTCATCACGTCCACGAACACCATCAGGCCGGCGGTGAGCAGGCTGCCCCACATCAGCGGTGCGTGCACGCGCACCAGGGTGCGGGCCGGGCTGAGTCCCAGGCTGCGCGCGGCGTCTTCCATGCTCGGCTTGATTTTCGCCAGGCCGGCTTCCAGTGTTTGCTGGGCGATGGCCAGAAAGCGCACCTGGTAGGCATAGATCACGGCGAACAGCGTGCCGGTGAGCAACAACCCGACCTTGATGCCGGCGGCGTCCTCCAGCCAGGTGGCCAGCACATTGTCCAGGCGACCCAGGGGAACGAGTATGCCCACGGCGATGACCGCTCCGGGGATGGCATAGCCAAGCCCGGCGATGCGATTGGCCAGGGTCACCGCCGGTGAGTGCGCCAGGCGCGCCGCATAGGCCATGAGCGCCGCCAGCATCACCGCGGCGCTTGCTGCGATCAGGGCCAGGCTGAGGCTGTTCCCGGCCAGGGTGAAGAAGCGCGAGGTGAACAGCGACGCAGGCTCGGTCCAGATGACATGGCCCAGTATGCCCATGGGCAGGAAGAAGCCCACCAGCGGCGGGATGGCGCACAGCACCACCACCAGCCAGGCGCGCCAGCCGCGCAATTCATGCAGGCGGTTGGGGCGCGGCGCGGACTGGTCATAGCGGGCGCGGCTGCGGTTCTGCCGCTCCAGGAACACCAGCAGTGCAACGAAGCTGAGCAATATCAGCGCGAGCTGCGCCGCCGCGGCGCTGTCGCCCATGGAATACCAGGCGCGGTAGATGCCGGTGGTGAAGGTGTTCACCGAGAAATAGGACACGGCGCCAAAGTCCGCCAGCACCTCCATCAGCGCCAATGATGTTCCCGCGGCGATGGCCGGTCGGGCCAGCGGCAGGCCGACGCGCAGGAACACGCCCCACACGCCGCTGCCCAGCAGCCGCGCGGCCTCGAGCAGGCTGAGTGATTG
>CAXNIK010000401.1:0-3300 GCA_964202115.1 Burkholderiales bacterium
AAGCCTTCGCCGCTGTCCCTGACGCAAATGCGAATGTGTCCTGTGCTGATCGAGATGCAGTCCACGTCCACCGTTCCGCCCACCTTGTTGTATTTGATCGCGTTGGACAGCAGGTTGATAAGAATCTGCTTCACCCGTGTGCGGTCGGCTTTGACAAAGTACGCGCATTCAAACTGGGGAAAGGCCACGCGGATATCGCGCGTTTGCGCCTGCGGTTCTATCATGGCCTCGCATTCGCGCATGACTTCGGAGAGCGACACCGACTCCATTGACAGCGACAGCTTCCCGGACTCGATCAGCGTGAGATCGAGGATTTCGTTGATCAGTTCCAGCAAGTACCACCCCGCCTTGAGAATCTGCCCGATTTTGCCCTTCTGGGAGGTCGTCGGCGGCGGAGACCCCTCTTCCATGAGCTGGGCGAAACCGAGGATCGCATGGAGCGGCGTGCGTAGTTCATGGCTCATGCTGGACAGAAAATCCGATTTCGCGAGGCTGGCTTTTTCGGCCACGAGCTTGGCGCTTTCGAGCTCGGCGTTCTTATCCTGCAGCGCCTGATCGAGCAGTGCCCGCTCTGCCTCGACCCGCTTGCGCTCGGTGATGTCGCTCAGTACGGCGCGCAGTTCGGGCGCGCCATCAGCGTCGTGAACTGCGGTGAGCGTCAGGTGCGCCCAGAATTGCGTGCCATCGTTCCGCACCATCCGCAACTCGCACGACTGCGGGCCACTGCTCTCAGTAAGCCGTTTTCGGTGCTGGTAGTAGATGTCCTGGTCCGCTTTGAAGATGCGCCGGGACAACGGCTGCTTGACCAGTGCGCCACGGGGCATGCCCAGCAGGCTGGCGGCGGTAAGGTTGGCTTGCATGATCAGCCCTTGCTCGCTGATGGTGCAATAGCCTACCGGCGCCAGGTCGTAGAGGTCGAAGTAGCGCGCCCGCACGACGTCCAGTGCTGCCTGCGACTCGCGCAATTCCGCGTTCTGCATCTCCAGCTCGATCTGGTGTACACGCAGTTCGTGCAGCATCTGCCGCGTTGCTGCGGGCGACAGTGCTTCATCATATTCCGGCGACAGCGCCGTTTTTTTCAACAAGCGCGCTTCGGCCTGCTGGCGCAGCGCCTGCGATGCGCTTGCCGAAACGGCATCGGCTGCGGGGCGTTTATCCTTTTCGGTCAATGAGCGCCTCCACCGAACGGGCGTTCCGTCGTCGCAATCGCGTACATCTCACCGGCCTCATTCAGCAAAGCGGTGGAAATTATCGAGACCGCCAGGACATCGCCTTGCTTGGTGATCCGCTGGGTTTGATACGGCTCCAGAATTTCAGCCGCGGCAATCCGGGCCAGCGTGGCCAGTGCTTCCTCGCGCAACTCCTGCGGGATCCGGTCGCGCACATTCAGCAGCAGCGCCTCGGCTTCGCTCCAGCCATACATCCTTACCGCGCCCGGGTTCCAGGCCAGGATGCGGCCGTCCAGGTTCTGCACTGTAATGGCGTCGTGTGCGTCGCGTACCACCACCGCCAGACGCAGCAGCTCATTGGCTTTGCGCAATGCCTCTCGTGTCCGAACAATCTCCGTGATGTCGATAAAACAGATCACCGCACCCTCGATCACGTTGTCGAGTGTGCGGTAGGGAAGGATGCGCATCGTGTGCCACTTGCCCTCTGTGGTCTGCACGTTCAGTTCCTTGGGTATCAGCGTGTCCAGCACCGCCTGCACGTCCGCCACCAGGCGGTCGTAGTCGACGAGGTTGGAGGCGATGTGGCTCACGGGCCTGCCCACGTCGGAGAGGATCAGGTTGATGATCGCGCTGGCGGCGGGAGTAAAGCGCATGATGCGCAGTTGATGGTCCACAAATACGGTACCGATGCCGGTGCCGGCCAGCAGGTTGTTCATGTCGTTATTGACCTGCGACAGATCCGCCACCTTGGTTTGCAACTCGAAATTGACGGTGCTCAGTTCCTCATTGACCGACTGCAACTCTTCCTTGGAGGTTTCCAGTTCCTCGTTGGTGGATTGCAATTCTTCGTTCACCGACTGCATTTCCTCATTGGAGGACTTAAGCTCTTCGTTGGAGCTCTCGAGTTCCTCGTGGGTGCTCTGGATATATTCATCCTTGGCCCGCAATTCCTGCTTGAGTGCTGCGATGCGCGACTCGGGGTCCGCTTCAGCGCTCGATTTGGCGCCGGGGTCCCCGGCACCGGCCGGCACGGCGGCCTGCTGCGCCGCTTCGCGGGCGGGGGTTGGCGCATCCTCCAGCATGGCCAGGTACAAATGCGACGCGGGCGTTGCGGCAGAACCTTCCGCCACCGGGCAGACGGTCAGGTTAACCAGGGTGAAGTCGCCGTTGGTTTTGACGCGCAGGCCCGGGCAGCGCACGATCTCCCGGGTGCCGGCCGCCTGGTGCAGGGCCTTGGTCAGATCGCGACGCAGGCCTTCGCGGGCCATCTTCAGGATGTTGCTGATGCCAGTCTCGCCCGGGGCCAGCTCCAGGTACATCCCGGTGCGGCCGTGCAGGTAGAGAATGTCGCCCTCGCCGTTGACGAGCGCGCTGGCCGGGGCAAACTGCTGCAACAGCACTTGTTCGGTCAGTTCGCGCATGGGCAGTTTTGCCCGCAATGCCGGCTTTTTTGCGTCCCGTGGGAACCCGGCATCCATCGCCGTCATGGGCGGAAGATAACGACCCGGAGCCGCACCCTCCATGCCGTGGAAATTCTCGTTGCGCTGATACAGCTTCGCTTTTCGGTCCAGCACGGAAAACAGCTCGCCAAATTCGCTCACGCCTTCGGAAGTGCCAAGGAATAACCTGCCGCCAGGTTTCAGCGCGTAGTGGAACAGCGGAGTGAGTTTCTTCTGCAGTTCCGCGCCCATATAGATGAGGAGGTTGCGGCAGCTGATCAGGTCGAGTTTGGAGAAGGGCGGGTCTTTGATCACGTCCTGCTCGGAAAACACCAGCATGTCGCGGATGCCTTTATTGATGCGGTAGGTGCTGCCGTCGGACTCGGCGGTAAAAAAGCGCGCCAGCCGATCTGGCGTGAGGTCGGCGGCGATGCTGGCCGGATAAGGTGCCAGACATGATTCGGCAGAAAATGGCGGTTGGCCCGAGGCATGATATCTCTCTCGTTAGCACATGCATTTTGCCGCAGAAAAACTGCCTGCAAACGCCTGGATCGCTCCTATATTACGTGAAAATTTCTCCGGATCAAGGTGTTGTGCGGGTCCGACCCTAGTGTTGTGCGGGTCCGACCCTAGAGTGGGGGTAAGGTGCCAGACATGATTCGGCAGAAAATGGCGGTTGGCCCGAGGCATGA
>CAXNIK010000402.1:0-3274 GCA_964202115.1 Burkholderiales bacterium
TCCCTGGTGCGCTACATGGTGGAGCAGGGCCATACCGTGTTCATGGTGTCCTGGCGCAATGCCCAGCAGGAGCAGGCGACGCTGTCCTGGGACGATTATCTGCGCGATGGCGTCATCGGCGCCATCAACGAAGTCCGGGCGATCTCCGGCCAGAAGAAAATCAATGCCATGGGATTCTGCGTGGGCGGCACGCTGCTGGCATCGGCGCTGGCCGTCATGGCCGCGCGGGAAGAAGACCCGGTTGAGTGCCTGACGCTGCTTGCTTCCATGCTGGATTTCTCCGATACCGGCGAGATCAGTCTGTTCGTGGACGAGGCCAGCCTGGCCGCGCGCGAGGCGGCCATCGGCAAGGGCGGCATCATGCCCGGAAAGGAACTGGCGTTTGTGTTTTCCGCGCTGCGCGCCAATGACCTGGTGTGGTCCTATGTCGTCAACAACTACCTCAAGGGGCGTCACCCCGAGGCCTTCGACCTGCTTTACTGGAACAGCGATGCCACCAACCTTCCGGGGCCCATGTATTGCTGGTATGTGCGCAACATGTACCTGGACAACGCCCTGCGCGATCCGGGCAGGCTGACCATGCTCGGCCAGGCCGTCGATCTGGGCCGGTTGCAGATGCCTGCCTATGTGGTGGCCACGCGCGAGGATCACATCGTACCCTGGCGCACGGCCTACCATTCCACCGCATTGCTCAAGGGTGAATCGCGCTTCGTGCTGGGGGCGAGCGGGCACATCGCCGGCATCATCAATCCGGCGAACAAGAACCGCCGCAGCTTTTGGACTTCCGAGGCACGACCTTCCGGGGAAGGCGAAGCCTGGCTGGCCGGCGCCCAGGAGCATCCGGGCAGCTGGTGGTCCGACTGGAGCGCCTGGCTAGCCGGGTATGGCGGGAGCAAGATCAAGGCAAAGAAGCGCCTGGGCGGGCATGGCCGCAAGGCACTGGAGCCGGCGCCGGGAAGTTATGTCAAGCAACGCGTAGTATGAATCCGCGTAGTACGAATCCGGATCCCATCATCAGCCGCCCGCTCGAGTCAGGCGGGAGTGCACAAGGAGAACGCAGTGACTGAAGTCGTGATCGTCGCCGCAGGGCGAACTGCCATAGGCAAATTCGGCGGAGGGCTGGCAACCATCCCCGCATCGGACCTCGGGGCGCACGTGATACGTGAATTGCTCGCCAGGACCGGCATTGCTCCGGATCAGGTGTCGGAGGTGATCATGGGCCAGGTGCTTACCGCCGGCATAGGCCAGAATGGTGCACGTCAGGCGTCCATCAAGGCCGGACTCCCCGACATGGTGCCTGCCATGACCATCAACAAGGTCTGCGGCTCCGGGCTCAAGGCGACTCACCTCGCGGCCCAGGCCATCCAGTGCGGCGATGCCGAAATCATCGTCGCCGGCGGCCAGGAAAACATGAGCATCTCGCCCCACATAATGCCCAATTCACGCGGCGGCTTTCGCATGGGCGATGCCAAGCTGGTCGACTCCATGATCGTGGACGGCCTGTGGGACATCTACAACAACTACCACATGGGTGTGACCGCGGAAAACGTTGCCAAGCTGCACAATATCTCGCGTGCCGAGCAGGACGCCTTCGCCGCGGCCAGCCAGCAAAAAGCTGAGGCGGCGCAGAAGGCCGGGCGCTTCAAGGACGAAATCCTGCCCATCGAGATCCCTCAGCGAAGAGGCCCGGCCCTGAAGGTGGACAGCGACGAGTATCCCAAGCACGGCACCACGGCGGAGACCCTGGCCGAATTGCGCCCGGCGTTCGACAAGGCGGGCACGGTCACGGCGGGCAATGCCTCGGGCATCAACGACGGCGCGGCCGCGGTGATCATGATGTCGGCCGAAAAGGCGAAATCCCTGGGCCTCAAGCCGCTGGCCAGGGTGCGAGCCTATGCCTCGGCCGGGCTGGACCCCAAGATCATGGGCATGGGCCCGGTGCCGGCTTCCAGGCTGTGCTTGTCCAAGGCGGGTTGGAAGACCTCGGACCTGGACCTGATGGAGATCAACGAGGCCTTTGCCGCCCAGGCCATCGCCGTGAACAAGCAAATGGAATGGGACACCTCGAAAATCAATGTCAACGGCGGTGCCATTGCCCTGGGTCATCCCATCGGTGCGTCGGGCTGCCGTGTCCTGGTGACCCTGCTGCACGAAATGGTCCGCCGCGATGCCAGGCGCGGCCTGGCATCGCTGTGCATAGGCGGTGGCATGGGGGTTGCTCTGGCAGTAGAGCGCTGAACGGCGGCCTGCCCGGTGCATGATGCGGGCAGATTTGTACGAGGCAGCAGCGTAATCAGTTCAAAGGGGGAGTCATGAACAGCAGAGTGGCAGTCATTACCGGAGGCATGGGCGGTCTGGGTGAAACCATCAGCGCGAAAATGGCCGATGCCGGGTATCGGGTGGCGGTGACCTATTCGCCGTCGAACAAGACGTCCGACAAGTGGCTGGCGGACATGAAGGGGCGAGGCTATGATTTTCGCGCCTACGGGGTCGATGTTGCCGACTTCGACTCTTGCAAGCAGTGCGTGGAGCAGGTCTCGGCTGACCTGGGGCCGGTGGATATCCTGGTCAACAACGCCGGCATCACCCGCGACATGACCTTCAGGAAAATGACCAAGGCCGATTGGGATGTGGTCATGCATACCAACCTGGACTCGGTATTCAACATGAGCAAGCAGGTCTGCGACGGCATGATCGAGCGCGGTTGGGGGCGCATCATCAATGTCTCTTCGGTGAACGGTTCCAAGGGGGCGTTCGGGCAGACCAACTACGCCGCGGCCAAGGCCGGCATGCACGGCTTCACCAAGTCGCTGTCGCTGGAAGTGGCGCGCAAGGGCGTGACCGTGAACACCATTTCGCCGGGCTATATCGGCACGAAGATGGTGACGGCCATTCCCAAGGACATTCTGGACACCAAGATCATCCCGCAGATTCCCAATGGCAGGCTGGGCAAGCCCGAAGAGGTGGCCGGCCTCATCATCTATCTGTGCTCCGAGGAGGCGGCCTTTGTGAACGGCGCCAATATCGCTATCAACGGCGGCCAGCACATGCAATAGAAAGTGGCGGGGCGCACCATGCTGGACTCGCCAAGCCGGGCAGTGTATGGTGCGATGCAATAGTTATGAAATTCGTAATGAAATTCGGGTTCGATATTCGGGCGCGACGCGGCTGAATACCGGGGAAAAACATCGATATATTCAAGGCAGCGGCAAACCATGTCCGACACTGTTCGCCTGATCAAGAAGTACCCCAACCGGCGCCTGTATGACACCAA
>CAXNIK010000403.1:0-3268 GCA_964202115.1 Burkholderiales bacterium
AGCCTTGGCTCTGGACCCCAACCCAGGAGGAACAAAGAAACTCATCGTTTGAGCAAAATGACGTGAATGTAGTGCCACTTGGAGAATTCAGGCCGCGTAAGCTATTGATCTAGCATAAGACATTTTTACCCATGTTAAAGATGGGCTAGAGGAGTTCGCGAAACTGCTCAATGGAAATACCGGCGTCACGAGCTATACCGCCCATGGTGAAGGCATTGACCGGATTGTGGCGAGGAATGGTCAGGAGCGCTGCCCATTACTCATGACGATGTGCTTGCCCTGACGCACGATCTGAAATCCGGCCTTTTCGAGCGCCCGGACGGCGTCGAGGTGATTTACGCCTGGAAGCTTCGGCAAAGCTAGAGTGTTACTTCAACTTCGCGGAACTCTTCGCCTCGGAGTTGTTCCTCGACGACAGACAGATACTCGCGAATCGCGTCTCGGATGTTATCCAGTGCTTCCTGCTCGGTGGAGCCCTGAGACCAACAGCCCGCGAGCCCCGGCACGGACACGCTGTAACCCTCTTCCAATTTGTGTAATGCAATTCGATATTTCATTGTGACCTCCAATGCTGAACTCAAGCGGTGACTGCAACGTGCTCGCGAAGAAACTCGGGCGCGAAGTCTGCACCGTTAGGCCACGCGAGCGTATGGCAAGCAATCGAAAAACGCTTGAACTGTTCGATGTCCCGAAGCGCTTCGAAAACAGGCCCGTCGAGCTCGGTGCGGAGATCCACTTCTCCAGTCGCGCCGTCGCTGAATTTCAGCCACACAACGTAGTCTCGAACGTAACGCGCTTCAACAACGTGAAGAAACATGGCGTCACTCCAGTGGTTCAATGTTTTTCAACGGCTGCTTGCTCTGTGCAAGAAACCAGTCTGCCGCGAGTTCAGACTTGTGTAAAGAGTACCACTCCATGACCAGATTCAGGGCGCGATGCGAGAATCTTCCGGTCACCACTCCCGACTCGATTTCGACAGTGATCTCAAACTCAGCGTACTCCGCGTGGAAATGCGGCGGCGCGTGATCCTTGTAGTACATGTAGATCACGATTCCGAGAAAGCGGCAGAGTTCCGGATCGAGCCTGGGACTCGGGCGACATGCGCACGCGCAATTCCGCGAATTTCTTAGCCATCGATCTTTCCTTCCGTTTTCAGTTGCTATTTACATCACTGCTCCCTAATTCTGCAGGCACCGCCTGCAGAATTACCAACAGCAGGAATCTTCAAAACTGCAAATCCCTCTCCACAAACACCCGCCCCGGCACCTCACCCAAAATCCGCGTCAGCACCGAGTTCATCGTATCCACATCATTATCAAATCCGCCATGCGAGCCGCACTTCGCCACCGAGCCCATCTCCCCCGCCTCCCCAGCCACGACAATCCCTTTCCGACCATCTACATCGGCTGAGAGCAACGCCCTCACCTCCTCATCCGCCTCCAGAAATTTCTGCATCCCCAGCAAGGGCACGCCGCGCGTTCCTTCAAACGCATTGCTGACCAGGTACAGCAGCGACTTGCCATAGGGCCCAACTTCATCACCGCGCTCGGCATCGTCATTCAAGATATACAGGCTGGGCCGCGGGCAGCGTTTGGCTTCGATCTCGGGCATGACCAGTTCCTTGAAGCTGTCCATGCGGATGGCCGGGGCCAGGAACTGCAGGGTCTTCCACGCCAGGCCCAGGCTGGCGAGCTGCGAAATGGCGTGGGCGGCGAGGATGGAACCGGCGCTATGGGCAACGACGTGCAGTTCCCATGCGCCCGACTTGTCCTTTTTGATCTTGCCCGACAGCAATGCCTTGGCCTGCTTGGCGTACCTCACCACCAGGTTCATCGCGCCCTGCCGGCCCACGGAGGCCAGCTCGGCGTTCTCCTTCATCTCGCTCCACAACCCGCCACCAGGTACGGCCAGGGTGAGCTCCAGCACGCGATCGCGCGCCTCTCGCAGATGCTCGAGAAAGCGGCCGCCGGCGCGTTCGTCGGCCTGGGTAAACTGGTCCTCGAGGATGTGCTTCGCCGAGGCGAACCAGTCTGTCTCCCACATCACATGCAGGGGATAGATCTCGTTGGCCAGGCACACCTCGCGAAGGGCGACGATGCGCTTGGCCACGTCGCGCTCGCTGTTCAGGCCTCCGTGCAGGTAGAGCATGACGCGGCGCTTCTTCCAGCCCCTGGTTCGCGCGGGGATGGTCTCCAGAAAAAGCCGCTCAAGATCCGCCTCGGTGGTCCAGTAGTCGCCGCGGTCGGACAGGAGGCCGTTGTTGCCCACGTCGATGACATAGGGGCGGATGTCGTTCAGCGGAATGGCCTCGCCCGCGCGGAAGGCGCCGGATAGTGTGTCGGCGGCGCCGCCCGCCCACAGATCGGCCATCACCGGCACGCCCAGTTGCGCCACCCACACGTCGGTGGCGTGCAGCATGAAGTCCTCATAGGGCAGCAGCGCAAAGCCGCCCGAGCCCCAGGTATCGCCCCAGGAGTTCTGCACCACGAAGCCCTGCGCGGTGTAGCCCACCAGCGCCACGGCGTGGCCGCTGTCCGAGCGCCCCTTGCGCTCGATGACGGGCAGCTCGATCTTGGCCCTGCCCTCCTTCACCGACACGGTGGTGGGGCCGGGCTCGCTCCAGCCGTCGTGCACCATCAGCGTGGCAAAGACGATGCCGGTTTCGTGGATGGCGGCGTGCACATCGCGCACCTGGCGATAGTCCACGCGGTAATAGGCGCCGCCGGGGGTGAGCCTGGCCTCGTCGATGCACTGCTGGTCGAAGTGGCCGGGACCGTGCTGATCGTCGGTCCAGCTCGCGCGAGTGCACACGCCGTGGCGTCCCCAGGCTTTCATGGCGCCGCGCGCGGAGGAGCCCTCGTAGTCCTCGCCCGGCCATTCGTCGTAGCGGCGCGCCAGTTCGTAGAACATGCGCGGGCTGACCAGTTGATCGCCTGCGCGATCGATGCCACGATTGTGCAGCAGGAAGTTCACCACCGCGGCCAGCGCGAAGCCGGTGCAGGCGCCCTCCTGCCCCTGATTGAGCACCTCGGGCACGCGCGCGCAATTGACGATCTGGTCGGGCAGCGGCGCGAGCGTGGGCTGATAGGGCCAGTCGCGCAGGTCTATCTTGTCGGGGAAGGCATCGAGCTTGCGGCCTTTTCTATTGGCTGCGGCCGGCGCCGAGGCTCCCTTGCGTATTGCAGTGTGATTGTTGCCCATGACCATGAAGCTCTCCCTGTTCCATGGATTGCACGAAGTGCAGCAAAACCAGCTCAATTACTGGCTC
>CAXNIK010000404.1:0-3265 GCA_964202115.1 Burkholderiales bacterium
TCAGGACATCCGCTCAATTGTGCTGCACAGTTCAGCCCCGGGCATCGTGGTGGCGCTCACAACCAAGATGGCTTCCAAGTACACCGGCGTCAAGGATCTCAAGGGAGCGAAGATCGGCGTCTCTGGGCCGGGCTCCGCTACCCACCTGCTGCTGAACCAATTGCTTGTACGCAACGGTCTCAAACCCGAAGATGTGGCGGTCATTGGCATCGGCAACGCGGCGGGGGCGGTAGCGGCAGTTCGCACCGGGGGCGAACTTGACGCTATCGTCAACTACGACCCGGTTATATCCGAGCTCGAGCAGAAGGGCGAGATCAAGGTAATCCTTGACACCCGAAGCGTCGAAGAATCAAGGGCGTTTTTCGGTTCGGATTTTGCATTCCTTACCACCTACGCGCACGCCGACTACATAGCAAAGAACCCGGCGGTGGTTCAGGCGGTGGTCAGCGGCACCGTCCGTGCTCTGGTCTGGATGCGGACTGCCAAGGCGGAAGACATTCTGGCGGCTATCCCCGAGGAATACTGGCGTGCCCAGCGCGATCTCTACCTAGCCACGATCCGCAAGGGAGTGGGCGGCTTTTCAGCGGACGGCATGTTGGCAGCGGAGGCGGCGAAGACGGTGCACGACGGCCTTCTTTCATACGACGCGGAAGTCAAGGGTGCCAAAATTGTTCTGAGCAAGACCTACGACAACCAGTTCGCGGTGAAAGCAAACCAGAAGTATGGCGTCAAATGAGTGCTGGGGAAGCTGGAGCCACACCTGGTCTGACACTTCGCAACATCAGTTGCGTTTTTGGTGACTACACGGCCGTCGAATCCTCAACTATCGTCGTTCAGCAAGGGGAATTCGTCTCTGTCGTTGGGCCCACCGGCTGCGGAAAGTCCACACTGCTAAATGTCGCTGCCGGCCTCCTGGAGCCCACGACCGGTCATGTTGAGGTGTTCGGAGCCCGCCTGAATGGCCTGAATCGCCAAGCGGGTTATCTGTTCCAGGCGGATGCGCTTATGCCCTGGCGAACGGCTCGCTCGAACGTCATGGCCGGGCTGGAATTCCGCAGTGTGCCCAAGGTCGAAGCCGCCAACCTCGCCGACCGGTGGCTTGCGCGCGTTGGCCTTACCGGCCACGGTGACAAGTACCCGTACCAACTTTCTGGCGGCATGCGCAAACGCACGGCAATGGCGCAGACTCTCATCCTAGACCCGAAGATCCTGCTCATGGACGAACCCTTCAGCGCCCTGGATATCCAGACCCGGCACCTGATGGAGAACGAACTACTGGAACTATGGAATGCGGATCGCAAGTCGGTAGTGTTCATCACCCATGATCTTGAGGAGGCCATCTCGTTGTCCGATCGTGTCATCGTGTTGTCGGCCGGACCGGCGACCCGGCCGATCGGCGAGTTCAAGATCGATCTCCCCAGACCGCGCGACGTTGCCGAAATCCGGCTGACCCAGCGTTTCCTGGAGTTGCACAACGAGATATGGAAAACCATGCGTGAAGAGGTACTCAAAGCATATGCCAACGCCCGACTGCAGTAACAAGAAAGAACCAATGAGCACCCCGACCCTCACAGCCGTTCGCCATCGTCGCATCAGGTATTTCCAGCTGCCGCTGCTGCTCGGCCTGTTGCTGATATGGCATTTTCTGGTGCATTTCCAGGTCGTGTCGGCATTCTTCTTCGGCGAACCGATCAAAGTCTTTATCCAGATCTGGCGCTGGTTCTCAACTGGCACGATCTTCCCGCACCTGGGCATCACGCTGCTTGAAACCATGCTGGCGTTCGTGCTGGGCTTGGTGTTGGGCATGGCTGCGGGTTTCTGGCTTGGCCTGAGTCCCGGTGCCTCAATCTTGCTGGATCCCTACATCAAGGCACTCAATGCCATGCCACGGGTCATACTCGGCCCGATCTTCGTCGTATGGTTTGGCCTGGGGATCTGGTCCAAGGTCATGCTGGGTTTCACTCTGGTGTTTTGTATAGTCTTCTTCAATGTATTCCAGGGCGTGCGCGAGGTGAGCCTGAATGTGCTTGCAAATGCCCGAATGCTGGGTGCCAACAAAAGCCAGTTGCTGCGCTCGATCTATCTTCCGTCGGCCACTAGTTGGGTCTTCTCCAGCCTGCATACGTCGGTCGGCATGGCCTTTGTTGGTGCCGTGGTCGGCGAGTACCTGGGCTCTTCCAGCGGAGTGGGTTACCTAATCCTGCAGGCCGAAGCGGTGTTCGACATCAATTCGGTATTGGCGGGCATCATTGTCCTGACCGCATTTGCATTAGTGCTCGACGCCTGTGTCAGCGTCTCCGAAAAGCGGCTGCTGGTGTGGCGCCCTGTCCCCCAATAGGTAGGCCCTTCCATGCCCTACCCGAACACGCCGCGCAGCGGCGGCCAAATCCTGGCAGATCAACTCCGGATCCATGGTACGGAGTTGATTTTCGGGGTGCCCGGTGAAAGTTACCTCGGGCTACTCGATGGCTTGCTCGCCCATGCCGAAACGATGCGCTTCATCACCTGCCGACATGAGGGCGGGGCGGCCAACATGGCTGAGGCCCATGGCAAGCTGACCGGGCGACCCGGTGTGTGCGCGGTTACCCGGGGCCCAGGGGCCTCACATGCCGCGATCGGTGTACACACGGCGCAACAGGACTCCACTCCGATGATCCTGCTGGTTGGGCAGGTTGCACGCGCCGCGCGGGAGCGCGAGGGCTTCCAGGAGGTCAACTACCAGCGCATGTTTGCCGACTCGGCCAAATGGGTTGGCGAGATCCTCGACCCGCGCCGTATCCCCGAGTACGTGAATCGGGCGTTCTGCCTGGCCACATCCGGGCGGCCGGGACCGGTGGTGTTATCTCTGCCAGAAGATGTCCTGACCGAAGTGGTTACGGTCCCAGACGCCTTGTGCTTCCAACCAGTACAGGCCTCACCGGGTAGCCGTCAGATGCAGGAACTCGAACAGATGCTCCGACAGGCCCGGCGCCCTTTGATGATCGTGGGGGGTGGCACCTGGTGCACCGAAGCAAAGGCGGGTATCGAGGCGTTTGCGCGTGCATGGAACCTGCCAGTGGCCGCATCCTACCGTTGCCAGGACTATGTCGACAACCGGATGGACCAGTACGTCGGCCACCTGAGCACCGGTACCGACGCCGCGCTGACCCAGGCTGTGCGCGACTGCGACCTGGTGATTGCCGCCGGGCCGCGGCTGGGAGAAATCACCACCGCCGGATTCACCCTTTTCACGATACCGGTGCCCCGGCAGCAGCTGGTCCACGTG
>CAXNIK010000405.1:0-3263 GCA_964202115.1 Burkholderiales bacterium
GATCCTCACGCACCTGGGCTTGCCTGCGAGAGCCCCGCCGCGCTCACCGGCCCGTAGCAGGAATTTGTGCTAAATTGGCTGGGTAGTGATATCTGACTACCTAGCGCAAGGAGCCTCCAATGCCTACCATCGGCGCCGCTAAACCGACCAGCTTGAAATTGCCCGCGGGGCTCAAGGCCGAGCTTGATGAAGTGGCAAAGAATGCGGGGTTGAGCTTGCATGCTTACATGATTCAAACCCTTGCCGATTCGGTACAGCGGGCACGGCTGCGCGAGGCGTTCGCGTTGGATTCCAAGAACGCATTGCGCGACATGAAAGCCAGTGGTTTGGGCCACCAATTGAGCGATGTACGCGCGTATTTTTCGAAGTTGGCGGACCATCGCAAAGGACTGGATCCCAAGCCGCGCCCCCTTCGGCCAAAACGAGTGCGATGACGCATGCCCCGCGTCTTCCTCAGTGATGCCGCACTGAAGGATCTACTGCGGCTGGAGGAATTTCTTGCCAAATCGCAAGATCCGCTGGTGAGTGAATGGATGGACTTCATACTGGATGCGTTGCAAGTACTCACGCATCAGCCTGGGATCGGCCGTCCTGTCTCCGGCGGCCTGCGAGAACTTATTATTTCCCGCGGACGTAGCGGTTATCTGGTTCGATACGAATTTAACGAAGCAAACGATCTGGTTCGCGTCGCCCGCATTCGCCATCAACGGGAATGCGGTTATTCCGCAGAAGAACTTTAGTTAATTCGGGTCAGAGCCTGAGGTTTCCCCTCAGTCAGGGACCAAACGCGCCATAGAGTAAGTCAATTTTCACTCGTATTGCGAAACCTGTCGCGAATTGCCGTAGGCAAACGCCGCTGCTACGCCTCTGCTTGGTGTTGAGGGATCCCCCGTGAAATCGGAGGACTGGAAGTACGCGGAGTAATCTTTCGCCCGCAATGTAGTCCAGGGACTTCCTCCCGCTGAGATATCGAATCAGGCATCGAAGGTGCTGGGCCAGCCGGTGCTCATCGACTACAAGGCGGGCGCGGGCGGCACCATCGGCGCGGATTTCGTGTCGAAATCGCCGGCCGACGGCCACACCCTGCTGATGGCGAACACCGGGACCATGGTGATCAACCAGTTCATCTACAGGAACAGCTACGACACCCTGCGCGACTTCACGCCGATCGCGCGCACGGCGCAGCAGCCGCTCGCGCTGGTGGTGAACCCGGCGGTGCCGGCGAAGACGCTGGCGGAGTTCATCGACCTGGCGAAAAAGAATCCGGGAAAATACAACTACGGTTCGGCCGGCACCGGCGGCATCTCGCACCTGGTGCCCGAGATGCTGCAGTCGGCCACCGGCATACAGATCGTGCACGTGCCGTACAAGGGCAGCGCGCCGGCGTTCACCGACCTTCTGGCCGGACAGGTGCAGTTCATCGCCGAGTCCATCCCGCAGGTGGCGCAGTACGTGAAGATCGGCAAGGTGCGCGCGCTGGCCATGACCGGACCCGAACGCAATGCAGCGATCCCCGAGGTGCCCACCATGCGTGAAGCCGGCGTGCGCGACTTCGAAGTGGTGGGCTTCTACGGCCTGCTCGCGCCGCCGCGCCTGCCTGCCGACATCACCGCCACGCTGACCCAGGCCTTCCAGAAAGTGCTTGTCACCGAGGACGTGCGCTCGCGCATGCTGCAGCAAGGCGCCGACCCGGCCTTTCTCGATTCAGCCGCATTCGGCGCCTATCTCAAGGCGCAGCTGGTGCGATGGGGTGCCGCCGTGAGCAAAGCGGGCGTGAAGCTGGAGTAGCCGGCTGAAAGCTGCGCGTATTGAATGGAACGATTGTCCCTGCGCGCCGCCATCCTGAAATGCACAAGCCCCGGTTGCAGGCGCAGCCGGGGCTTCTGATTGGCTGATGCGTTCGGGGCAATGCCCCGGGACAGCGGCAGATCAGTCGTTGCTGTTCCAGAACCCCAGCAGTTGCAGCAGGCTGGTGAAGAGATTGACGATCGACACGAACAGGCTCACCGTGGCCATGATGTAGTTGGTCTCGCCGCCGTTGACGATGTCGCCGGTTTGCCACAGGATCATGCCGGACATCAGCAGCACGAAGGCCGCGGACACGGTCAGGGACAGCGCCGGGATCTGGAAGAAGATCGCGGCAAGCCCGGCGACGAAGGCCACCAGCACGCCGACGGTGAGGAAGCCGCCCATGTAGCTGAAATCCTTGCGCGTGGTGAGCGCGTAGCCGGAGAGACCAAGGAAGATCGCGGCCGTGCCGCCCATGGCCATCATCACCGTCTGGCCGCCATTGGGCAGCGCGAGGTAGTGGTTGATGAGGGGCCCGAGCGTGTAGCCCATGAAACCGGTGAGGCCGAACACGGCCGCCAGGCCCCAGACGCTGTTCTTCAGCTTGACCGTGGCGAAGAACAGGCCGAAGAAGCCCACCAGCGTAATGATGATGCCCGGATGCGGCAGCTTGAGCGCCATCGCCACGCCTGCCGTGACGGCGGCAAAGGCCAGCGTCATGGACAGCAGCATGTAGGTGTTGCGAATGACCTTGTTGGCGGCCAGCGTCGAGACTGCTGTCGAATCCGCTTGGGAGGCCAGTTCCGACGGAAGCGGCGAATTATCGAGTGAGCTCATTGGAGACTCCTTGGTGGTTGAGACTTGCAATACGTGCGGCCGCCAGTGTAGGGCAGAGCGCATCCTTCGTGCAAGTCGTGAATGTCTGAACTTTTAATCGGGAAAACCGATGAGAATCTGCAACATTGCCGTAACGAACGGACAACCCTCATCCGATCGAGGGAATCAATCCGGGTTCTTTTCCGCAAGGGGAGAATCGCCGAGCCGCGTCCTCTGCAGCCAGAGCATCCACGCCGCCCACAGGAGCCCTCCCAGCAGCATCACCTGCCCAAAATGGCAGAAGAACACGCCAAGACTGGCAAGGTCTTTGACACGCTGGTCAATGGCGACTACGCCAATCCGGTCATTGTCGTCGACGAGATCGACAAGGCGTCGGGCAACGCCAAGCTGGCCGGCCGTGCCGAGATCAGTCCCGGCGACGTGCAGGAACACCGCAACGTCAAGCGCGCCCGGCTCGGTTTTTAATCGTCGCCGGCGCCCGGACGCAGCATCCGTGCCATCTCGGGCCGCTGCAGCATCCAGTCCGCCAGTGACGCCTTGGTGTGCTGATATCCCGCCTCGGCGATGTCGTTCAGTGCCTTGAACTCCATCAGCGCGAAACGGCCCACCGGCGGCTGGATGTACAGGTCCACCAGCCG
>CAXNIK010000406.1:0-3259 GCA_964202115.1 Burkholderiales bacterium
TGCTGTCTGAGAGATTGCGGCCAGGCCTCGCCACAGGCGAACTCCCCCGACGCCGCGTGCGCAAATGCGCATGCCTGCGCCAGGGCGATGCCGGCCTATGAATCATCAAATCAGCTAGCTATACTTCCTGACGCCGGGGGTTGCGTTTCTCGGCATTCGCTTCGCGTCACGCAGAATATTCATCGCAGATCAAGGAAGGGAGCACAAGCATGGCTGGAGGCATGTTGGAGGGGAAAGTTGCGCTGATCACCGGTTCGGGACGCGGCATCGGGCGTTCCATGGCGATCATGATGGCCTCGCGGGGCGCGAGCATCGTGGTCAATGATCCCGGCGCCAGCCTGGACGGCAAGTCCAGCGAAGGGCGGCCTGCCGACGAGGTGGTCGAGACCATCAAGCAGGCCGGCGGCAAGGCGGTGGCCAATTACGACAGCGTGTCCGACTGGGACGGCGCGCATCGCATGGTGCAGCAGGCGCTGGACAGTTTCGGACGCATCGACACGGTGGTGAACAATGCCGGCATCCTGCGCGATGTCATGTTCCACAAGATGACGCCGGAGGATTTCGATGCGGTGATCAAGGTGCACCTGTTCGGCGCGCTATACGTCAGCCGCGCCGCGGCTCCGGAATTCCGCAAGCAGGAAAGCGGCTGCTATATCCACATGACTTCGGTCTCCGGCCTGTTCGGCAACATCGGCCAGGTGAACTACGGCGCGGCCAAGACCGGTCTGGTTGGCCTGTCCAACACCCTGGTGCTGGAAATGGGCAAGTACAACGTGCGTTCCAACTGCATCTCGCCCAGCGGCAACACCCGCATGACCCAGAGTGTGCCGGTGCGTGGCACCGAAGCGGAGAAAAAGGCGCGCGAAGCCAAGATGGCGGCCACGCCGCCGGAATCGCCCGGCATCCTCGCCACCTTCCTCGCCAGCGATCTGGCCAAGGACGTGAGCGGCCAGATCATCGGTGCTCGCGGCAGCGAGATCTATCTCTACAACCACTCCCGCCCGGTGCGCTTTTTGCACCACAAGGGCGGCTGGACCCCCGAGCAACTGGCGGAGAACCTGCCCAAGCTGACGCCGCTGTTTTCTCCAGTGGTGCCCGCCAAGACCTGGATGCCATGGACGCCGTGATATTAATCACTTCGCTTATGTCCAATTGGAAAAGACAAGAATACTGAACTGATCATAATTGATCCATACAGAACAGAGAAGGAAGGCAAATGGCTGAAGGAATGTTGAGTGGCAAGGTGGCGATAGTGAGCGGATCGGGACGCGGCATCGGCCGCGCCATCGCGATCATGATGGCGAGCCGCGGCGCGAGCGTGGTGGTGAACGACGTGGGCGCGGGGCTGAGCGATCAGAACCTGGACAAGACCCCGGCCCAGGAAGTGGTGGACACCATCACCAAGGCGGGCGGCAAGGCGGTGGCGGCCTACGACAGCGTCACCGACTGGGACGGTGCGCACCGCATCGTGAAGGCGGCGCTGGACAACTTCGGGCGCGTTGACTGCCTGGTGAACAACGCCGGCATCCTGCGCGACAAGATGTTTCACAACATGCCCAAGGAAGACATAGACGATGTGGTGAAGGTGCACCTCTACGGCGCCTTCAACATGAGCCGCGCCTGTGTGGAGCATTTTCGCAAGCAGGAAAGCGGGGTGTTCCTGCACATGACCTCGCGCTCCGGGCTCTTTGGCAATGTCGGCCAGGCCAACTACGCCGCCGCCAAGCTGGCGCTGGTGGGTTTTTCCAACTGTCTGCAGCTGGAGATGGAACGCTTCAACGTGCGCTCCAACTGCATCTCGCCCTCGGCCAACACGCGCATGACGCAAAGCGTGCCCTCCGGTCGCCGCGGCGGGGCGGAGGCGCAGGCAGCGCGCCTGGCGGCGATTCCGCCCGAAGGCGTGGCCTCGCTGGCGACCATGCTGGCCAGCGATGCGGCCGCCGGGGTGAAGGGCCAGATCATCGGCGCGCGCGGCAGCGAGATCATTCTGTACAACCATCCGCGGCCGGTGCGCATCCTGCAGCGTGACGGCGGCTGGTCGCCGGAGACCCTGGCTGAGGCCATGCCGGCGCTGTCATCGCTCTACACTCCCATGCAGGCGGGTTCCGACTCGATCAAGTGGAATCCGGTCTGAACTGCGTGGTGTGAGTTGCAGCAATGAAAACGCCCGGCACCCCGGGCGTTTTCATTTGGACCTGGGTTTCGGCGCCTTGGTGGAAGGTTTGCTGGCGCGCATGGCCTTGCCCGCGACTTCGGTGTGGCGAAAGCAGCCGGCCAGATGATCATTGATCATGCCGGTGGCCTGCATGTGGGCGTAGCAGATGGTCGAGCCGACGAAGCGGAAACCCCGGCTTTTCAGGTCGCGACTCAGGGCATCTGACTCGCTGGAGGTCGCCGGTACCTGCTTGAGCGTTTTCCAGCGGTTGACCATGGGCTTGCCGCCGACGAACTGCCATATGTAAGTGGCAAAGGAGCCGAACTCCTTCTGCACCTGGAGAAAAGTCCGCGCATTGCCGATGGCCGACTCTATCTTTAGGCGGTTGCGCACGATGCCGGCGTCCTGCATGAGACGTGCAACATCCCTCGTGCCGAAGCGCGCGACCTTGACCGGGTCGAATCCGGCGAAGGCCTTGCGGTAGCCTTCGCGCTTGTTGAGTATGGTCGCCCAGGACAGGCCGGCCTGGGCGCCTTCCAGGGTCAGGAACTCGAACAGGCGCCGGTCGTCGTGTACCGGCACGCCCCATTCTTCATCGTGATAACGGATGTAGAGTGGCGAGCCCAGGCACCAGCCGCAGCGTGTTTTTTCCTGGTTGGCGAGTGGGGCCATTTTTGCTCCGTGGTGACGGGGGAGAGGACGGGTTGCTGATTATAATAAATGATGACGTGTTCCAGACTTAGACAGTCTTATGCAAAAGTGATAACATTCATTCCATCTGAAAACGGGGGGTGCCCGATGCGCAGCGAACGCCTGACTCAACTTTATCTGGAACTGGCTGGCGGCAGCACGGTGACGGCAAGCGCGCTTGCCGAAACGCTGGGTGTATCCAAGCCGACGGTGCACAGGGATATCGAGCGCCTGCGCGGCGCCGGCATGCCCATACGGGGCACCACCAATGTGGGCTACTCTCTGGGAGATGCACCCGAAGTGCCGCCCTTGCTGCTCACGCGTGAGGAATTGACCGCGCTGGTTGCCGGCGTCAAGGCCGCCGGCACGGCGCATGGAGATGCCGCGCGTTCCCTGTTGGACAAGGTGCGCGCC
>CAXNIK010000407.1:0-3250 GCA_964202115.1 Burkholderiales bacterium
GTCCGTCCGGCTCCGGGTCGTAACCGCAGTTCATCACCACGCCACCCAGCGCGAGATGAACAAGGTCCGAACTCTTGTACTTGGCCCACGGCCCGGAATCACCGAACGGCGTCATGCGCGCAATCACCAGCCGCGGGAAACGTCGCCGCAGCTCCTCGACGGGCACGCCGATCGGGTCCGGATGCTCCACCGATACCGACTGCAGCAGCACGTCTGCATGTTCGAGCATCGCCAGCAATTTCTCCCGGCCGGCCTGCGTCTTGCAATCCAGCACCAGCGAACGCTTGCCGCGGTTGTAATGCCAGAAATGCAGCGAGCGCTCCGGGCCCTCGCGATCCTCGAAGAACGGGCCGATCCGCCGCGTGGGGTTGCCGCTCGGCGGCTCGATCTTGATGACCTCGGCGCCCAGCCCCATGAGCGTCAGGCCGCAGTACTCCGCCAGTTCATCGCAAATCTCGACGACCCGAAGGCCAGCGAGGCTTCCTTCGCCGGCACTACGCGCTTCATGACCACTCGCCGCCTCCGACCCGTCCGACATGACACACTCCTTTGCTGCAGCTCAAATCGTATCGATGCCCAGTTCCTTCAGGATCTCGACATTGTGCTCGCCCAGCGCCGGCGCGCTTCCGACGGGATCCGCCTTGCCGCGATGCGCCTCGGCCAGCCCGTCATAACCGCCACCGACCAGCGCGGCGCCCGAGGTCACCGAAACCGGCGATGTCGGAACGCGCACCTGCTTGCCCTTGTACTCGTAGCCGGTCATTACGCCGTTGGCCTCCGCATGCTTGCTCGCCATCGCCTCGCGCCAGTCGAGCACCGGCGCAAACGGGATGTCGACGCGCGCGAGCACCTCCACCCACTGCTCGCGCGTCCGCGTGGCGAATTGCGCCTGGATGAGCTCACGCTCGCCCAAGGCAACATAATCTCCGCCCATGTCGGATCCGCCGGACCAGTTGCCGCGCGCGCGCACATCCGCTGGCAGCCCCAGCGCATCGCAGAACCGCTCCCAGAAATGCTTCTCGGTCGGGCAGACCAGCAGCGCCTTGCCGTCGCGCGCGCCATAGATCGCATAGCGCGATCCGAAGCTGCGGTAGGCAGGCCAGCTATTGCCCGTATTGGCAAAGGTCGAGGTATCGCGCCACATCCAAGACAGCGCGGCTTCCCAGATCGACACATGCACCACCTGCCCACCCCCGCCCTGGTCACGCCGGTAGAGCGCTGCGTAGACACCCAGCGCGGCCTCCACGCCAGCCATCGTGGTGCCCACGGTGCGGTATTGCTCGGGCGTATCCGGTCGCCCGCCGCTGTTCTCCAGCGCGATGGTTCCTGCCAGCGCGTCCACGTTCAGTCCGTGCGCCGGATACGCCGCCCATTCACCGGCAATGCCGTAGCCGGAGATGAGGCAGTAAATGAGTCGCGGGTTGTGCCGCAGCAGGCTGGTGAAGTCCAGCCCGAGCCGCTGCGCGGTGGTCGGGCGGTTACCGACAATCACCACATCGGCCCAGCGCGCCAGCGCCTGCACCACGCGCGGCCATTGCGGCGACTTGGCATCGAGCGCGAGGCTGCGCGTGCCCGGATTCAGCGCCAGGTGATGCAGGCCTTCGCCCTCGAAGTAGGGCGCGACGTCGCGATTGCCATCCCCCCATTTCGGATGCTCGATCTTGATCACGTCCGCGCCCAGCTGCACCATCTGGTGGCTGGCCACCGGGCCGGGAAGATGGGTCGAGAAATCGGCGACCCGGGGACCTGTTGCGCGGCTGCGATTCTCGGACATGAACAAGCCTCTCCTTTAGCGTTGGTGACGGGGAAGGTTTCCACCAATGGCCGGCACAAGGCCATCGACTATCGTGGCATGCCCGTTGTCGAGCACCTTGGCCTCGCGCGCGCGGACCCAGGCGCGATACGCGAGCGTCATGCCATCCTGCCAGATCTCCACCGACAGGGTTTCACCGGGGAAGAACGGCGCTGAAAACCGTGCGCCCATTCCAGCCAGCCGCCGCGGCTCGTAATCGCAGGCCGCCTTCAGCAGCGCATGCCCGGCGATGCCGAAGGTGCCAAGCCCGTGCAGTATGGGGCGCGCAAACCCGACCGAGCGCGCGAATTCCGGATCTGCGTGCAGCGGATGATAATCACCGTTCAACCGGTACAGCAGGTGTGCCTGCGGCAGGGTGGGCAGGTCGATGACGCGGTCGGGCTTGCGCTCGGGGATCGCATGCGCGGGTGGCGCCACGCCGGTCGGTCCGCCGAAGCCTCCGTTATTGCGACAGACCAGCGTCGTGGAGACGGTGGCCATGCGCCGGCCACTGGCCTGTTCGGCGACCGTGCGCTCGAGACTGATAATCGCCCCGCGCCCTTCACCCCTGTCAATAAGCCCGGTCACCCGCGTCTGCGAACGCACTGTTCCCGCCACCGGCAGGGGCGCATGCAGCACGAGGTCCTGGCCCCCATTGACCACGGTTGCCGCATCGATGCCCGTCGCAGGGTCGCAGAACCAGAGCCCGGGCCAGCCCAGGATCATCGCCATTGTCGGCAATGCAACCAGGTCACGCTCAAACACGAATTTCAGCTGCGAGCGATTCATCGGATCGCCGCCCAGGCCCACGCTCAAGGCATACAGCATGCTGTCCCGCTCGGTGTAAGTCTGCACCCGTTCCTCGAACGGCCAGCTCAGTATGCGATTGGTATCGATCATTGTTGCCTGGTCCGTAGATGCATCGGCCTTATGGTAACTTAGGGCGCCTGACGGAATGACCGTTGGAAGCGCTGCAACGCACCCTGAAGGCATCGAATGACCCGCCCCAAAGAAGCCGTCCTCTCCGGTGTCAAGGTTCTTGACATGTCGCGCATTCTGGCGGGCCCCTGGTGCGCCATGGCGCTCGGCGACCTGGGTGCCGACGTGATCAAGGTCGAGAACCCCGACGGCGGTGACGACACGCGCCATCTGGGCACCGCCATCCAGGGCGGGGAGCGCACCTACTACCTTTGCGTGAATCGCAACAAACGCAGCATCGCCATCGACTTCCGGACGTCTGAAGGACAGAAAATCATTCGTGACCTCGCCGCGCAAAGCGACGTGTTCATCGAGAACTACAAGCTGGGGGACCTGGCGCGATACGGCCTGGATTACGAAACCCTGCGCGTACTCAACCCGAAGCTGATCTACCTGTCGATCTCCGGATACGGGCGCGAAGGCCCGAATGCTGCGCGCCTTGGCTACGATTTCATCCTCCAGGGGGAAAGCGGCCTGATG
>CAXNIK010000408.1:0-3216 GCA_964202115.1 Burkholderiales bacterium
GTCATTGGTAATACCCATGCGGTCGTGGTGTCCTACCATGGCGCTGCCTTCACCGCTCTTGGTCCAGTTTCCGCATGTGCGGTCGTCACCTGGTGGGAAGGCGGTGCCGTCGGATTTTGAACCCGTCAGTATGTCGTGTTTGTTCGGATCGGGAGGGTTGTCCAGGCGTGCCAGGTTGCGTTCGCCCTTTTCCGTCAGCGCCGTTTCGCGGTTGATGTTGCTTCCCATGTGCAATTCTTCGACCGTCCGTGCAATGACCACGCCATTAATGTTCTGCCAGGGACCTTTGCCGATACGATCTCGCGCGTTTATCGCATTCGGACCCTGCGTGCTCAAATACGCGCGCCATGTCCTGCCGCCCGCGCCGGCCGCGGACGCCAGCGTTTGACAGTGCTTGTCAGCGCCTTCAAGTCCACCGAAGTCCGCCCCTTTGCCGGAGCCCACGCTGCTGACAAAAAACGACATGTTCGTCGGCTGTGTCATGGTCGCGCACCCAAACGCCAGCGCGCACGCTACGCCAGTCAACGCTATCTTTAGTCCGACAGTTTTCATGAGTATCCTCCATCGCCAGGGAAGTTGATCATTGATTGCCGAGAATTATTTTGCCACAATTGAATGAGGCGTGGAATGCAGTGCGCGCCGACTATTTGACTTTCATGCCGGGTTGCGCACCCGCGTCGGGCGACAACAAGAACAGGCCCGGCGCATCACCCGAAGCCGCGAGTACCATGCCTTCAGACAAGCCGAATTTCATCTTGCGCGGTGCAAGATTGGCGACCACCACCGTCAGCTTTCCGACCAACGTGGCCGGGTCGTAAGCCGATTTGATACCGGCGAATACCTGACGCGTGCCGAGATCACCCACGTCGAGCGTAAGTTTCAGCAGCTTGTCCGCGCCTTCGACGTGTTCGGCATTGGCGATTCTTGCAATGCGTAAATCTATTTTTGCAAAATCGTCAATCTTTATGATCGGTGCGCCAGCGCCGCTCGACTCACCCTCCCTTGCGCCAGCGGGGGAGGGCTGGGGTGGGGGCAGCGTTACGTCAGACTTCACGGGCGTAGCGGGATGCGGAGTGGAAGTCGTCACTTTGGCAGGTTCCTTGTCAATTTCAAATAGAGCGTCGAGTTGTTCGTTTTCGACGCGGGTCATCAGATGCCTGTATGGTTGTGTGACATGGCCAGCAGGTAGCAATTCCGAAGCATCTTTCCATTCGAGCGGGTGTATGCCGAGAAACTTCTCCGCATTTGTCGCCAGAGATGGCAATACCGGCTTTAGATAGAGAGTAAGCAGGCGAAAGAGGTTTATCCCAACGCTGCAAACCTCCTGAAGTTCGACAGCCTTGGTGGCATCTTTCGCAAGGATCCAAGGTTTCTTTTCGTCGATGTACTGATTTGCGATGTCGGCAAGACGCATGATCTCGCGCAAGGCTTTTCCAAAATCGCGACTGTCGTATTGCAATGCGATATCAACGTTGGCTGCTTGGAACTGGTGCAACAATGTCGAGTCCCGGTATAGGTTGCTTGTGACGCCGCCAAAGGTCTTTTTCAGAAGGTTTGCGCAACGACTCGCAATATTGACGTACTTCCCAATCAAATCACTATTAACCCGCGCCATGAAATCATCAGGATTGAAGTCAATATCCTCCACGCTAGCATTCAATTTTGCGGCAATGTAATACCGCAGCCATTCCGGGTTCATGCCGACGTCCAGATAGCGCAACGGGCTCAGTCCGGTGCCGCGGCTCTTGGACATTTTTTCGCCGGAGGCGGTGTTGATGAAGCCGTGCACGAACACGTTATCGGGGACTTTGTAGCCCGAAAACTTGAGCATCGCCGGCCAGAACAGCGTGTGGAAATAGATAATGTCCTTGCCGATAAAATGAAGTTGCTCGGTGTCGGGGTCGGCCAGAAACTTCTCGAAGTCCATGCCTTTCTTCTGGCAATAGTTTTTGAAACTAGCCAGATAGCCGATAGGCGCGTCCAGCCAGACATAAAAATACTTGCCCGGCGCATCCGGGATCGGTATGCCGAAGTAGGGCGCGTCACGCGAAATGTCCCAGTCGCCGAGCGCTTTGTCACCGGTGCCGTCCAGCCACTCGCGTGCCTTGTTGGCAACTTGTGGCTGCAGGCGGCCTGGCGTGCCCAGCCAGTTCTTGATGAATTCCTTGCACTTCGCGTCCGAAAGCTTGAAAAAGTAGTGCTCGGATGACTTCATGACAGGCTGTGCGCCCGACAGCGTCGAATACGGGTCTTTCAGGTCAGTGGGGGCGTAGACAGAACTGCAGGCCTCGCAGGCGTCTCCGTACTGGTCTTTCGCGCCGCACTTCGGGCATACGCCCTTGATATAGCGGTCGGCGAGGAACATGCCCTTGACCGGATCGTAAAACTGCTCGATGGACTTGGTGTAGATCAAGTTCGCAGTCTTCAGCTTACGGTAGATATCCTGCGAAAGATCGGTATTTTCCGGCGAGTGGGTCGAATGCCAGTTGTCGAACTCGATATGAAAGCCGTCGAGATACTTCTGACGCTCGGCGGCTATGCGGGCGACAAGCTGTTCAGGTGTGATGCCCTCGGCCTCGGCCTTGAGCATGATGGGCGCGCCATGCGCGTCGTCGGCGCCGACGAAATGGACTTCGTTGCCCTGCATACGCTGGAAGCGCACCCAGATATCGGCCTGGATGTACTCCATGATATGGCCGATATGGAAGGATCCATTGGCATAGGGAAGGGCGGTGGTGACGAATATCTTGCGTGGCATGGCGGGCGGTCCTGTTTGACGCGCGATTGTAACAAAACCCCTTCTCTTTGAATGGTTTCCACGGGATATTGGTATCCGCAGGAGGGTTAATTGATTAAAATTTCGCTCTCACCGCAAACGACTCAAGGATCACAATGGCGATTAGCGAGCAACAGGTTCAGGACGCGCTCCGGGAACTGACGGACCCCAATACCGGCAAGGACTACGTAACCGGCAAGGAGGCGAGGAATATCAAGATCGATGGTGACAACGTAACGCTCGATATCCTGCTTGGTTATCCGTCCAAGACTCAAATCGAGCCCATACGCGAGCAGGTCGTAGCCAAACTAAAGACCATCCCTGGCATAGGCACGGTAACTGCCATTGTGACGATGAAAATCGTATCGCATGCTGTCCAACGTGGCGTCAAGCTGGTTCCCAACGTCAAGAACATCATTGCGGTCGCGTCGGGCAAGGGC
>CAXNIK010000409.1:0-3213 GCA_964202115.1 Burkholderiales bacterium
CAACAGGCCGCCTGAACCGTCCGCCAGGCGCGCTGTGTTGAGGGTGGAAATCGGCTCCGGGCTACGCCCTGCACCGCTTCCCACCCTCAACACAAAAAGCGGACAATTCATGTGCTACAGAACCGGACAAGTCTAAAAACCCGCAACAGCGCTCTGTTTCTGTATTGATATGGTGTGCAAATTGCTCAGGGGTGCTACCGATCAACTGGGTTTCGTCCGACAGCCGTTTGATTACGTCAGGCGATTTCACAGCTTTAGCTATTTCCGAGTGCAGAAGATTAATGATGTGAGTAGGTGTCTTTTCTGGGGCGAGGACTCCTAGCCAGCTTGAGTATTCAACATCTTGAATGCCCTGTTCGGTAAGCGTTGGTAAATCAGGGGCAGCAGGGTTGCGGATTGAGTTCGTCAAGCCTAAGAATTTCAACTTGCCCGACTTGACCAAAGGAAGTGCCGTGGCCATGGTAAATGGCGTAATGTGGACGCGACCAGCAATGAGGTCTGGAATCATCAATGCTGCGCTCTTGTAATGAATGAAAGTCATTTCAATTCTAGTGGCATCGGCTAACCAGGCGCCGGTAAGATGCGATCCGCCTCCTACTCCATTCGTACCGAAATTAACCTTGCCAGGGTTTGCCTTGGCATACGAAATGAATTCTGAAGGTGTTGACGGTAGCGAAGGGTGAACTACGATTGTGGTCCAGCGCTTGCTCAGCAATGAGATCGGTAAAAAAGCGCGGAGAGGATCAAAAGGTAAGGGAATAGTGCGGAGAGGTAATAGGGTGAAACTCGGCCCTGCTAATAGCAATGTATATCCATCCGGCGCTGCTTTGGAAACGAATGCCAATCCGATGATGGTGCTTGCGCCGGGTTTGAAATCAATGAGAAATTGGTTGCGTAGCTGTTCGCTCAGTTTTTGCACATGTACCCTTGCCTCGGTTTCTTGGGCGGTTCCAGGAGCAGAAGGCATGATGAAAGTTACGGGTTTGTTTGGGTAAGGGGATTGTTGGGCATCCACAACAAAGGGGAGTCCGGCAAGAACAAAGCATGCAGTTGTGGCAATTCTTAAGCTGCTCAAGAAAACCTCCGATTGGGTGGGAATGGGATAGGACGGAGAATCGCAGTTCAACCACTCAACTCAAGTGTGAGCGGGCGTAGGGGTCGGTAAAGTGTATTCAGTGCTCTTTCATTAACGGAAGGAACGTTTGGTTATCGTTTTAGAACAATTCGTACTCACACCCCGGCGACCGCCCATATTCTTCGATCTTGAGCAGATGTAATCGTGCCCGTGAGATGTAAGGAGTGAGGTCTATGTCGCCAACATCGAATGTGATCAAAATTGCAAGCCATTGATGAATCGTCTAGGCGCTGCGCCTGGCCGGCACACATGAAACTCGTCCTCGACACCAACGCAGTCATGGACTGGCTGCATTTTCGCGATCCGGGCTTTGAGCCCATCGCGCGGACCATTGCCGAATCCCCAGTGGAGCTGTTGAGCACTGCGGAATGCCTGGAGGAACTGCGCCGGGTTCTGGCCCGGCCGATGTTCGGGCTGAACGAAGCTTCGCAGGCAGCTATGTGCGCGGCTTATGCGGCCCGGGTCAAATTGTGGACGGCGGACGATACAGCGGGTGACAAGCCCGCATTGCCCCGCTGCCGCGACGCCGACGACCAGAAGTTCCTGGTGCTGGCGCAGCAGGCGGGCGCGGACTATCTGCTGACCAAGGACAAGGCGCTGCTCAGGCTGTCTGCGGCGGTATTGAGAAGGCAGTGCGGTTTCGCGGTGTTAACGCCAGCGAGCTTTGTACTGAAGGTGCTTCAGGTGTCATCGGAGCGTCGCTGAGTGTCGAGGTCGTCTCCCACGGAGCCATCGAGCATGGACCACACCATGCTGCGGTAGGCCTGGGTGGTCTTGGGGCCGAGCAGGAAAAACGATTCCATGTCCCCCAGGCCCTTGATGCTGGTCATCCCGCGCGCTTCGAACTCGAAATCGTTCTTCAGGCGCTCATAAACGGCGCGCGAGACCTGGATGCGGCCCGGCACGCCATGTGATTCCATGCGGCTGGCGATGTTGACTGTGTCGCCCCACAGGTCGTAGCTGAATTTGCGCGTGCCGATGACCCCTGCCACCACCGGACCGGTGTGTATGCCGATGCGGAAGTTCAGCGCCTTCTCCTCGCGCGTGCCCAGGCGCGTGCCCAGCTCCTGCATGTCCAGGGCGATCTTGGCTGCCACGATGACATGCTCGGGGAAGGGCTTGGGCACGCCGGTGGCCAGCATGTAGGCATCGCCTATGGTCTTGATCTTCTCCACGCCGTATTTCTCGCATAGCGCGTCGAAGGCGGAGAAGATGCGGTTGAGCACGATGATCACCGCCGAAGGCGACATGCTGGCCGAGAGGTTGACGAAGTTGACAATGTCCACGAACACCACCGTCGCCTCGGGTATGCCGTCGGCGATGATCTGCTCGCCGGCCTTCAGGCGCTTGACGATGAGCTCGGGCAGCACATTGCGCAACAGGCGCTCCGAGTCCAGCTGCGCCTGTATCACCATCTCGAGCAGGCTGCCCTTGGCGATGATGGCGGAGAGCGCCGGCGAGCCACGCTGCAGCAGCTCCAGGTGCTGAGGGTCGAAGGTGGAGGAGTCTGCACCGCAAAAGAGCACCAGACCCAGTGCCTGTCCGGATGCCCTTAAGGGAATTGCCATGCAGGAACGCATGCCGGCGGCGGCGGCTGAACGCAGAAAGACCGAGGAGGAGGGCGCCGCCAGCAGCCTGGGCAGGTTTTTGATGACGCGGGCCTGGTCTCTCGCCAGCAGTTCCTTCAACAGGCTGGCCGCCAGGGGCTCCTCGACGGTTTCCGGCGGGCGGTTCTCGTCCACCGGCGCCTCGGCCGGGTCGGAGCTGCGCAGCCAGCGCCGCACCAGGTGGTCTCCACCCTCATTGAGCAGCACAAATTCGATGCGCTCGTAAGGAATGAGCTTGCGGAAGGCCTCATCGATCTGGCGGAAGGCCTCGTCCAGCAAAACCCCGGGATTGATGCGGTCGGTGACCTCCAGCAAGCGTCTCATTCCATTTCTAATTCAATAGAGCATTAACAATCCAATCCCATGCGACGATGGATTGAACTCGATGTATGTCGTTTTCTAGCGCTCGAAGTCCGGTCTCAAGCTGATCTTCAAGCGCGTCCATGGAATTGAAAGCTTTGTTGTGGAAGA
>CAXNIK010000410.1:0-3207 GCA_964202115.1 Burkholderiales bacterium
AGCACCAGATCGGGTGCGGTGTCCTCGATCAGTGCCAGCGCCTGCAGGCCGTTGGCCGCTTCGCCGACCACCGTGTGCGGCACCTCGTCATGGCAATCGGCGAGCAGCTCGCGCAGCCGGTTGCGAGCCGGTTGCTCGTCGTCCACCACCAGAATGCGCAGGGGTTCGCTCATGATCGCCACCTCGCCATCTCGCCGCCTTCAGACCAAGGCTCGCAGCGGGATGCTGACGCTGATTTCGAAACGCTGCTCCACGATGCGGGTGTGCAGTTGTGCCTCGACATCAAAATGCAGGCGCAGGCGTTCGCCGATGTTGGCCAGGGCCATGCGGTTGCCTTGCCGGTGCTGATGATCGGCATGATAGGGATTGGAGACCATCAGCTTCAATTGCTCGCCTTCGACATCTGCGGTGATGGCGATGGTGCCGGTACCCATCCCCGGCTCCACGCCGTGATAGACGGCGTTCTCCACCAGCGGCTGCAGCATCAGCGGCGGCACGGCGGCACCTTCGGCGCGCGCGGCGATGCGCCACTCCACGCGCAGGCGGTCCCCCAGCCGCAGGTGCTCCAGCTCCAGGTAGCGCCGGGTCAGGGCAATCTCCTCGGCCAGGGTGGTCAGCGCGCGATTGTCGGCCATCAGGGTGCGGAACAGCTCGGCCAGGTCCTCCAGCGCGCTTTCCGCGCGGCGCGGATCGGAGCGCATCAGCGACAGCACGGCATTGAGGCTGTTGAACAGGAAGTGCGGGCGTATGCGTGCTTGCAGCGCCTGTAGCCTGGCCTCGGCCAGCGCCGGTGACAGGGCCCGGTGGCGCAGATTGAAATAGGCCAGCAGCAGCAGCGTGGCGAATGCGGCATAAGCCAGCGGCCGTGCCGCGCCTGCCTCGCCGAGCAGCCCTGTCCTGGCAAATCCGGCATGACAGGCCGCCGTCACCAACAGGCTCACCGCCATCACGCCGGCCACCCCGCCGGCATACGGCAGGGCGAGCAGGGGCCGGGCCAGCGCATACAGTGCCAGTATGGAAAAGAGCAGCACGGGCTCCAGAAAAGCGGCGATCTCCACCGCCTTCGGGGGAATGTCGGTCAGCGCCTGCGATTGCACAGCGGCCACGGCGACCATGGCGGCATTGACCACCAGCAGTATGCGCAGGATGACCCCCAGATTGCGGAAATCGGGGAGCGCGTCATCGGCGGTATTCAGCAAGGTATACTCCGAAGCTTGGGTGCCGGCGCAGCTTTTAATGGAGCGCATGAACAGAAGGCCGCGCGCACCGCACACTCTGGTTTCATTGTACACATGGCAACAAAATCCCCTAAGCGCACCAGCGTCAAGACCGCCGTCAAAACTGCGGCAAAAACCGCCGTCTCAGGCAAGGCCTCAGCCTGGTCCGGCCGCTTCGCCGAGCCGGTCTCGGAAACCGTCAAGCGTTACACCGCTTCGGTGGGTTTCGACCAGCGTCTGGCCCGGCACGATATTCGCGGTTCGCTGGCGCATGCGCGCATGCTTACCGCCTGCGGCATTCTCGCCGGCGCCGACCTGAAGAAAATCGAGAAGGGCCTGGCCGAGGTGGCCGCTGAAATTGCCGCGGGCCGCTTCGACTGGTCGCTGGATGCCGAAGACGTGCATCTCAATATCGAACGCCGCCTCACCGCCCTCATAGGCGATGCCGGCAAGCGCCTGCACACCGCGCGCTCGCGCAACGACCAGGTTGCCACCGACATCCGGCTGTGGCTGCGGGACGAGATCGACGCCATCATGGCGCTGCTGGTGAAGCTGCAGGAAAGCCTGCTCGCGCAGGCCGACAGGCATGCCGCCACCATCATGCCCGGTTTCACCCACCTGCAGGTGGCCCAGCCGGTGACCTTCGGCCATCACCTGCTGGCCTATGTGGAAATGTTCGAGCGCGACCGCACCCGTTTCGCCGACTGCAGGAAGCGCCTCAACGTGCTGCCCCTGGGCGCGGCCGCGCTGGCCGGCACCTCGTTTCCGATACGCCGCGAGCTGGTGGCCAGGGAACTGGGCTTCGATGCCGTCGCCTCCAATTCGCTGGATGCGGTTTCCGACCGGGATTTCGCCATCGAATTCTGCGCGGCGGCCTCCCTCGCCATGGTGCACATCTCGCGGCTGTGCGAGGAGCTGGTGCTGTGGGTCAATCCGCGCTTTGCCTTTGTCTCGCTGCCCGACCGCTTCTGCACCGGCTCCTCCATCATGCCGCAGAAAAAGAATCCGGACGTGCCCGAACTTGCGCGCGGCAAAAGCGGCCGTGTGTTCGGCCACCTCATGGGATTGCTGACGTTGATGAAGGGCCAGCCCCTGGCCTATAACAAGGACAACCAGGAGGACAAGGAGCCGTTGTTCGACGCCGCCGACACACTGCGCGACACTCTGGCCATCTTCGTCGAGCTGGTGGCCGGCATCGAGGCCAGGCCGCAGGCCATGCGCGCCGCGGCGAGCGAGGGCTATGCCACCGCCACCGATCTTGCCGATTACCTGGTGAAGCAGGGCATGCCCTTTCGCGACGCGCACGAGGCGGTCGCCCGAGCGGTGAAGCACGCCGAGAAGAAGGGCTGCGACCTGGCCGACCTGCCGCTGGCCGACCTGCGCAGCTTCGCACCCGGCATTGGCAAGGACGTTTTTGCAGTGCTGACCCTTGAGGGCTCGACCATGGCGCGCAAGCACGCGGGCGGCACCGCGCCCGTGCAGGTGCGCGCGGCGGTGCGCGCGGCCCTGGCACGGCTAGCACGATTAGCACGACTGGCGCGACTGGGACGCTGAAGCCTCCCCCATGCCTGAAACCATAGGCAAGTACGAAGTCATCAGCAAGCTCGGCGAGGGCGCGACCAGCGAGGTTTTTCTTTGCCGCGATCCCTTCAACAACCGCCAGGTGGCCATCAAGGTGGTGTACGAGGACAAGCTCACCGCCACCAGCGGCGGAAAGCTGACCCGCAAGCTGTTCATCACCGAGGCTTCGCTGGCCGGCAAGCTGCAGCATCCGCACGTGGTGCAGATCCATGATGCCGCGGTCACCGACAACATGAGCTACATCGTCATGGAGTATGTGGACGGGGGCACGCTGGAGAAGTTCTGCCATCCGGAGAACCTGCTGCCCATAGACAAGGTGGTGGAAATCATCTTCAAGTGCACGCGCGCCCTGGACTTCGCCAACCGCCTGGGGATCACCCATCGCGACATCAAGCCGGCCAACATCCTG
>CAXNIK010000411.1:0-3200 GCA_964202115.1 Burkholderiales bacterium
GAGACGGCAGCGAGTTACGCATGAAGTTCTGCGCGGTCCACTCGTCAGCCGCACTCGCTGTGAACTGCTTTGCGCCATTCAAGGATAGGCCCAAAGATTTGTTCCTGCTCGGCCAGCATGGGGCAATGGGGATTCAGTTTGAGAAGCAAATGCAGATCATTCCCGGCCGCCGGCCATCGAATCTTGATGTCTGGGTTGATCGTGGTCCCAGTGCCGTGGCGATTGAATCCAAACTGCTGGAGTACTTTGAGCCGAAGAAGCCAGAGTTCGCCGAAGCCTACAAGACCATGGAGACCGTCGCGGAGCCCTGCTGGTGGTCTGTGTGCAAGAACGCCTGGAATGGCGATGCACGGCATTTGGACACCGCACAACTGGTCAAGCACTACTTCGGCCTGAGGCAGTTTCAAAAGCGATGTCAAAACGCTGCCATACAACCGGCTGGCCTGGTGCTGCTGTACCTATTCTGGGAGCCGACGAACTGGCAGGACATCGCCGAGTGCACCCAGCACCGTAACGAGGTTGGAAAGCTCGCGGAACAAGTTGCGGGGTCTTCAATTGCATTCCGGTGGATGACATACCCCGCGTTATGGCGGGAATGGATGGCGATCCCACAACTCGCAGAACACGCCGGCAATCTGAAAGCACGATACGAGATATGCGTCTGATGCCGCCCAACGGCGAGCCGTGCCTTGCTTTCCCCCAGGGGAAACATCCGGCGTGAACGACTCGACCGAAGGCCTGATCGCCTATTGCCGCGAGAACTCGCGCATCTGCCCCATGCCGCAGCGATGGAATGCGCTCTGGGAATTGCTGCCCGATCGAAAGCGAGTCGGCGGAGGCTGGGAACCGGCGCCGCCTTTAATTCTTGCTGCCTGGCATGACACACCCTATTTGATGAAGATGCTGCGCGTGGCGGAACACATCGAATGGGCCGCCGAGCATGGGGCGCTGGAAAAGGTCGCGGCGTTTCTGCGCGGGTTGCGCGAGGACGAGTGGTTTCATAGTGGTGATTGAGTCGCTGCCCGCCTTCGCCCGCTACATCGGCATCGATTACTCGGGCGCCGAGACACCGAACTCAAGCCTGAAGGGCCTGCGCGTCTATCAGGCGGATCGTGCGTCGCTACCCGAGGAAGTGCCCCCACCGCCCAGCCCGCGCAGATACTGGACGCGGCGCGGCATTGCGGAATGGCTGGTGGCGTGGCTCTCAGAAGGCGTCCCGACGCTGGTCGGCATCGATCATGGCTTTTCGTTTCCGCTGCGGTATTTTGAGGTTCACCACCTGGCGCCCGATTGGCCGGTGTTCCTCGAAGACTTTCATCGCCATTGGCCCACCGATGAAAACAATATGTATGTCGATTTCGTCCGCGAAGGTCTGCACGGCAAAGGCGCTGATCGCGTCGGCAATGCCCGCTGGCGCCGCCTGACGGAGGAGCGGGCCGGTTCCGCCAAGTCGGTGTTTCACTTCGATGTGCCGGGCCAGGTCGCCAAGTCCACGCATGCCGGGATACCGTGGCTGCTGTACCTGCGCCGGCAACTGGGCCAGCGGGTGCATTTCTGGCCGTTTGACGGCTGGCAAGTCCCTGCAGGCCGCTCGGCCGTGGTCGAGGTCTACCCCGCCCTGTGGAAACATGCCTACGCCGTGAACGGGCGCACTGCCGACCAGCACGATGCCTACTCGGCTGCCGAGTGGTTGCGCCAGGCCGACCTGGATGGCCAGCTCCAAAGGTTTCTCAACCCGGAACTCACACCGCCCCAGCGAACCGTTGCGCAAGTCGAAGGCTGGATACTGGGCGTCGGTTGAACACGATTGAGTACTGCAATTAAACAGCCGCTCAGTTCACCGCCGCCTTCAACCCCTCCCCCGCGCTGAACTTGCCGCCGGTGTTGCCGGTCTTCGAGGCGTGGAAACGCGGCCCCCTGGCGGCGGGACAATTCCCGCCACATGCTCCGCCCACCGGTCCAGCCACTTGCGCATTTCGTCGGCGTAGGCATAAACGTTATAGACGCCAGCAACCCCGGGCAGCCGGTGGCCCAAGATGGACTCGCCGATCTCGAACGGGCAGCCCAGGCGCGCCAGGCCGGTGCGGGTGGTGCGGCGCAGATCGTGCGCGGTCCAGTGGTCCATCGGGCAGGCGTCGCCGGCCTTCCGGGACGCGAACAAGGCCACGCTCAACGCCTTCTGATTGACCGGGTTACCACGCACGGGGAAGACGTATTCCTCGCCAAGCCGGTTGCGCAGGATCTCGATGGCGGGCGCGGACAGCGGTGTCACGCTCACATCGCCGGTTTTCCCCTGGGTATGCGTCCAAGTCTTCGCATCGAGATCAACGTCGAGCGAACGCATGCTACAGACTTCACCGCTGCGGGCGCCGGTGTAGAGCGTGAGCCGCAGCACATCCACAATGGTGCGGGAAACAGCTCCGGAGTCCAACCAGCGCAGCAAGCGGCCTATCTCTGGGTCGCTCAGCGCCCGGCTGCGTTTGCCCTGCGGGATAGTGGGTATTCCCGCCGTCGGGTCGGCGACATCTAGGTCCAGCCGATTCATGCTGCGGGCGTGCCGGATCACGCCCCGCAGCGCGGAAACGCCCATGGCGGCCACGCGCGGCGCCCTCTTGCGCATGGGCGCGATTGCAGCCATGACTTGCGAGGGCTTCAAGTCGGCCAGCAGCACACTGCCGATTTCGGGCAGGATCTCGCGCTCCAGAATGCGCCACTGCTCGTCGCCCCGCGCGAGCTTGGAGAGATGCTCCTTCCGATAGCTCTCCGCGGCGCGCGTCAGCGTGTAGCCCTTGCCGCGTATCGCTGCTGCCTTGGCAGCATCTTGTCGCCGGCGTACCTCGTCGCGCGGATCGCCGTGCTTGTCCCGGGTCGCGCGGTGGATTCGCCACTCGCTGCGTGCGTCGGCGAGGGATAATGCGGGAAATGACCCGATCAGCAGCTGGGCCATCTTCCCTGCAGGGTCACGGAAACGGTAGATCCACACCTTAGCGCCGGACGGGCGCGCCATGATCCGCAGGCCGGGATTGGTGGGGTCGCCGAGGGAACCGCGTTTCAGCCGCTCGCAGGCCAGCGTGGTGAGGGTTGAAACGTTTCGCAGGACGTTTCGCATTTATGCCGGATTCCAGAGAACATTGTCGGACTTCGATAAACGCTAATGTACTATGAAATCAGAGGGAAAACAGGCTTTTTTTGATGGCTGA
>CAXNIK010000412.1:0-3184 GCA_964202115.1 Burkholderiales bacterium
AACCCGCTCAGGTAATGGACAGGCTCTATCCCAAGAAACACGAACCTTGGCTGCACGATAAACGTGGCATCTTCCGAGAATTCTGTCGTATTCTGATTGGAAAAAGTCCCTGCATAACTAGTAGTGAGCATGACGGCTTGGGAGCATAATAAAATTTGAACGGGATTCCAGTGGCTAATTGGGAGGGACTATGAAGCAAATAATCGTAGTTGCGGCACTCGTTCTTGTTGCTGCACCCGCTTTCGCCCGTGACGCACCGGTCAGGGGAACTGTACGCAAAGACGGGGTATATGTGGCGCCGCATCATCGGACAACGCCGAATAGCACGCGCGCCTATACAGTCATTGATGGTGCAGTTCAAAGATCACCATACCGCCTACGGGCCCATTGTGGCTGGGCCGAACGGCCTGACCTTCATGTCGTTGCGTGTGTTCACCGGTAATTCAGTGCCAGTCTATCTGCATCAGCCGGATTTCAAGGAGCACTTGAAGCCGAGTAAGAGGCGCAACTTTTTGTCGCCGCAACTGCAACTATCAACTCCTTCGGTGATGCGCTTTCGCAAGACAGCGAGCTGGGAGCCTATCTTCGACCCAGCCAGCATAGACGACGAAATGAATGCGCAGTTGCTTCGCCTGGGGGCTGGGCAGACGTGTGAGGGTCCCGATCCTAAGCGCGCCGCCGGATACTATGTCTTCGTTGCCAACGGCAGTATGGCCAAGGACGGCGATGAATTGCCCCTGTGGTCTATGACAGTGGTGGAGCCAAATGAGGAGGAATTTCAGATCAGAGCCGGTGACAAGGGCCTGGAGGCGCTAGTGCTCGAGTTTCCACGCGACTACGAGTAGGTGCACCTTTCTGCATATGTACGACTCAAAGTGCATGAAATCGGACCTATCCGCGGACGACGCAGGACGTAGTTAATTCATCATCTACTGGAGGACACTCATGCGACCTTTGCTTTCTGCGGTATTGACCTTGCTTGTACTCTCGACGGCACAGTCGGTGTTGGCGCAAAGTGCTGACGCCTTCCCTGCCAAGCCGGTCACCATCATCGTCCCAATCGCCGCTGGCGGACCAACTGACCTGGAAACGCGGCTATACGCCCAAAAAATGACCGAACTCATGGGCAAGCCTTTTCTGGTTGACTTTAAAGCAGGTGCGGGAAGCGTAGTGGGTACAGCCTTTGCTGCAAAGGCTCCGGCCGATGGCTACACGCTAATCGTCATCGCGGGAAATTTCACGGTTCTTCCAGCCGTACAGAAGAACCTCACCGGCCTTGGCGCGACGCTGAATTGTCCGTGCCTTGTTATCTGCAGCACCACGGGTAATCAGGACTTCGTCTTGTCGGCTAGCCGCTGGGTTTTCCAAGAGTTTCTCTCAAAATGTCGCTATAACGCTATATTTAATCCTTAAATGACGTTTATACGCTAGTTATATTTGATTTGCCGTCGTCTTATGGGTGATAAAACCCCCGCGACTCCCCCGGCTCGAGACAACCCTGTGCCAGATTGGCAAAGTTGCACAGATACCCTCGCGTCTCCCGCGGATCGATCATTTCCTCCAACCCGAAATTCTCCGCAGTGCGTATCGGTGAGCGCAGGCCTTCCAGCCGCTCCCTGATCTCATTCAGCTTCGCTTCAGGGTCGGCCGCAGCTTCGATCTCGGCCTTGTAGCCCACTTCGATGCCGCCTTCGAAGGGGATGGAGCCCGAGCGCAGCGAGGGCCAGGCATAGCGCGTGGTGTAGCCCGAGGTGGGGCGATGGCCGCTGCCGGCCACGCCGAAGACATTGCGCACCAGCACGCTGCACCAGGGGATGGTAGTGAGGTTGATGGCCGACATGGCGCGCATGGCCACGCGTATGGTGGACTCCTTCTCCGCCTCCAGGCCGATGGGAAATCCCGGGCAGTCCACCAGGTGCACCACCGGCAGGTGGAAGGTCTGCGCGAGGTTGATGAAGCGGATCAGCTTCTCGCAGGAAGCACGTGTCCATGAGCCGGCGTAGTGGTACGGGTCGCCACCCATGATGGCCACCGGCCATCCGTCCAGGCGCGCGAGACCCGTGACGACGGAGCGGCCCCACAGCTTGCCGATCTCGAAGAAGCTGCCCTGGTCGGTCACGGCCTGCATGATGGCGCGCATCGGATAGACCTTGCGGCTGTCCTTGGGGATGATGGAGAGCAGCTTTTCCTCGCGCCGGTTGGGATCATCGCCGGTCAGCTTTCGCGGCGGCAGTTCGAAGGCCGAGCGCGGCAGATAGGACAGGAATTGCCGGGCACGCGCGAACGCGTTTTCCTCGGAGGCAGCCTCGTCATCGACGGTGCCGTTGCGCGCATGGATGCTGCTGCCGCCCAGTTCCTCCTTGGTGATTTTCTGGCCGATCCTCGCTACCAGCGCCGGGCCGCCGACGAAGATCTGCGACTTGTCCTTGATCATGAGCGAATAGTGCGAGGCGCACAGCCGCGCCGCGCCGCGACCGGCCACCGAGCCCAGCGCCATGGTCACCACCGGCACGGTGGAGAGCATGCGCACCGCCGTGTAGTAGCTGCTGGCAAAGCTGCCCGGCAGGTTGGCGTAACCTTGTTTTTCTATGCTTTTTACCGAGCCGCCGCCGCCATTGCCTTCGATCAGGCGGATGAGCGGAATGCGCATGCCATAGGCCATCTTCTCGGTGTGGTTGTGCTTTTCCTTGACGCTGCCATCGGAGGCACCGCCGCGCACGGTGAAGTCATCACCGTAGATGGCCACCGGCCGGCCTTCTATAGTGCCGGTGCCGACCACATTGTTGGCCGGCGTGAAATTGATCATGCGCCCTTGAGCGTCGTACTGCCCGGTGCCGCAGGCCGAGCCGATCTCGCGGAACGAACCCGGATCGAGCAGCTTGTCTATGCGCTCCCTGACCGTGAGCTTGCCGAAATCATGCTGGCGCTTGACCTTGTCCGGCCCGCCCATCTGTTTCGCGATGTCTTTGCGTTGCTCCAGTTCGTCCAATGTGTCTTGCCAACTCATGTTGCCGCCTCCAGGAATGATCGATCCGCTCGGTGTACGCAGCGTACGCAGTGTACGGATCTGCAGGGATTATTGTTTTGATAGCCGAACCCCGAGAATACGGCCAGCATGCCGGTGCGGGCAAGTTTGATCGACGCAGTCTTTGAAATGTCCACGGGACCCTCTGTTACCATCGGC
>CAXNIK010000413.1:0-3184 GCA_964202115.1 Burkholderiales bacterium
GCACCTGCTCCTCGGTGCCGTCGTCATTCACCCGCCACGCCAGGTTCGGCGCCAGTTTCAGCAACTCGCGGATCGCCTGACTGGTCTGGCCCATGGCGCGCATCTGCAACACATCGCCGAGAATGACCAGTGTCACGATGACTGCGGCCGCCTCGAAGTAGGTACCGACCGTGCCGGTATGCTCCCGAAACTCCGCAGGAAACAGGCCTGGCGCAAACAAGGCCAACAGGCTGAACACGTAGGCCAGCCCCACGCCGAGGCCAATCAGCGTGTACATGTTGAGCGCCCAGTTCGAGAGTGAAAGCCAGAACTTGCGCAGGATCGGCCAGCCGGCCCACAGCACCACCGGCGTGCCGAGCAGGAACTCGATCCAGCTGCGCGCCACATGCGGGATTCCGAACGGCTGCGTGATGCCGACCATGGGAGACATGGCGAGGATGAACAGCGGTGCCGACAGCACGGCACCGATCCACATGCGGCGAGTCAGGTCGACCAGTTCGGCGCTGGGGCCCTCTTCCGCTGTTGCCAGCAGCGGTTCCAGCGCCATGCCGCACTTCGGGCACGAACCGGGTCCCACCTGGCGGACTTCGGGGTGCATGGGACAGGTGTAGATGGCGCCCTCGTCGACCGGGAGCGACGTCGGGCGTGCGCCATGCCCGCGCGCGACGCCGCTTCCACAGGACGGGCAGGCCTCGCGGCCCTCTTCCTTGCGAAGGTATGCGGCCGGATCCGTCTTGAACTTCACCAGGCAATGCTTGGAGCAGAACCAGTAGGCCTTGCCCTCGTGCGTATGCGTGCCGGCCGCAGTCGCCGGGTCCACGCGCATGCCGCACACCGGGTCGATGACTTGCGCCGCGGAGGTGGCCTGCGCCGAAGGCGCTGCGGGCGCCGGCGGCGCAACCGCTGGCGGCGAGCCCTTCACCTTGATTGCCGCGAGCGCCGCGCTGTGTCTGGGCTTACGCGCAGGAGAATCGCCTGGCGGGGCGGCGGGAACAGCGCCGGAATCCACGGGAGGCGCGGGAATGATGACGGCCGCGGGCGCAGCCTTCTTGACCAGGAAGCGCTCGGGCTCCTTCGCGAACACGTCATGGCAGTAGGTGGAACAGAAGTAGTAGGTCTTGCCGCCGAATGGGTGAGAACCGGCTGCGGTAGCCGGATCCACAGTCATGTCGCAGACCGGGTCGACATGGACGCCGTGGCCATGCGCTTCGTGGGCGAGCTCGTGAGCAGACATCATTCACCTCTTGTGTTTAGACGCGATGGAGGGCATCCTAAAACCCGTACCCAACTACGGAGTCAAGCACTTTCATGGATGAGCCCCTGCGCGTCGGTGCGCTGGCCAAGAAAGCCGGCGTCAACGTCGAAACCATACGCTACTACCAGCGCCTTGGCCTGATTGACAAGCCGGACCGCCCGCTGGGCGGGCAGCGCAGCTATCCGCCGGTCACGGCGGGGCGCCTGCAATTCATCCGCCGTGCCCAGCAGCTTGGGTTCACGCTCGATGAAATCGCCGATCTGCTCAAGCTCGAATCCGGTGCCGACCGAGCCAGCGTTCGACGCATCGCCGGCGCCAGGCTGGTGCAGATTCGTGCCCGCATTGAGGACCTCGCCAGGATGGAACGCGCCCTGGCCGACCTTCTCGATGCATGTGTTCACACGCCGGGCCGGCTTGCATGTCCCATCATCGGCGCGATCACACCGCATGCTCAAGCACCCGCTGCGCCAAAGCCAAGAACGCATGTAAAGCGGTAGCCCCCTGACGAAGACTGCCCTGCCAATAAAATCGGGGCTCGACAAGCAATGTTGTACATGAGTCCATGTCAGTAATACTTGCATGCAGGTGCACCCGTAGTGGATGAATATTTTATTTAGTCAGTATAGATGGTGCTTCACGCCAAGGCTTTCCTGTCATATCGTGGCGCAAACGTCAATTCAAGCGTAACCAGCGCCATCCGCTCACCGCTTCTGCGCATTCCGATCGGCCTCGACCTGAGCACGGCGGATCTCCGCAGGCCATGTGCTCTTGATGTACGCGAGAACCGCCCAGATGTCCGCGTCCGCGATACGTCCACCAAATGCCGGCATGTCGCTCCGATACCCGGGTGGCGCATACCGCTCGACGCCGTGCTTGGTGATATCGAATAGCTGGCGGTCGGGGTGATGCCAGGTGTGACCGCTTGCATCGTGTGGTGGCGCTGGCAAACGACCGCTCGGAAGTCGTTCCCGCCAGTTGGGCTGCCCTTCGAGCTTGATACCGTGACACGCCGCGCAGTGAGCCCGGTATACCTCCAACCCTCGCGAGACTTGCTGAACGTTGCCCGGGTCTGCGCCGGGCCGCTCGGAACAGGAAACCAGCAACGGCACCGCCAGGCCGAGGTAGAACATCCACGGCACCCCTTTCACCAGCCAGCCATATCGCGAGGCAATCACGATCCCCCTGTTCCCCATCTGCGTGCGCAAGCCCACGCAACAGTCAGACACTGGCAGTTAGCCCGCTAGGCCGGGAAAAAAGGCGAATGCCCGTCCAGTACGAAGCGTACCTATTTCGCCGCCTCTATCTGCGTCAGCGTATACGCGCCGCCGATGTTCTCGGCAGAAAACTTCACCTTGTCGCCCGCCTTCACCCGGTCGAGCATCGCAGGGTCCTTGACCTGAAACACCATGGTCATTGGCGGCATGTCCAGGCTCTTGATCTCTTCATGTTTCAACGTGATCTTCTTGCCGGCCTTGTCCACCCTGCGCACCTCCGCGCCGGTCAGCACATCCGGCGCCTGCGCTGCTGCCTTGGCAGCGGATGGATGATGTTTTTCGTCCGCGCTGACGACAGCCGCGTTCAAGATGGTCAATACAACTGTCGCGGCTGCAAGCAATGCTTTCATTCTCATCTCCGTCAGGTAAGTGGGTTGCGTCGCTATTTCGCACTGACGATGATCTTGCCCACCATCCCGGCCTGGTAGTGCCCGGCAATCAGGCAGGCAAAGTCGAACTCGCCTGCGCGGTTGAAGGTCCAGATCATCTCCGCCTTCTTGCCGGGCCCGACGTGAGCCATATACGGCTCGTCATGCTCCATGTTCGGGAACTTGAGCATGAGCGCGGCGTGCTCGTCGAGTTCCTTCCTGGTACCGATCACGAACTCGTGCATGATCTTCCCGGCGTTTCTATGGACAAACCGGATCGTCTCGCC
>CAXNIK010000414.1:0-3175 GCA_964202115.1 Burkholderiales bacterium
CTTCTGACTCAGATACAAGGCCTCGACCTTGTCCCTCGCCCAGGGCGTGCGGCGCAGGAATTTCAGGCTGGATGCAATGCTGGGGTCGTGGGTGAAGCAGCGTATGGGCACGGCATTTCCCATCGCCTCCCAGCCCATGGAGGCGACCAGTTCGGTGAGCAGGTGCTCAAGGGTGATACCGTGCAGGGGATTGTTGGCTTGACTGTGGCTCATGGCGCCTGAAGCTTACAGGCCATGTGCATGCGGTGCCAACTCAGTCCACGGGAGGCAACTTGAGAACTGTATGGATCGTCGACGGCGGCTATCTCTTTGACTACGCCAAGACCCGCCCCAAGGGCTTCGACTACCTGAAGCTGAAGAACGCCATCGTCAAGCAGAACGGCGGGCCGCTGTACGAGAGCTATTTCCTCAATTCGGTTCCGGACAATGCCGGCGAGTCGCTGCACGGCTTCACCAGCTGGCTGAAATCGGCGCCGCCCGCCGGGCCGCAGATGCGCGTGCACCTGTACAAGCTGAAGAACATCCATTCGCGCTGCCCGGCCTGCTCGCATCAGTTCGACCGGCAGGTGCAGAAAGGCGTGGACGTGGGTATTGCCACGCTGATGATCAAGCTGGCCGTGCAGAACGTCTATGACCGGCTGATCCTGTCGGCCGGGGATGGCGATTTCGAGGACGCCATCTCCTACGTCAAGTCCGATCTGCACAAGGAGATCTGGATCAACGGCGCCCAGGCCAATCTGTCCACCGACCTGCAGTCCTATGCCGATCGCGTGCTGTGGCTGGACGACATGACGGCGGAAATCGACAGGTAAGGCTTGCGCACCGGTGGCTGCAACTACTGCGTCTTGATCCCCGCCTCGGCCACCACCTTCTTCCAGCGCGCGATTTCCTCGGCGACGAAGGCGCGGAACTGCGCCGGGGTGCTGCCCACCGGATTGCTGGCCTGGGATTCCAGGTCGGCCACCACCGCCGGCAGCCGGGTGATGGCGATCAGGGAGGTTGAGAGCTTGTCGATGATGGGCGCAGGCGTCCCGGCCGGCGCGAAGAATCCCAGCCAGTTCTCATCGGCGTATTCCTTCATGCCGGGGTGCTCGCTGACTGTGGGCACATCCGGCAGCGGCTTGACGCGATGCGGCCCCTTGATGGCCAGTGGACGCAGCTTGCCGGAACGGATCAGCGGCAGCGCCTGCACCAGCGAGGCCGAAGAAATGTCCAGGCGCCCGGCGACCAGGTCCACCATCATGGGACCGTTACCCTTGAAGGGGACGAAGGTGACCTTGGTGCCGGCCATGGAGTGCATCCACTCGGCCGAAAGGTGGCTGATGTCGCCCACGCCGGAGTTGCCGTAGTTGATCTTGCCCGGATTGGCCCTGGTGTAGGCCAGATACTCGGCAAAGGACTTTAAGGGCGAGGAGGGCGGCACCATCAGCACAGATACCAGCGAACTCATCTGGGTGATGGGGATGAGGTCCTTGAGCGGGTCGAAGTTGATGTCGGTATAAAAAGACGGAAACACGGCGAAGGCCGAGGAGTCCGACAGGATGGTGTAGCCGTCGGGTTTGGATTTGGCAACGAAGCCCGCGCCGATGGAGGTTCCGGCTCCCGGCTTGTAATCGGTTACCACCGGCTGCCCCAGCATCTCCGAGAGTCGTGCTGCGTACTTGCGGGTGTCGGTATCGACGGGGCCGCCGGCGGCGAAGGGCACGATGACCATGATGGGTTTGCTGGGATAGGCCTGGGCGAAGGCTCCGGTGGAATACAGCATGGCCGAGGCCAATGAGACCATTGAGGCCAGTGAGGCCAGTGAGGCCACTGAGGCCATTGCGCAGGTTGTCAACAAATGCCGCATGTTTGCTTCTCCTTTGGCGAAAGATCGGCCTGTGACCGGCTCGAATCGAGCGAGGCTGACAGTCTGCATTCTTTTGCGCCAATCCACCAAGGGATTCTTATGCCGTGCGCATAAAATGTCAGTCGCCGGTCTGGCGTGAAATAATCCATCACACTCATTTTCATGTATCGGGAGAGCACATGACTGTCCGCTTCACCTTCACCTTCGCTGCTGCCCTGGCAGCCACTTGCGCCTGCAGCGCGGCCCTGGCCCAGCAACCGGCGCCCATCGATCGCGTCAAGATCACCGACAACCAGTTGAGTTGCGCGCAGATCTACGGCGAGGTCGGCGAGATGGACAAGGTGGTGGCCACCGCGCAGGCGGCCGGCGAATCGGGCAGCAACACGGCGATGGCGGGCAGCGCAGCCAATGTTGCGGCGGAAGTGGCGGGCCGCACCGGCCTGTTCGGCCAATTCGGCGGGCTGGCAGGATCGCTCTTCGGCAAGGCCGCCGCACAGACCGCGGCCGGCGTGGTGCAGCAAAGCGGCCAACAGACCGCGCAGCAATCGGCGGAGCGGGTGAAGCAGGCCGTGGCGCGCAAGGAGTACCTGACCAGCGTGTTCATCGCCCGCGGCTGCAAGACCACCGATCTCAATTACAACCCGCCGCAACTGGCGCTGGCGGTGCCGAGCCAGCAGGCCTTATCCGCGGCGGCGCCCGCGCAGCCCGGCGCAGACCCGGCCGCGCTGCAAAGGCTGCTGGCGCCGGCGACCGCGATCAATGGCCTGCCCGATCTGGATCCGGACCGGCATTTCAAGGGCAAGATGGGCGGCACTTTCGGCACGGACGTGGTCGAGGTCATGCCCAACGGCAAGCGCGTCGCCGTGGCCGGCTTTCGCGTGGTCTTCATCACCGAGAACACCGCTACCGCCACCGTGCGCGCGAGCTACCTGCCAGGCCGCGACACCAGCGGCGCCAGCTCCACGCTGCATGTGGTGCTGAGCGGCGTCGATCACGCCACCATGCAGGCCATCACCGACAAGGCCTACGCCGATTTCCTGGCGCAGATGCGCTATGCCGGCCGCGAAGTGGTGCCGCAGGAGGAGTTGCGCGAGTTCCTCGCCGGCGTGGATGTGTCGGCCATGCCGGGCAAGCCCTACACCAAAACGGTGAACGGGCAGGCCGCCGTGGTGTTCGCGCCCACCGGCATGCCGTTGTGGTTTGGCACCGTCGATGTGCCGTGGGGCGACAAGAGCCCTTTCGATCAGAAGAACCAGCGCAGCCTGGCCGAGTATTCCGCCAGGTTGAAGGCCATCGCCATCGCGCCGCTCATCGTGGTGAATTTCG
>CAXNIK010000415.1:0-3165 GCA_964202115.1 Burkholderiales bacterium
CTTCGGCGATGCCGCGCGCGCGCGCCGCGCCGGCCGCTGAAGCTGAGGCTCACAGGCCTGAACGCGGCAGGTGGAGCGGTGTTTCAGGCTCTCGACGGTGAGCAACGCGCGGCCATCGAGCGTCAGCAGGGGTGCGGTGCGCGCCGCGCTAGCGAGACGATGAAGGGGTCCAGCCAGCATGCCTGATCTCGCGGCGCTGAACCGGATGGACTGCGCGCAGTTCGTCGGCCTGCTGGGGGGCGTGTTCGAGCATTCGCCCTGGGTGGCGCAACGCGCGTGGCAGGGCCGGCCTTTTGCTTCCGACGAGGCGCTCTTCCAGGCGATGGCGCGGGAGCTTGAGCGCGCTTCGCTCGAGGAGCAGCTCGCGCTGATCCGGGCACATCCGGAGCTCGCCGGCAGGGAAGCGACGGACGGCAATCTCACCGTGGATTCCTCGAGCGAGCAGGGACGCCTCGGATTCATGAGCCTGGATCGCAGCCAGTTCGAGCAGATGGCGGAGCTGAACCTCAGCTATCGCGAGCGCTTCGGCATTCCCTGTATCGTGGCGCTGCGGCTGCATGAAAGCCGGGCGAGCGTGATGGCCGAAATGCAGCGGCGCCTGGACAACACGCTGCAGGCCGAGATCGCCAGCGCGCTGGAGCAGATCGGGCACATCGCGCGCGGGCGCCTGGAAAAAATCCTGGGAGAGAAATAGCATGGGCAGGATCACGACGCATGTGCTGGACACTGCCAACGGCAAGCCCGCCGCAGGCATGAAAATCGAGTTTTCGGTGCTGGAAGGCGCGACCTGGAAGACCTTGAGCAGCGTGCAGACCAACGCCGACGGGCGCACCGATGCACCGCTGCTGGAAGGGTCGGCGCTGGTGAAGGGCCAATACCGCCTGGTCTTCGATGTCGCCGCTTACTTTCGCGCGCTCGGCGTTACGCTGCCTGACCCGCCGTTTCTCGACCGCGTCCCGGTGCGTTTTGGTATCTCCGAAGCTTCGCAGAATTTTCATGTTCCGCTGATCTGTTCGCCCTGGGCATACTCGACCTATCGAGGCAGCTGAGGTGGAGGCTTATCTCCTCGACTGGCTGAGTCTGCTGCTGCGCTGGGCGCACGTGGTGGTGGGCATCGCGTGGATCGGCGCGTCCTTCTACTTCATCTGGCTGGACAACCATCTGGAGCCTTCCGCCGACCCGACAATCGCGGGAGACCTGTGGGCAATTCACGGCGGCGGTTTCTATCACGCCGAGAAATTCAAGGGCGCGCCGCCGCAGATGCCGGCGCGGCTGCACTGGTTCAAGTGGGAAGCGTACTGGACCTGGATCACGGGCTTTTTCCTGCTCGTGCTCGTGTACTACGCGGGCGCCGAGATGTACCTCATCGACGCTTCGGTGATGCAGCTCTCCAAGCCGGCCGCGATCGGCATTGGCCTTGCCAGCCTGGTGCTGGGGCTTGGCGTGTACGAAGCGCTGTGCCGCTCCCCGCTCGGGAGGAACGACGCGGCGCTGGGCGCGGTGATGTTCGTGCTGCTCGCGGTGCTCGCCTGGGGTCTTACCCAGGTATTCAGCGGACGCGGCGCCTTCATCCACTACGGCGCGATTCTTGGCACCATCATGGTGGGCAACGTCGTGCACGTCATCATTCCCGGTCAGCGGCGCATGGTCGCGGCGCTCGCCGCGGGCCAGGCGCCGGACCCGAAGTACGGCGCGGCCGGCAAGCAGCGCAGCGTGCACAACACCTACTTCACGCTGCCGGTGCTGTTCACCATGATCTCCAGCCACTACGCCTTCACGTTCGGCGGTTCCTGGAACTGGCTGGTGCTGGTCGCGCTGACGCTCTCGGGTGGTCTCATCCGCGTCTGGTTCGTCATGCGCCACAAGGGTCCCGCGCCCGCGTGGCCGCTTGCGGTGGGCGTTGGATTGCTTTTCGTCCTCATGTTTTTCCTGTTTCCGAAAATGCAGGATAAGGCGCAGCCCGTGAAGTTCGAGGACGTCAAAAGGATCGTCGATGCGCGCTGCCTGTCGTGCCATGCGCCAAAGCCGACGTTTGCGGGGCTCGCGGAAGCGCCCAAGGGCGTGCTGCTGGACACACCGGAGCGCATCCAGGCCCAGTCCGCCACGATTCATGCGCAGACCGTGGTTGCCAGGGCGATGCCGCCGGGCAATCTCACCACCATGACGGATGAAGAGCGCGCGCTTCTTGCGCGCTGGATTCTCGCTGGCGCGAAAATAGACTGACATTTAAACTTCGAAACTTCCGCACTAATCCCTGCCCTCTGGAGCCACCATGCGCATCCTGACACTGCTTGCCGCCCTGCTTTTTTCCGGCGCTACTCTCGCCCAGAAAGCCACGCCGATCCGCTTCGCGCTGGATTGGCGCTTCGAAGGGCCGGCGGCGCCGTACTTCGTCGCCATCGACAAGGGCTATTACAAGGCCGAAGGCCTCGACGTCACCATCGACCCGGGTTCAGGATCGCTGGAGGGCATCAACCGCGTTGCTTCCGGCGCCTATGAAATGGGCTTTGCCGATATCAATTCGCTGGTGAAGTACCGCGACAACCCGCGCAACCTCGCGGTGAAGGCGGTGATGATGGTGTACGACACCCCGGCGTTTTCCATCGTCGCGCTGAAAAAGAGCGGTATCAAGGCGCCCAAGGACCTCGAAGGCAAAATTCTCGGCGCGCCGGCGCCGGACGGCGCGTACGCGCAGTGGCCGATCTTCGTCAAGGCCAACAACATCGATGCGTCCAGGGTGAAGATCGAGAACGTCGGCTTTCCAGTGCGCGAGCCGATGCTGGCGCAGGGCAAGGTGGACGCGATTACCGGATTCTGGTTCTCCTCGTTCATGAACCTGCGCGCCAACAACGTGCCCGCAGATCAGATCGTGGTGATGCTCATGCGCGATCACGGCGTCGACCTGTACGGCAATGTGATCATCGCCAACCCGGAAGTCATGCGGTTCTCGCCCAAGGCTGTGGCGGGTTTCGTCAAGGCGACCATCCGTGGCATCCAGGACACCATCAAGAGCCCCGAGACCGCGATCGATTCCCTGATGAAGCGCAATCCCATTGCCAAGCGCGACGTTGAGCTCGAGCGCCTGAAGCTGGCGATAGCGAAGAATTTCGTCACGCCGGACGTGCAGAAGAACGGCCTCGGCGCGGTGGATGTAAAGAGGCTGGA
>CAXNIK010000416.1:0-3147 GCA_964202115.1 Burkholderiales bacterium
ACTGCGCAGCGCTCCAAGATATTCCCGGACATACCAACCATTGCAGAACAGGGCGTGCCGAGCTATGACTCGTTCCAGTTCCTGGGCTGGGCCGCGACAGCAGGCACGCCGCCTGCTATTGTCAATCGGTTAAGTGTAGAGCTTGCAAAAATCGCCAGGTCTTCCGAAATGGAAGAAAAAATAAAGGACGATGGCGGCGAGGCCATAGGGAGCACACCCGAACAATTCAAACAATTCATGGCTGCGGAAGTTCCACGTTGGAGCAAATTGATCCGGGACATCGGCCTTAAACTGGAATGAGGGTTATATGAAACCAATTGAAGTCATCAGCCCCCTCGGCGGTGAAGTTATCCGTCAAAACACGGTCGCTCCACGCCTTGCGGATCTCAATGGAAAAACGGTGTGCGAGATCTGGAATGGCGGATTCAAAGGGGATTACACGTTTCCCGTGTTGCGGGAGCTGTTGAAAGGCAAGTATCCCGGTGTGAAGATAGTTCCCTACACGGAGTTCCCGTTTTCCCGGGGAGCCGATTCTGCTGCACACCTGAACGAGCATGCCAGACAAGTCGCTGCGTTGGCCAAAGAGAAAGGATGCCACGTTCTGATATCGGGCAATGGCGCCTGAGGCGTGTGTACCCCGGCCGCGGTGCGGCCGGCAGTGGAAGCAGAGAAGCTGGGCATACCTGGGCTGGTAATAACGACTACGGGTTTTACCGAGCTTGCCCGGCTTGCAGGCAAAGCGTCGGGATTTCAAGGGCTGAGGATTTCCGAGTACCCGGGTCCGGTGGGGATACATACGCCAGAAGAAATCAGAGAGAACGTTGCAAAAGTTCTCTTTGATCAGATTATCGCTGGCCTCACTGGATCGCCCCAAGTGGGAAAGGTAACCGCATCGAGTACGGTGTGGAAACCGCGAGCAATCGTGTTTTCCGGAACGTTTGAACAAGTCCATGATTTTTTCGACGGCCAAGGGTGGACTGACGGGCTGCCGGTAGTTCCTCCCACCATGGCACGGGTTGAAGAATTCCTCAAACATTCCGGGTATGCTCCTGATGAAGAAATAGCCATACTCCCGCGGGCAAACCTCAAGGCCGTCGCCTGGAATATCGCCGCAAATGCGGTGATGGCGGGCTGCCGGCCCGAGCACATGCCTTTGATCGTCGCCGCCGTGGAAGCTCTCGGCGATGAGAAGTTCAACCTGGGCAACATAGGCAGCACATCAGGACTCGTGCCCTATCTTCTTTTTAACGGGCCGATCGTCAGGCAGCTCGGCATCGAGTACGGAGGGCAGCTTATCTGCAAGGGTCCGAATCCTGCCATCGGGCGAGCGATCGGATTGATCGTCAAGAACATAGCCGGGTACCGGCCAGGAAAAGGGTACATGGGAACATTCGGTTATCCTTTGGTATTCGCCGTGGCGGAAGATGAAGGAGCAAGCCCGTGGGAACCTTTCCACGTGGAGCATGGGTTTGATGCAAAAGCCAGTACTGTAACCGTTGGAATAGCCAACAGTTGGGGGCCAGCGCTTGCTCCCAATAGCACGCCAGACAAAGGTGGGGCGCAGATAACTCTTGAAATGCTATGTCGGGAGCTTCCCAAAAAGGCGCGCCTGGTCCTCTTCCCGGAGCGGGGACCAGAAGCCAAGAATGTCATGATCACCATAATGCTGTCCTCAGCCGTGGCCAAAACGCTCGCTGGTTCCGGCTATTCCAAGCAGGATGTCAAACAATATGTTTGTGACAACGCCAGGATGTCGCTGCGCGAATTCGATTGGGCTGCGAAATATGGCAGCTACGCTCTGCACAGGTCCGTCCGCGAACACGCAGAAGCCGGTGTCTATTCGGAGGAATTTCTGGGGAATCCTGACGATATGGTGCGGATACTTTCAGGCCCTGAAATTGTACACATTGTTGTGTGCGGGGACCCGAACAGAAACAGGGTGATGACCCTCGAAGGTGGCCAAGCTCAACCGGTTACCAGGGAAATCAGCCTGCCGGCAAACTGGGGGGCGCTACTGGAGAAATCCAGGGGACCGCATCCTCGTAAGTCCACAGGTTAGGAGGGGCACGTGGTCGGAGGCAAGTACGGTTTCAAAATTGCTTTATGCGTTTTTCTGTCGGCATTGACCGTATGCGCGAGCGCCGAGGTATACCGTACACGACCGACAAGATTGGTTGTTTCAGCGGATCCCGGGGGAGGTACCGATTTTGTCGCGCGCGTTATTGCACCTGAACTTTCCCGAATGTTGGAACAGAGCATAGTGATAGAAAATCGCGGCGGATCGGCTGGTGTTGTCGCTGGACGCCTGGTGGCGGATGCCGCGCCTGATGGTTACACCATGCTCATGATGACCAATAACTTTGCCACGTTTCCAAGCCTGTACAAGACCCTCGGTTTTCATCCGGTAGACAGCTTTGCGTTTATTTCCCAATTGGCTGTCGTACCGCATGTCCTGGTCGTCCATCCCGCTGTGCCCGCCAGATCGCTAGGGGAATTGATTGCTTATGCGAAAGATTCCCGCAATAAACTCAACTTTGGGTCTGGCGGTGTCGGCACTATGGGGCACCTTGCCACGGAGCAATTCAAGGGTATGGCCGGTATCGAAATGCAGCACATTGCTTACAAAGGTGGCGGGCCGTCTATCATCGCCCTGTTAAGTGGCGAGATCCAGCTGGTTTTCGCCAACCTTCCAACAGCGCTCGGACAGGTTAAGGCGGGGCGTCTGCGCGCAATTGCGGTTACCAGTCCCAAACGAAGCCAGATTGCATCCGAGCTTCCAACCATGGCTGAATCGGGATTGCCCGGATTCGAGTCGTCTGCATGGTTTGGTCTTGTTGCTCCAAAGGGAACCCGCCCTGAAATTCTTAATAAAGTGTATCGCTCATCTTTGGCAATCCTGAAAAATGATGAGGTCGTGCGCCGGCTCGCCGCCGATGGTGGCATGGATCCGATCGCGAACAAGCCCGAGGAGTTTCGGCAACAGCTTAGACGCGACATCCAGAGATGGTCCGAGGTGATACGCGCCGCGAATATCAATTCACAATGACAACCACACGCCATCGCCGGCGGTTTGCATCTATCTTGCGTTCACCGTTACTGGGCGGGCGGAATATTGGCGAATTTAACGACCTTGGCCCATTTATCGCG
>CAXNIK010000417.1:0-3142 GCA_964202115.1 Burkholderiales bacterium
CGGGAATAGATGTCATAGGCGCGCTCACCACGGCCGCTCTGCTCGATCACCATCGGGATCAGGCCAAGGCCTTGGGTTTCCTGTGCCGATGCCCTTGGCATGGACGGCACGCCGAAAGGCGAAGACTCCCAGGAAAAATTGCTCATGCCGACGTCTCCTTGAATGAAGCGTAATGATGATTCGATTGCCGGCGCGTGCCAACGTTCAAAGTATCGGGCGCCTTGCCGCCGCAACTGCCGATGACCATACCCGTTGATCGTGTCACGCGGCCCTGCCCATCAGCTCATCAAAGGCTATCGTCTTGTCCTCCACCTTGGCCTTGTCCAGCACCCAGCCCACCACATTGGTCTCTATGGCCATGCCTTCGAACTCAGCCAGACGTTGGGGCTCGGAGTAAATCCATCTTACCACCTCGGCCGGCTGCTCATAGGTCTGGGCATAGTCATCGACCAGCGCGCGAATCTGCTCGGGTTTCGGACCCAGTTCGTGCGCCCTGACCAGCTCTCCAAGTATCAATCCGAGCGTGACACGGCGCTTGGCCTGGGTCTCGAACATGGCCGGATCGATGGGCAGCTGTTCCAGCTTCATGCCACGCGCCTCCAGATCCGCACGCGTGCTCTGAACCATGCGCTGCAACTCGCTTTCCACCAGAGACTTGGGCAGTTCCACCGGCGTGGTATCGATCAGCGCCTGCATCACGCGCTGCTTGGTCTCGTTCTCGATGCGTTTTTTCACCTCGCGCTGGACATTGGCCCTGATCTCCTCGCGCATCTTGGCCGTGTCGCCATCATCGACACCCAGGGATTTGGCAAACTCGCCGTCGATCTCCGGCAGCCTGGGCTCTTCCACCTTCTTCATGACGGTCTCGAAGCTGGCGGTCTTGCCCGCCACGTCCTTGCCGGCATAGTCAGCGGGGAAGCTCACATCGAAGGTGCTGGTCTGCGCCGGCTGCATGCCGGTCAGCCCCTTTTCGAAATCGGGCAGCATGCGCCCCTCGCCCAGCACGATGGTGATGCCCTCGCCCTTGCCGCCCGCAAACTCGGTCCCGTCCAGACGCCCGGTGAAGTCCACGGTGACGCGATCACCGTTTTGTGCCGCGCGCTGCACTTCATGGTAGGTGGTGCGCTGCTTGCGCAGGATGTCCAGGGTCTTGTCGATGTCGGCGTCGGCCACGTCCAGCACCGGTCGCTGTATGGTGGCGCCGGTGACATCGCCCAGCGTCAGTTCCGGATAGACCTCGAAGGTGGCGCTGAAGGCGATCTTGCCGTCGCCCTCCGAAGGCTTGGGCTCGATCTTGGGCGTGCCGGCGATGCGCAGGTTCTGCGCCGTGACCACATCGTTGAATTCCTTCTGCACCGCGTCGCCCAGCACTTCCGAGCGGACCTGGTTGCCGTATTGCTGCTCCACTATCTTGAGCGGCACCTTGCCCGGCCGGAATCCGGCCATGCGCACGGTGCGCATCAACTGCTTCAGCCGCTGTTCGACCTGCTTATTGATGTCATCGGCCGGCACCGCCATGGTGATGCGGCGCTCCAGCTGGCTCAGTGTTTCCACGTTGGTCTGCATTCTCATTCCTATATTGGGTTAAGTGCGGACCCGGCTTTGCCGGGCCGCCTTAACTGGCCGGCTTGGAACTGACGCCTTGAGGCGCAGTTCATGCCGGCCGCTGTAGTTACGTGTTACGCGTTACGGCGAGTGGTGCGAAGGAAGGGACTCGAACCCCCACGCCGTGAGGCGCTGGAACCTAAATCCAGTGCGTCTACCAATTCCGCCACCCTCGCTCGCCCTGGCCGCGGTGAACGCCGGCCTGATACCCAGTCTTGAACCGGCTCTTGCATGGAGCCCACCGAACCGGCTCCAGACAGTTCAAAAAGCGCTGACATATTACCTCATCTCCCCCTATACTGTCAGCCCAAGCTTTTGAACCCAAGCTTTTGAAACCCTTTGAAAAATAGGGCTTTTGCCCTTAGCCTCCGGACATGCCCACGCCCGAGCTATCGGTCGGCCATTACGAAAATTTCCCGGTCGCCTCGCTGCTGCTGCCCGCATCCCTGCGCCCGCCGGTGGCGGCCATTTACCGTTTCGCCCGCAGCGCCGACGATTTTGCCGATGAAGGCGACGCCCCCGCGGCCGTACGCCTGGAGCAATTGGAGTCTTATCGGCGGGAGCTCAGGCACCTTGAGGCCGGGGAGAATTCGACACACCCGGTGTTTCGCCCGCTGGCTGTGGCCATCCAGGAACGCCGCCTGCCGTTCAAGCCTTTTTACGACCTCCTGGATGCCTTCTCCCAGGACGTGGTGAAGTCGCGCTATGCCGACTTCAATGAAGTCATGCACTACTGCTCGCGCTCAGCCGATCCGGTCGGGCGGCTGATGCTGCACCTGTACCGCGCCGCCGACGACGAAAACCTGCCCATGTCCGATGCCATCTGCTCGGCACTGCAACTCATCAACTTCTGGCAGGACGTGGCCGTGGATCTGAAGAAGGACAGGATTTATCTGCCCCAGGACGAAATGACCCTGTACGGCGTGGACCAAGCCCAACTCGCCCGCGGCGAAATCAATCCCGCCTGGCGCCAATTGATGAACTTCCAGGTGGAACGTGCCCGCGGCATGCTGCAATCGGGTGCGCCACTGGCCAAAAAGCTGCCCGGACGCATAGGCCTGGAGCTGAGGATGATCGTGCAGGGCGGACTGCGTGTCGCCGAAAAGCTGGTGGAAGTCGACTACGACGTGTTCCGGCACCGGCCCAAGCTCAAGGCCTACGATTGGCCACTAATGCTGTTTCGCGCCATCGGCATGTAATCAGAACCAATCAACACAACAATGACACCTGACGAATACTGCCAGAACAAGGCCGTCCAGAGCGGCTCCAGCTTCTACTACTCCTTCCTGTTCCTGCCGCCCGAGCGCCGGCGCGCCATTGCCACGCTGTATGCCTTCTGCCGCGAAGTGGACGATGCCGTGGACGAGCCCAGCGATCCGGCGGTGGCCCGCACCAAGCTTGCCTGGTGGCGCGCGGAGATCGCGCAGCTCTATGCCGGCAATCCGCAGCATCCGGTGAGCAAGGCCATGCAGCCGATGATCGTCCCCTATGGCATCACCCATGAGCGCCTGTCGGACATCATGGACGGCATGGAGAT
>CAXNIK010000418.1:0-3090 GCA_964202115.1 Burkholderiales bacterium
ACCTCGTCTTCCACTTTCGGCAAGGGAGGCGCCCATCCGCTCATGCACCGCACCGAGAGCCTGGACTACGCCGTGGTGCTGGAAGGGCAGATGACCCTGGTGATGGATGATCAGGTCATCGTGCTCAATACTGGCGACGTGGTGGTCCAGCGCGGCACCAACCACGCCTGGAGCAATCGCTCCGACAAGAAAGTGCGCATGCTCTACATCCTCATCGACGGCAAGTTTGCCCCCGGGCTGGAGGCGGCGCTCGATGCCTTCGATGCCCAGACGGGGGACTGAACGGCGATGAGCAAGACCGACAGCCTGCAGCAGCAGCTCACCGACTATGCCTGTGGTTTCGACTACGGCCTGATCCCGCCGGAAGCGGTCCTCGAGGCGAAGCTGCGCATCGCCGATACCCTGGGCGCGCTGATGGCCGGCTACAGCGGCGAAGTGGCGCATATTGCCCGCGAGCTGGCCGGGGAGATGCCGGTTGCAGCGGGTGCGAAAGGCGCGACCCTCATCGGCACCCGCACCCGGACCCGGACGTCACCGGAGATGGCGGCCTTCGTCAACGCCATCACCGCGCGCTCGGCCGAAATGATGGACGTGTATCACTACCCCGGCGCCTTCGGCGGCCATCCCAGTGATGTGGTCATGCCCACCATTGCCGCGGCGGAATATGCGCAGGCGAGCGGCAGGGAACTGGTGGCCGCGATCGTGCTTGCCTACGAAGTGTTCCTGAGCTTTTCCAATGTGTTCAGGAACAACGGCTTTGACGATACCAATTTCGGCTGCCTGGCGACCGCGATCTCCGCCTCCAGATTATGGAAGCTCTCGCGCCAGCAGACCGCGCACGCCATCGCCATGGCGGTGGTGCCCAATGTCGCGCTCAAGCAGGTGAGGACCGATGAACTCACGTCCTGGAAGGTGGTGGCCACCGGCCATGCTGCACGGGCTGGCCTGTTCGCGGCCATGCTGGCGAGACAAGGCCTGGAAGGACCGAACCTGCCCTTCGAGGGCAAGGCGGGCTGGCTGGACCATGTGGCGCGCGAGCGCTTCTTGCTTCCGGCCATGGGTGGCAAGGACATTTCCTTCAAGATTCTCGACACGCGCATCAAAATGCGGCCCTGTGCGGGGGAGACCATCTCCTCGGTGCTGGCCGCGGAGAAGCTCTACGGCAAGGTGGGCGACATCAAGACAGTGAAGAGCGTGCACGTCGATTTGTACAAACGCGCCGTGGAGCGCGCCGCCACCGGCGAGCACCACTGGAACCCCAAGGGCCGCGATGCCGCCGCCAATGCCATTCCCTATCTCATTGCCACGGCCATGAAGGAAGGCACCATAGGCCTGGACTCCTTCGACGAGGCGCATCTGCAGGACGCCGGCACGCATGCGCTGATGCAGAAGATCAAAATCGTCGAGAACCCCGAGTTCACCAAAACCTATCCCGCCGACCATCGCACGCGCATCACCGTCGTCACGGGCGAGGGCAGGGAAGTGGCAGGAGAGTCGGGCGGTGGCGAGGACGATCTCTCTGCACCGAAAAGCCAGGCTCAGATTGCTGACAAGTTTCGGCGGCTGACTGAAAGCTCGCTGGGTCGGCAGCGCGCCGACGTGCTGCTGGAGCGCCTCTGGGCCATCGAGCAGGTGGCCGATGTGGGCGGGATTGTGGTGGAGCTGGCTGCGAGGGGGTAATCTATCGGGGAATCGGCTGCAGGCCATGCCCACATCCCACGGAGCTTCGGCAGGAGCTTCGGGGACAGACCACGTTTTCCATTGCTTGTTGAGCGCCGGTTGTACGCTGCCTCTCAAAGAAGAGGCACGAAGAATTTTCAACGGGAGGAGTGATAATGAAGAAAATCCGCTGGTTGTCGCTGTCATTGGCGATCTGCACGGGATGCTTTTCACTATCGGTCAGTTCGCAGGAAGCCGCATTGAACTGGCCGCTGAAGCCGATCCAGATCGTCAGTCCGTTTCCTCCCGGCGGGTCGGACATTCCCCTGAGAATCCAGTCCGCCATGGTCAGCGAGCGAACGAAATGGAATTTCGTCATTGACTACAAGCCGGGAGCCAGTGGAGCCATCGCCGCGGGCTTTGTGGCCAAATCCGCTCCCGACGGATATACCCATTTCGTCTCGTCCACGTCGCTTGCGCTGACCGAGATTCTTGAACATCCAGTGCCATTTGACGGGGTGAAGGATTTCACGCCCGTGTACCAGTTGACCAGGACCCAGCAAGTCCTGGTTGTCAACGCGGCCCTGCCGGTGAAGTCAGTGCAGGAATATATTGCCTACGCCAAGGCCAACCCGGGGACGATCAACTTCGGCCTGGTCGGGATGACTGCTCAGCAGCGCCTGGTTGCGGAATATATGAATGAGACATTCGGGATCAGGGTGAACTTTGTTCCCTACAAGGGAGGCGCCGAGGTTGGCACCGCGCTTGTACGGGGGGAGTTGCAGGCGTCGTTGCAGCCCCGCAGGAACATGCTGGCCGGAATCAAGGCGGGAAGTATTCGTCCCCTGGGCATTGCCAGCAAGAACGTGCGGCTGAAGGAGATTCCAGGCGTGATATCGATTGCGGAGCAGGGCTTTCCCGACTTCGACTACTTTTCCTGGACCGGGCTGCATGCGCCGGCAGGAACGCCTGATCCGGTGGTGACCCGAATCAATGTGGAATTCAACCGCGTTGCCAGTTTGCCGGAGCTGCACAGCAAGTTTGAGGTTACCGGAGAGGCGGTGGGAGGCGGCAGCGTGGAGGAGTTCCGAAAATATTATCTTGCGCAACGTGATCGATGGGTCTCGGTGGCGAAGAGAATAGGCATCAAGCTCGGGGCCAGTTGAGAAGGCGGGGAGCGGCCCGTCGAAAGCAGAGGTAGGGGGACAGACCACGTTTTCCAGAAGTCGGAAAACGTGGTCTGTCCCCCAAAATCACCCAGAAGTCGGAAAACGTGGTCTGTCCCTGAGGTTTCCCCGCATTTTAAGCTGACGCCCAAGCTTGTCTGGCCTGGTTAGTCAATGGCGGTATTGCTGCCCATGGCGTGAGTTGATTGAGCTAGTGCGAGGGCGCAAGCAGAACTCGTCGGGCCAGGGACAGGACTGAGATTTG
>CAXNIK010000419.1:0-3080 GCA_964202115.1 Burkholderiales bacterium
CGTCCTGGCTCCCCGGCAGATGAAGCCAACCTGCACGGTACCAATCGTGCAGCAGTATGCACAAGGCCTTGCTGCGCCGAGCAGGTCCCAGCTCGCGTTCATTTGCCAGCTGCATCAGGGACTTTTTCACGCCGACCGGAACGGTTGTGCACTCGCCATTAATGAAAAAACGGTCGCCGCTGTGCAGCATGATGGTGCGCGCATCAAGCCTGAGTCCTTGTGAACATACGAGTTGTGAAAAACGGGCAGGGGCTAGCGGTGCATCAGGCCGGCTGAATACGATGTTCGGCTTGGGCTCGGAAAGATACTCCCCAAGAAAATCACGAACTCCCTTGCGGCTATGCCGCAAGCTCGCCACCAGTCGCACGGTCTTGTCTATCATCGCGGCGGGAATTTCGGCAGGCCTTGCCTGGGCACGCAAATCCGGGTCCTGGTAAAGACCAGGCAGAGCTATGTGTTCCGATGTCCTCACCAGGTATTCCGACAGCAGTTCCCGTTGCGCCGGGGCGCGAAAGCCTATCGAATAAGTCATGCATTCGTCCAGGGCTACGCCGTCGTGGCCCCAGCCCGGGGGAAGGTACAACAGATCGCCCGCTTCCAGCAGGCACTCCTCGGCAGGCTCGAAATCCTTCAGGATGCGCAGAGGCGAGTTCTTCACCAGTTGCGGATTCCTGGTCCGGCCTATGCGCCACAACCGCCGGCCTTCGCCCTGAAGCAGAAACACGTCGTAGGAGTCGATATGCGGCCCGACGCCGCCGCCGGGCGCGGCATAACTCACCATCACATCGTCCAGGCGGACGTAAGGGATGAAGCTGAACCTGCGCAGCAGCAGCCCGGCGGCGGCATTGTGCAAGTTCAGCCCCTGAACCAGCAGCGTCCAGTTGCGCGCGGGCAGGGCACGAAAGTCAGACGCACGAAACGGGCCATGTTCCAGCGATCGATGCTTTCCGGTGCCGCGGATCAGCCGTGACTCGACATCGTCGCGCCGCGCCAGCCGAAACATTTCCGCTGGCTGCAAGGTGCCCGTGAAACCGGGCATCGCACCGCGCACCAACAGAGGCTTTTTCTGCCAATGGCGCGATAGAAATTGTGGCACTGTCAGGCCGCCTAGCAGTTGCAATATCATCGGCACGATTATAGTCTGTGAGTGGCGGCGCATATGTCGCCGCCAGAAACGGCAATTGTCCGGGACCGACGGAAAATTTTTTAACGACGGCCATGCATCAGGAACATGCCACGCTTCATGCGGGACAGGCTGCCCCGCTTTTTTCCCTGCCGGACGCCGACATGGAGCCGGTGAAGCTGGCACAATACCGTGGCAAGAAGAATGTGGTTCTGTATTTCTACCCGCGTGACGGCACGCCAGGATGCATCCTGCAGGCAACCGATTTTTCCGATCACGAAAGCGACTTTGCACAACATGATTGCGTGGTAATGGGCGTGAGCCCGGATGATTGTCTGTGTCACGCCGAGTTTCGTGACGCCAACGGGGTTTCGATCAGGCTGCTCTCTGACACCAACAACGCAGTTTGCGCGCGCTACGGTGTGCTGCGCCAGGGAACTGGAGGGTCCGCTCAGGGTGGCGGGTCAGGGGAAGGCGCCAAGCGCAATGTGACCCGCGCCACTTTCATAATAGACAAGCACGGCACCGTGCGTCATGCGATGTACAACGTCATTCCCCGGGGGCATGCCGCCGAGGTGCTGACCCTGGTCAAGAAACTGCCACGCTGAGATGAACATAAACGCCAACACCGTTGTCTCCCTGGATGTCGAATTGTCAGACATCTGGGGCAATCTGATCGAGCGTTCAAATGAGCCGGTGCAATACCTGCACGGCGGCTACAACGATATATTTCCCCTGGTTGAAGCAGCGCTGCAGGGCAAGCGCGAAAAGGATGCGGTCGAAGTCAGACTGGAACCCGAGGACGCATTTGGCGACTACGACGAGCTGCTGCTGCGCGTCCAGCCGCGCAGCAGCTTTCCCGAACCTCTCGAAGTTGGCATGCGCTTCGAGGGAGAGGCAGGAAGCGAGGATGACGGTCTGGTGTTTACGGTAACGGACATCGCCGACAACCAGGTGGTGCTGGACGGCAATCACCCCCTGTCCGGAATGGCGCTCAAATTCGCCTGCACGGTGGCGGGTGTGAGGCCTGCAACAGCCGAGGAGATTGCCAATGGCAGCGCCGATGACGCCACCGCGGTCATCGTCCGGGCACTTCCCTGAGGGTGTCTGCGACCGGAGCGCCTTATTCCCGGTGCATCAGCGTTGCCGGCGGAATTAACCTATCATCCAGCATACGGAACACCGCTGCAGGGTCGCAAGCGAATGGCCCGCGGCCCGCATTGGAACTGCCTAGGAGGGAGCGCTTATGTCCGGCATGTTGGGTATTCTTTCGTACGGGCTGGGAACCATAGTCGGCTTCGTTCTCGTGACCACGCTGGTGGTCTGGTTCATCCAGGACGTTACCCAGAAAAAACATACCGTGCTGCGCAACTATCCGGTGATCGGACGCTTGCGCTATCTGCTGGAAAAACAGGGAGAGTATTTCCGGCAGTACTTCTTCATGAACGACCGGGAGGAGATGCCCTTCAACCGCGCCACGCGCGGCTGGGTGTATCGCCTTGCCAAAGACGAATCGAGCATGATCGGCTTTGGCTCCACCAGCGATGTGCGTGAGCCTGGCTCCATCCTGTTTGTCAACGCGGGTTATCCGGTGCTGGAGGAGGATCGTCTTCCCACCCCGCCGCTTCCCATAGGTGAGGGCTATTGCAAGAACCCATTTGTCGCCAAGTCTGTCGTCAACATCAGCGGCATGAGTTTCGGCGCGATTTCCGAGCCGGCAGTGCGCGCGTTGTCACGCGGCGCTGCCGCTGCAGGCTGCTGGATGGACACCGGCGAGGGTGGTCTGTCGCCTTATCATCTGGAAGGCAATTGCGACGTCATCATGCAGGTGGGCACGGCGAACTATGGTATCCGCGATGCCGAAGGAAAATTTTCACGCGAACGCGCCCGCGAGATCGCCGCTTATCCCCAGGTCAAGGCTTTCGAGATCAAGCTGTCGCAGGGCGCGAAGCCAGGC
>CAXNIK010000420.1:0-3069 GCA_964202115.1 Burkholderiales bacterium
CCGGGGCCGGCGGCAATGCCGGGCCGGATCGCTTCCCCCAGTTGGGCGAGAGCCAGATGTCCGAGGCGCAGCGCGAAGTGGTCAAGGAGGTCACCGCCGGCGGCAAGAATCTCAGCACGCCGATGAAAGTGCTGATCCGTTCCCCCGAACTGGCCCGGCGCGCGCAGAAGATCAGCGAGTACCTGCGGTTCGAGAGCACCATCCCGGCGCGCGTCATCCAGTTCGCGGTGATCATGACAGCCAGGTACTGGCGCTCCGAGACCATGTGGCATGCCCATGCAAAGCAGGCCATGGATGCCGGGCTGAATGCTTCCATCGTGGCCGATCTGCTCAAGGGTAAACATCCCGCGGGCATGCAGCCGGATGAAGAGGCGGCCTACCGCTTCTGCACCGAGCTGCACCAGGAGAAAAGTATCTCGGATGCTGCTTTCGATCCGGCCATGAAGCTCTTTGGCGAGGCGGGCACGGTGGATCTCATCGGCGTGTGCGGTTACTACACGCTGGCGGCCATGACCCTGAAGATCGCCAGGAAGCCTCTGCCGGAGGGTGTGCAGCCGGTGCTGTAGTCGTCGCGGGGTTCAAAGGAGATGCATATGAATGGATTTGAGCAGGTTTCGTCCGGATGGCGGCGCAATTCGGCCGCTCTGGTGTTGTGCGCAATGGTTCCCGGATACCTCGGATACGTTGGCATGGTTCAGGCACAGGCTCAGACTCAGGCCCAGACCTGGCCCGTGAAGCCCATACAGATCATCGTGCCCTTCGAGCCGGGCGGCGCGACCGATATCACCGGGCGCATGATCGGCGAGCGGCTGCAGAAATACCTCGGCCAGCCGGGCATCATCCTGTACAAGCCCGGGGCAGGCACCGTCATAGGCACCGAGTTCGGGGTCAAGGCCGCCCCCGACGGATACACCATATTGCTCAACACCGGAACCATGGTGAAGACAGCATTGCTGCGACAGGCGTCCAGGCAGCCCGTGCCCTACGACCTGCAGCGCGACCTGGCCCCCATCGCCATCTACTACACGCAGCCGGAGTTGCTCATGGTGCACCCCTCGATGGCGGTTAATTCGGTCAAGGAACTGGTGGCCTTTGCCAAGGCCAATCCGGGCAAGCTGCGCTATGGCTCCACCGGTGTCGGCTCGGTTCCGCATCTGACCACCGAGTTCATATCCGGCACCACTGGCATCACGCTGACCCACATTCCTTACAAGGGCGGTGGCCCGGCCATGACCGCCCTGGTCCGCGGTGAAATCGACATGATGTCCCTGGGCATCCAGAGCGTGGCGCCGCAGGTGAAGGCCGGCAAGGCTCGTGCGATTGCCATCACCTCGAGGGAGCGTTCGCCGGCCTTTCCGGATATCGCCACGCTGTCCGAGCAGGGCCTGGGAGATGTCGATCTGCAGAACTGGTACGCGCTGTTTGCTCCGGCGCGCACGCCCAGGAATGCCATCGACAGGATGTATGGCGCGCTGACCCAGATCACCTCGGAGCCTGAGTTCGTCGAGAAGCTGAAGTCGAACGGGGGCACCACGGTGCTCATTCCCGGCGAGCGGGTCCGGACCATCATCGAGCAGGACATGAAGATCTGGAGCAAGGTGATCGCCAGCAGCAATATCCAGATGGATTAGATCAGGCAGTCCACGGTCTCGCGAGAGAACCGCATACCGTGGCGATCACTGTGGTATGGTCGCGGCCAGTCTTCCGCTGCCTCCATCTTCTGTCATGTTCGTCCAGCTTTTTCTCCTGACTGCGCCGCTGTTCCTGCTGGTGCTGCTGGGCTATGGCCTGTTGCGCTGGGCGCACTGGCCCAGGGATCTGTCCGACTCGCTGACGCGCTTCGTGTTTTCCGTGGCCATACCGGCGCTGCTGTTCCGGCAGATGTCGGCGATTTCCAGCCTGCCGCCGCCGGACTGGCGCCTGCTGATCGTGTTTTTCGGCAGTTGCCTGCTGGTGTTCGCCTTGGGCCGTGTGATCGGGCGCTACGTTTTTGGCATGGATGGGGTGTCGCAGTCGGTGTTCGGACTGGGCGGAATCTTTTCCAACCTGGTGCTGCTGGGCGTGCCGCTGTCGCGCCTGACCCTGGGCGACGAGGCCATCCCGGCGGTGTCGCTGATCCTGGTGTTCAACGCCCTGATCCTGTGGACGCTGGTGTCGGTATCGGTGGAATGGGCCAAGAGCCGCTCGGCCTCGCTGTCCGGTCTGGGCAAGACCGTCCGCGACGTGCTCACCAATCCCATCATCTTCGGCATTCTCGCCGGCACTGCCTTCGGCTTCACCGGCTTCACGTTGCCGGCGGTGATCGATCGCACCCTGGCACTGGTGGCCGAAGCGGCCGCGCCGCTGGCGCTGATCGCCCTGGGCATGGGACTGGCAACGTATTCGCTTAAGGAAGGCTGGCGCGAATCAGTGGTGGTATGCGTGCTCAAGCTTGCGGTGCAGCCGCTGCTGGTCTATCTGCTGGCGCGGTTGATCGGCCTGTCGCCGCTGCAGGTGCAGGTGGTGACGCTGCTGGCGGCCTGCCCGACCGGAGCCAATGTCTACCTCATGGCACGGCAGTTCAAAACCATGGAAGCGGCCATTGCTTCCAGCATGGTCCTGTCCACATTGCTGGCCTCGCTGGCGATACCGGTCACGCTGGCGCTGCTGGGGCGTTAGCTCCTGGCTGTTGATTCGCCGCTGTTAATTACCAGTGGATAAGCTGTGAACAGCGCACCGGGTCTTGCTTGCACCAATGTCAGCAGATTTCTTACACGCTGCTTGACAATTTGCGCTTGTGCACAGCCCCTGCTGCAAATCCAGCATTGACGCGGGTTTCGGACGCTCTCCCTCTGGAGATTGCGCAAGTGATTGAACACAAAGGGGTAACGCGATTGGCCAGAAAGTGGGCACGGAGAAAATGCCCTTTGCTTATTACAACTTATTCCATTTCCATATCATTAGTGTAATAATAGCGGCATCTCATCAACCCCTTGAGGTGTGCGATGGCCAGACCGGCGCGTGGTGCGGAAGTATTGGACATGGCGCAGGAAATGATTCTGCATGCGCAAACAATTGACGAATTGAGGC
>CAXNIK010000421.1:0-3049 GCA_964202115.1 Burkholderiales bacterium
TTCCACGCCGTCGATGGCCGGCAGGCGCCGGCCCTGCATGCGCGCCACCAGGGCCGCGTCCTGCGCTGCGTCCTGCGGGTCGGTGCCCGGCTTGAAGTCCCAGGTCAGCGGGCGAAACCCCGGATTGGCTTCCAGCACGATCCTGGAGGAGCGCGTGTAGTCCTTGAGCCGGAAAGGCCCCGTGCCCACCGGATGGGAGCCGGTGTCATTGCCGTAATGCTCAATGACTTCGCGCGCCACCGCGCCGGTGACCGGCTGGGTCAGATTGAAGCTGAACCCGGGATCGGGTTCCTTGATGCGTATGCGCAAGGTGTAGCGGTCCGGCACCTCCAGCCCGGCCACCTGCGCGTCATAGTCGAAGCGCCCGGACTTGCGCGAGCGCTCCGCCTGCTCGTCCAGGCCGACGATCTTGCCTTCGAACAGGAAGGCATAGGGCGAGCGGATGGCCGGATCGAGAAAGCGCTTGATGGCATAGGCGTAGTCCTGCGCCACCAGCTCGCGCTTGGCGCCCTTGAACACCGGATCGTCGGCAAAGTAGATCCCGCGCTTCAGACGAAAAGTATAGGTCTTGCCGCCGTCGGATACCTGCGGCAGGCCTTCGGTGGTGTTCGCCACCAGGCGCGACGGCCTGGCCAGGTAATCGTAGGTCAGCAGCGGATCGAAGATGGCCTCGATCACCGTGCCCGAGTAGTAATCGGAGATTCTGGCCGGATCGAAGCTGGTTTCGGCGGCCTGGAAGGTGATGCGCAGCACCTTGTGTGGTTGTGCCGCCTCCGCCGCCTGCACCATTGCCGCCATCAGCATCAAGGCCAACACCGCTGCAATCCAGCGCTTCATTACTATCCTTGTACACAGCCCGTGCCAGCATTATCGCCGCTTTGCCCTCCGCACAGCAGCGTCGCCGCGCACACAGGTAGGCTAAACTCCAGCCATGCAGTTCGTGCCGGTATTCCGTAGGACTTTGCTTCTCATGGCCCTGGCAGCGCCCGGCGCGGCGCCCGGCGCGGCGCTCGCCGCCCATGCCATCTCCCTGGGCAGCACGCCCAAGTACCCCGCCGGCTACAAGCACTTCGACTACGTCAATCCCGATGCGCCCCGGACCGGAACGCTCTACCTCGCCAATCCGGACCGGCGCACCAGCTTCGACAAGTTCAACCCCTTCACGCTCAAGGGCCAGGCGCCGGCCGGGGTATCGATGCTGATGCTGGAAACCCTGGTCACCGCCAGCAGCGACGAGCCGGCCACCGCCTACGGCCTGCTGGCCGAGGACATCGCCATTGCCGCCGACGGGCGCTCGGTCACTTTCCGCCTGCATCCCAAGGCGCGCTTCAACGATGGCAGCCCGGTCACGGCGGCCGACGTGAAGTTCTCCTTCGACACCCTGAAGAGCAAGGCCGCCGCCCCGCAGTACCAGATCATCTTCGCCGACATCACCCGTGCCGTGGTGGTGACCCCTGACACGGTGCGCTTCGATTTCGCCAGCGACAACTGGGAGCTGCCCCTGCTCGCCGGCGGCGTGCCGGTGTTCTCGCCGAAATGGCTGAGCGGCAAGGCCTTCGACCAGATGACCTTCGAAAAGCCCATCGCCACCGGCCCCTACCTGATCGAGCGCTACGACGCCGGGCGCAATATCACGTTCAAGCGCAACCCGGACTACTGGGCCGCCGAGCTGCCGGTGCGCCGCGGCATGTTCAACTTCGAGCGCATCGTCTATCGCATGTTCAAGGACGATGTGGCGCGACTGGAGGGCTTCAAGGCCGGCAACTTCGATTTCAACGTGGAATACAGCGCCAAGAACTGGGTGCGCGGCTACGTCAGCCCCAAGGTGAAATCAGGCGAGATCGTCAAGCGCGAGCTGCCCGTGGCCAACACCGCCGGCATGCAGGGCTTCATCTTCAACCTGCGCAAATCCCAGTTCCAGGACAAGCGCGTGCGCCAGGCCCTCGGCCTGGCCATGGACTACGAGTGGATGAACCGCCAATTGTTCTACGGCCAGTACAAGCGCATCTACAGCAATTACAACAACAGCGCCATGGGCGCCACGGGCCTGCCCACCGAAAGCGAGCTCAAGCTGCTGCTGCCGCTGAAGGACAGGCTCGACCCGGCGGTGTTCGGACCGGCCGCCGTGCCCCCCAGAACTGATCCGCCCTCCTCGCTGCGCGCCAATCTGCAGAAGGCCGGCGCCCTGCTCAAGGAGGCCGGCTGGACCTATCGTGACGGCGCCCTGCGTAATGCCAAGGGTGAGCCCTTCGCCTTCGAGATCATGGACGAATCGGGCTCCTTCGGCCGGGTGGTCGCGCCACTGCAGCGCAACCTCACCAAGCTAGGCATACAGGTGAACTACCGCCAGATGGACCGGGCGCTGTACCAGAAGCGCCAGGAAAATTTCGAGTTCGACATGGTCAGCACCCGCTTTGGCGACACCGAGACCCCAGGCGTGGAGCTGGTGGACCGCTTCGGCTCGAAGTCGGCCGACATCCCGGGTTCGAGCAACCTGTGGGGCATCAAGGACCCCGCCATCGACGCCCTGCTCGGCCGGATCACCGCGGTGCGCTCGCGCGAGCAGCTTGAGTCGGCGGTGCGCGCCCTGGACCGGGTGTTCATGCACGGCCATTACGTCATTCCGCACTGGTACAGCGGCACGCACCGCGTGGCCTACTGGAACCGCTTCGGCTTTCCGGACAAGCTGCCGCTGTACTATCAGGCCGATGCCTGGTTCGTCAGCAGCGCCTGGGAGGTGAAAAAGAAATGATTGTCTACATCCTCAAGCGCCTGCTGCTCATGATCCCCACGCTGCTGGGCGTGCTGCTGGTGACCTTCGCGGTCATCCAGTTCGTTCCCGGCGGCCCGGTGGAGGAGACCCTGCGCGAGATCAGCGCGGTCGCCTCCGGCAGCGAAGGAGGCGGATCGGCCGGCGGCTATCGCGCCCGTCAGGGCGTCGATCCGGCCCGCGTTGAAGAGATCAAGGCCCTGTATGGCTTTGACAAGCCCGCGCCCGAGCGCTTCTGGCACATGCTGCAGGGCTATGCCAGGCTCGATCTGGGCAAGA
>CAXNIK010000422.1:0-3043 GCA_964202115.1 Burkholderiales bacterium
TGGGGGCCTGCGCGCAGGCTTTCCTTGGAGTCGATCGGAGAATCCGGGGTCGAAGTGTCCGCAGCCCTTTGCGCCATGCGGCCGGTGTCGCCGCCGGAGCAGAACGCCCGGCCGGCACCGGTGAGCACCACCACGCGCACGTCCTGGTCGGCCTGCGCATCACGCAGCGCCTGCTGCCAGGCCTTGAGCATCCCCGGATTGAAGGCATTGAGCTTCTCCGGCCGGTTCAACAGGATGGTGGCAATGTGGTCTTTGACGGTGTATTCGAGTTCGCTCATGGCTTCTCTTCTCCTTGATGTGCATGACTTGCGCTGTATGCATGGCCGCTGCGCTGTATGCATGGCTGCTGCCTTGGGCAGCAGCGCAACTACGCTTCAACGACAGCACAGCAGCAACATGCAAGTTGTTCGTTTATCGGATCTGCGCCGGCTTGAAACGATTCCCTGGCCAACAGAATCGCCACGCTGTATGGGCTTGTTATTGCGTGCCGGTCGAAGAAATGTACCACATCCGCGCTGCTCGCTGAGAGGCGACACGATGCGCAAATGTGAACACGGCAGTGAACAGCGGAACAGCGCTCAGGCCGTTGCCGCGGCGATTTTCGTCCTCAATGCCGCATCGGGCATGACCCCATTGGCCGCGCCAAGATTGTCCAGCAGGTGCGCCGGGTTGCCCGTCCCAGGAATGGCGCAGGTGATGGCCGGATGGGAAATGACGAACTTCAGCATGAGCTGCGCCCAACTGGTGCATCCAATCTCCGCCGCCCAGGGGGGCAGCGTGCGCGCCTGCAGCCGGCGGAATAGGTCCCCGCCGGCGAACGGCCGGTTGGCAATGACGGCAATGCCCCGCTCCCGCGCCATGGGCAGCAGGCGCTGCTCGGCCTCGCGCTCGCCCACCGAATAGTTGATCTGGACAAAGTCCAGCTTGTGCGCCGCCATGACCCTGGCCACGGCGCCGTGGGAACCGGCGTCGTAATGGGTCACGCCGACGTATCGCACGCGGCCATCGCGCTTCCATTCCTGCAGCGTGCCCAGGTGCGTCTCCACATCCACCAGGTTGTGCACCTGCATGAGATCGATGCTGGCGCCGGCACGCAGCTTTCGCATGGAGTCTTCCATCTGGCGTATGCCGGCGGACCGGCCCGAGGTCCACACCTTGGTGGCGATGAACTGCCGCGGGCGCAGCGCATGCTTTGCGCTCAGCTCGCCCACCACGTCTTCGGAGCGCCCGTACATGGGCGAGGAGTCGATCACCCGGCCGCCCTGATCGGCGAAGGTGGTCAGCACTTTCTCCAGCTCGATCCTGGTTGCGGCGTCCGTGACATCGAAAGTCTGCCAGGTGCCCACACCGATGGCGGGGAGCAATTCGCCGGAGGACGGAATGCGGCGGGTGAGCAAGGAGTTGGGTTTGCTGTCGGCGGCACCGCTTCCACCTGATGCGCCCATGCTCAACAAGGCGGCTGCGCCGATGTGGCCCAGTGCTTCGCGACGGTTCGTCATGGTCTGCCCTCCTTTGCGATCAGATGACTTTCTCATCCCTGAATCGCTGCAATTCGGAACCGCCGTATCCCAGTTCCGCCAATATCGAAGCAGTATGCTCGCCGACATCCGGCACAGCGCTGATGTGCGCCGCATCCGCGCCGGGCGGCAGCAAGGCCGGCACCTCGCCGGCCGGCGTCTGCACGCTCGTCCAGCGTTGCCTCGCCTGCAACTGCGGATGCGCCCAGACATCATGCATGCTGTTAAGGCGTGCATTGGCGATCTGCGCCGCATCCAGGCGCGCGATCACCTGCTCCGATGTCAGCAGCTTGAAAGCTTCGCCGATGATGCCATCCAGCACCTCGCGCGCCGCCAGCCGGCGCTCGTTGCTGGCGTAGCGCTCGTCCCCCGCCAGCTCCGGCTGCTGCAATACTTGTCTGCAGAACACCGCCCACTCCCTTTCGTTCTGCAGCCCCAGCATGACCCGCTTGCCGTCGCCCGCGGGAAACGGCCCATAGGGATAGATGGTGGCGTGGGAGGCGCCGGCCCGCACCGGCGGCTCAGCGCCCTCGAAGCTGTAATACAGCGGGAAGGACATCCACTCCACCGTGCTCTCCAGCATGGACACGTCGATGCGGCGCCCCCTGCCGGTCAGTCCGCGTTCGATCAGGGCGGCGAGGATGTTGGAGTAGGCATACATGCCGGCGGCGATGTCGGCGATGGAGCAGCCGGCTTTCGAGGGCTGTTCCGGCGTGCCGCTCACCGACAACAGGCCGCTCTCGCTCTGGATGAGCAGGTCGTAGGCCTTCTTGTCGCGATAAGGGCCGTCGGCGCCATAGCCGGAGATATCGCAGACGATGAGGCGCGGATGCTGTTCGCACAATGCCACATGCGACAGCCCCAGCCGGTCAGTGGCGCCGGGCGCCAGGTTCTGCACCAGCACATCGGTTCTCGCCAGCAGCCGCTCGAGGATGGCCCGCGCCTCCGGATGCTTGATGTCCAGGGTCAGGCTTTGCTTGGAGCGATTGGTCCAGACGAAGTGCGAGGACAGGCCGCGCACCCGGGCGTCGTAGCCGCGGGCGAAGTCACCCGCGCCGGGCCGCTCGATCTTGATCACCCTCGCCCCCAGCTCGGCCAACTGGCGCGTGCAGAAGGGCGCGGCCACGGCCTGTTCCAGCGCCAGCACGGTGATGCCCTTCAGGGGCGCGAAGCCTGCCGGTGATGCAGCGTTGTTGGTCATGATGAGCGTCACTGTAGCGCACCCCCGCCCCAAGGCCGGAACGGCACGCCCCTGACTACTTGGCCATTTTCGTTATTATTATTATTTTCATGTTTATATCATTTACCCGATTACATAAACACGATCATTATTATCAACCGTATTCGCCTTTTCCGGGCGCTGCCATGGCGTGGATCCCGGCCGCCGCCTGCCGCGCACACGCCGCCTGCTCATGCGCCATCACCTGGCTGTGCCCGACGTAGGAAGCCGGATCAAGGGCAGCGCGCAGCGCCGGTTCGCCGACAGCATTGCGCACAGCTTCATCGTGCAGCAGCAATTCGGCCAG
>CAXNIK010000423.1:0-3040 GCA_964202115.1 Burkholderiales bacterium
CAAGGCGCTGATCGAACGTCTTGCCAAACGTACGGCGGCCGAATGGGAAATCATTTTTTCCGAGGCGCGCGTGCCCGCGGTCAAGGTGCGCACGCTGCCGGAGATCCTGCTCGACCCGCATGTGCAGTCGCGCCAGGTGCAGCAGCAACTCACCGATCCCATTTCCGGCAAGCAGATTTCGGTCCCCTCCATCGGCTTCAAGTGGAACGGCGAGGTCCTGGGGCCGCGGCGCATGCCCTCGCGCCTGGGGCAGGACACCCAGAGCGTGCTGGGCGAACTGGGGCTGGATGCGATTCGCATCGCGGAGCTGAAGCAGATGAAGGTGGTGTAGGCGAAACAAAGATTCAAAAGAAAGACAAAGACTGGATTCCCGCTTTCGCGGGAATGACGAACCGAATCGGTGACAGGTGGAACGTTCAGTCAATCACGCCGCTACGCCGCAATTCATCAATCCGCGCTTCATCGAACCACGCCGACAATGCTCTGGCAGTGTTGGCGCCCGTGATCTCCTGCGGCGCCATGGGAATGCTTGTTGGCGTGCCGCTGAATCTAGGCGCCGGGGCGGGCTGGGGAATGCCATCCACTTCCACGAAGGTGCCGCGCGCCTTGAGATGTGCGTGCCGCGGTGCCTCGTCAAAATCCAGCACCGGCGCGACACAGGCATCGCGTCCCTCGAATAGCGCGCACCAGGCATCGCGCGTGCGTGTGCGCATGCGCCCGGCGAGCACTGCGCGCGCGCGCGGCCAGTTGTCGAGGTCCATCGGGCTGCCCACGCTCGCCGAATCCAGCTCCAGCACTTCCAGCAATTGCTGCTGCGATCCCGCATCCAGCGCGCCCACCGCCAGCCATTTGCCGTCTGAGCATGCATAGACATCGTAGAACCAGGCGCCCGAGTCGGTGATGTTGCTGCCGCGTTCCGTGCTCCAGGCACCCGAGGCACGCCGGCCGTAGAAATTGGTCATCAGCGAGGCCGCGCCGTCCACCATGGCGGCATCGACCACCTGGCCGCGGCCAGTGCGCTCGGCCGAGATGATGGCGGCGAGCACGCCCTGCACGAGGTACAGGGCGCCGCCGCCGAAATCGCCCACCAGGGATAGCGGAATGGATGGCGGCTGGCCGCGCCGGCCGATGGCGTGCAGCGCGCCTGAAAGCGCGATGGCGTTGATGTCGCGTGCCGCTGTCTGCGAGAGCGGTCCGTCCTGTCCCCAGGCGGTCATGCGGCCATACACAAGCCTGGGATTGCGCGCGAAGCAGTGCTGCGGCCCCAGGCCCAGGCGCTCCATCACGCCCGGGCGAAAGCCCTCGATGAGCGCATCGGCCTGCGTCATCATGTCCAGCACGCAGGCGATGGCCGCGGGTTGTTTCAGGTCCAGCGCGATGGCCGGGCGGCCGCGCAGCAGCAGATCGAATTTCAGCGGCCGTGGATTGACCGCGTTCCGCACCGGAGCCTTGCGCTCGATGCGTATCACCGTGGCGCCCATCTCCGCCAGCAGCATGGCGCACATGGGTGCCGGGCCCAGGCCGGCGAGTTCGACGACCTTTATGCCTTCAAGCGGTCCCACTCAGTCGCCCACGGGCATGCCCAGTTCCTTCACCGCGCGCGGCCATTGCTTTGACTCGATCTCGATGCGCGCGGCGAACTCCTGCGGCGTGCTGCCCACCGGATCGAGCGCGGTCTGCACCAGCTTGTCGCGCACATCGGGTTGCGCCATGGCTTTGGAAACCTCCGACTGCATGCGCGCGATGATGGGCTGCGGCGTGCCGGCCGGCGCGAGGATGCCGAACCACTGGGTGACATCGAAGCCGGGATAGCCGGATTCGGCCACCGTGGGGATGTCCTTGATCGAGGAGGAGCGCTCCTTGCCCGTCACAGCGATGATTCTCACCTTGCCGGCGCGGTGCAGGCCCACCAGCGGGCCGGTGCCCAGAAAGGCGAGATTGACGTGTCCGCCGGCCAGATCGGTGGCGGCCTGGGCGCCGCTCTTGTAGGGCACGTGCAGCAGCTTGATGCCGGCAGCCTCGGCGAAGAGCAGCGCAGCCAGGGTGTGCGTGCCCGCGGCGCTGCCGGTGCCGTAGCTGACGCTGCCCGGCTTGGAGCGGGCGAGCTTCACCACGTCGGCCAGCGAGTTCAGGCCCAGACCCGGATTGACGGCCATGACGATGGGCTGGTTCACCAGCAGTGTCACCGGCGCGAAGTGCTTGATGCCCCAGGTGAGGTCTGATCGTATCGTGGGCAGGTACAGCGCCGAATCGGCGGTGACGATCTGGGTGTAACCGTCGGGTACGGCGCGCGACACCTGTTCCATGCCCAGCACGCCGCCTGAACTGGGGCGGTTCTCCACCACCACCGCCTGGCCCAGCAGCTTGCCGGTGGCCTCGGATACCACGCGCGCCGAAATGTCGGTGGAGCCGCCCGGCCCGTAGGGCACGATCATGCGTATGGGTTTGGCCGGCCAGGTCTGGGCCTGGAGGAGGGGGCTTGCTGCGAACAACATCGCGCACAGGACTGTGCCGAGGGGCGCGGCCAGCCGATAACGTCGGATCGATGTCATAAGACCTCCTGAAGACGGTGTGCTGTTATAGGCAATGCAAGCGCAATATTCAGTTTGACAAACCCGAAGCCGCTCCACGATGATCGCTCCGCGTCTGGCCATAACTGCGAGTAATAACGGCGGAAAACATCAGTATGCGCCTGGAGGATCTTAACTACTTTCTGGCCGTGGCCGAGGCGGGCAACCTGGGCCGCGCGGCGCAACGCCTGGGCCTCACCCAGCCGGCGCTGACCAAGGCGATGCAAAGGCTGGAAACCGACCTCGGCCTGCAACTGTTCGAGCGCACCCGCATGGGCATGCGGCTTACCACCGTGGGGGAGGCGTTCTTCCGGCGCACGCGCGAAGTGGGCGTGGCCGTGGAGGAGGCGGTGCGCGAGGCGCGCGACCTGCACATGGGCGAGGTGGGCATCGTGCGCGTGGGTGTGGTGCCTCCGCTCACCGAGGTACTGTTCTCCGATGCCTGCGCCGACCTGGTGAAGCAGCGCCCC
>CAXNIK010000424.1:0-3015 GCA_964202115.1 Burkholderiales bacterium
GGCCGTACTCGCGCTGTGACCAGCTGCGGTAGTCCGGCGTGAAGCTGCCGAATTCGCCGACCATGCGGGGGTCGCTCAATGCGCCGGTCTCCGGCATGAGCTCCCAATGCTCCAGAAACAGCACGGCAAATGCCGCCAGCCTGTTCCCCTCCGCCCAATTGAAGCGCTGGCGGGTCGGCAGGGCCGAATAGTTGTAAAGCGCGTGGTCCATTACGATAATATGGGTCCTGCGATCTTCCGGTTTGCACGCCGAATTGACATGTTTTCGCTATACGTGCAGAGTCTATGCGAATTGTTCCAGAGGCGGAACTTTGGAGCGTGATTTGGAACAATTCAACCCAACCATTACGAGGACACATCATGTCTATCCCCAGCCGTACGCGTCGTTTGGTTCTACAAGCGGGTGCAGCCGGCGCTGCCAGTGCTGCGCTTGGCGCATCAGGTCTTGCGCGGGCGCAGTCCAGATCGATAAAGGTCGGCCTGTTGCACCCGGTGAGCGGAGCGCTCGCCTACAGCGGAGGACAGTCGCGCATGGGCGCGATGATGGCCATCGACGAGATCAATGCAGCCGGCGGCATCAAGTCCATGGGGGGCGCCAGGCTCGAAGCCTCGCTGGGCGATTCCCAGTCGCGGCCCGAAGTGGGTGTCAGCGAGGTTGAGCGAATGCAGCAAGCCGGCGTCTCCGCCTATGTCGGTTGCTTTGCCAGCGCCATCGCACTGCCGGCCACACAGGCCGCCGCCAAGTACAACACGCCGTTCCTGATCGACGTGGGTGTCTCCGATGCGATTGTCAGCCGCGGCCTGAAAAACGTGTTCCGCCTCGCACCCGGGAATGGAAAGTGCGTGGACGATGCCTTTGCGGGGCTGGCCGAGGTCAACAAGGCCGCCGGCGGAATCGCAAAAACCGCGGTGCTCGTGCATGAGGATTCCGAGTTCGGCACCAGCACCGCAAAATTTCTTTTGACCAAACTCTCAAGCATTGGGCTGGAGGCAAAGGAAGTGCTCCCGCACGCCACACCCACCCGCGACTTTACCAATCTGGTCCTGCGCATCAAGGCCCTCAAGCCCGACATTGTCATCATGAGCAACTACCAGAACGAATACGTCCTGATCGCGCGCACGATCTACCAGCAGAAAGTGGACTTGGCGGGCATGTTCAGCGTACTGGGCGGAGGATTCAACTACAAGCTGGTCAAGGAACAGCCGGAGGTGGCGCAGTACATGATGGATTTCAACCACTGGTACAACCCGCGCAATCCCAAGTCCCTGGACATGCGCAAACGGGTCGAAGCCAAGGGTGACTTGTTTACTTTCGAGGTCTACTGTTCCTACAACGCGGTGAAGTTGTACGCCAGCGCGCTGGAGCAGGCCCGTACCGCCGACAAGGAAAAGGTCATCGCCGCGCTCGAGGCCAGTACCTGGTCCGATCACTTCATGCCGTATGGCCCGACAAAGTTCGTCAATGGCCAGAACCAGGGTGGCCGCGCCGCGTTGCTGCAGGCGTCGCGCACCGACATTGATGTCGTGTGGCCCGGCGAATTCGCCGCAGTCAAGCCGGTCTTCCCAAGGCCAAAGTTCAGCTGAACCCGGGTCTTCGCCAGGCAGCGGGCATCCGGGGTCCTCGCCCTGGATGCCCGCCTTACGAGAAAGACTGCATTGGATCCAACCATCCTCGCGGCAGCCATCATCAATGGGCTGTTGCTCGGCGGCATCTACACGCTCGTCGCCTCCGGCCTGACGCTGATCTACGGGGTGCTGCACATCATCAATTTCGCGCATGGCAGCATGCTCATGCTGGCGATGTTCGGGGTCTACTACCTTCTCACCAAGCTGGGCGTGGATCCCTACCTCTCGATGGTCGTGATGGTCCCTGCCATGTACTTCCTGGGCTATGCCCTCTACAAGGGGGTGATCGGCCGACTGTCCAGCGGCAAGGATGAAAACATCCTGCTGATCACGCTAGGCCTGTCGATCCTGATCGAGAACATCGCGCTGATGCTTTTCAAGGGCGATTCACGGACGATTTCGGTATCCTATTCCGACAAGATGCTGGAGTTGGGGACGACGCTGGTTCCGCTGCCCAAGCTGATCTCGTTTGTTGTTTCCATTTTGCTGTGTGCTGCGTTGGGGCTGTTCATGCAACGCACCGATACGGGGCGCGCGATTCGTGCCGTCGCCAGAGAGCGCGTGGGCGCGCGCCTGGTGGGGATCGACGTTGAACGCATCTTTGCAATTTCCTATGGCATCGGCCTGGCGACGCTGGGAGCTGCTGCCTGCCTGCTCATGCCCATATTCTATGTCTCGCCCTCCATAGGCCATGTGTTCGTGCTGGTGGCCTTCACCGTGGTTGTACTTGGTGGCATGGGCAGCTTCACGGGCGCGGTAGTCGGGGGATTGATCGTCGGACTAACCGAATCGTTCGGCGGGCTTTTTCTGGGAGAGAGCCTGGGGCAGATCGGCATTTCGCTCATCTTCATCCTGATCCTGCTGTTCCGCCCGACGGGTCTGTTTGGCGTCAGACGATGAGTTCCCGGCTCAAACCGATTGCGTGGAAGGTTCATCTGGCGGTGCTGTCCATTGCGCTGGCCTTTCCATTCGTGTTTCCTTCCAGCTTCATGGTGAACTTCGGCGTGATCGCCCTGTTCTACGCCTTCATAGGGCAGTCCTGGAACATATCGGGCGGATTCGCCGGCCAAATGTCGTTTGGTCACGTGGCTTTCTTCGGGGTTGGCGCCTACGCATCGACAATCGTGCAACTTCGCTACGGTCTGTCGCCCTGGTTCGGGTTGCCGGCAGCGGCGCTCGCGGGCGCGCTGGTGGGCGGGATCATCGCCGTGCTGTCCTTTCGGGCCGGGCTGAAAGGTTCCTATTTCGCGCTGATTACGCTGGCCTTTGCCGAGGTGCTGCGCATCATCAGCAATTCGATCAGCATCACCGGGGGGGGATTGGGCATGCTCATCCCCATGAAGGCCGGCGCCGCAAATTTCCAGTTTGCGGAACGCAGCGGGTTTTACT
>CAXNIK010000425.1:0-3015 GCA_964202115.1 Burkholderiales bacterium
ACCGCAAGGGGCCAAACGACCAGGGCATCGGCTGGAACATCCTCAATTCGCTGGGGCGTGTCGGCATCGGCTTTGGCGCGGCCGCGCTGATCGGCATTCCAGCGGGCTTTCTGCTCGGGCGCTTTCGCTTCCTGTCCGACATGGCGGCGCCCATCGTGTCGCTGCTGCGGCCGGTGTCGCCGCTGGCCTGGCTGCCGATCGGATTGCTGGTGTTCAAGGCGGCCAACCCGGCGGCCATCTACGTGATCTTCATCTCCAGCATCTGGCCGATGATCATCAACACCGCGGTCGGCGTGCGCCAGATTCCGCAAGACTACATGAACGTCGCGAAAGTCCTGAAGCTGTCCGAGTGGAAGGTATTCACCAAGATCCTGTTCCCGGCGGTGCTGCCCTACATGATGACCGGCGTGCGCCTGTCCATCGGCGTGGCCTGGCTGGTGATCGTCGCCGCGGAAATGCTGACCGGCGGCGTGGGCATCGGCTTCTGGGTGTGGGATGAGTGGAACAACCTCAACGTGCCGCACATCATCATCGCCATCTTTACCGTCGGCATCGTCGGCCTGGCGCTGGAGCAGTTGCTGATTTTCATCGCGCGCCGTTTCAGTTACGAATAATCCGGCCACGAACAAGGAAGGAAGAGTCATGGGCAAATACCTGCAAATCGAAGACATCGGCATGGTGTTCGAAACCAAGAAGGGCCCCTTCATCGCCCTTCAGGACATCAACCTGGAAATCAAAGAAGGCGAGTTCGTCACGCTGATCGGCCACTCCGGCTGCGGCAAGTCGACGCTGCTCAACCTGATTGCCGGCCTGCTGAAATCCACCGACGGCGCCATGATCCTGGCCGAGCGCGAAATCTCCGGCCCCGGCCCGGATCGCGGCGTGGTGTTCCAGAACCATTCGCTGCTGCCCTGGCTGACCTGCTTCGAAAACGTCTACCTCGCAGTGGAGCGCGTGTTCGCCGAAAAGGAACCCAAGGCCAATCTGAAGAAGCGCACCCATGACGCCCTGGCGCTGGTCGGCCTGACGCACGCCGAGCACAAGTATCCGCACGAGATCTCCGGCGGCATGAAGCAACGCGTGGGCATTGCCCGCGCCCTGTCCATGCAGCCCAAGGTGCTGCTCATGGACGAGCCCTTCGGCGCCCTGGACGCGCTGACCCGCGCCCACCTGCAGGACGAGTTGATGCGCATCGTCGGCCCGACTCCAACAAGCATCGGCAGCACCGTGGTCATGGTCACCCACGACGTGGACGAGGCGGTGCTGCTGTCCGACCGCGTGGTGATGATGACCAACGGCCCGGCCGCCACCATCGGTGAAATCCTGACCGTGGACCTGCCGCGTCCGCGCGAACGCCTGGCGCTCGCCAGCCACCCGCGTTACATGGCGCTGCGCTCCGAGGTGCTGAAGTTCCTCTACCAGAAGCAGATGAAGGTCGCGGCCTGATTGCGGCCTGATCGTGGCCTGACACGCGAGCGAACAAAGAAATCATGGCCGAAGTCAGATCCACCTGCTGCTACTGCGGAGTCGGCTGCGGTGTGGTCATAGAGACTGACGACGACAAGAACGCGCCCAGGATCATCGGCGTGCGTGGCGACCCCGAGCATCCGGCCAACTTCGGCCGGCTGTGCACCAAGGGCTCCACCCTGCATTTATCCGCCGGCACCTCGAGCCGCGTGCTGTTCCCGGAAATGCGCCGCGACAAGACCGGCCCGCGTGTTCGAGCGAGCTGGGAAGAAGCACTTGAGTACAGCGCCCAGCGTTTCGCCGCCATCATTCGCGAGCACGGCCCGGACGCCGTGGCCTTCTACATCTCCGGGCAATTGCTTACCGAGGACTACTACGTCTTCAACAAGCTCGCCAAGGGCCTCATCGGCACCAACAACGTCGATACCAATTCCCGTCTGTGCATGTCCTCGGCGGTGGCCGGCTACAAGGCCACGCTGGGCGCCGATGCGCCGCCCGCCTGCTACGAAGACATCGATCACGCCCAGTGCCTGTTCATCTCCGGCTCCAACACAGCCTACGCCCATCCCATCCTGTACCGGCGCATAGAAGCGGCGCGGCAGAACAACCCGGCGATGAAAATGATCGTCGTCGATCCTCGTCGCACCGACACCGCCCGCGACGCCGACCTGCATCTGCCCATCCTGCCCGGCACCGACGTCGCCCTGTGCAACGGCATGCTGCACGTGCTGGTGTGGGAAGGCCTGTGCGACATGGACTACATCCGAGCCCACACCGAGGGCTTCGACACGCTGCGCGAGACGGTGCGCGAGTACACGCCCATCGCCGTCTCCGAGATCTGCGGCGTGCCGGCCGAGGACATCGTCAAGGCCGCCAAGTGGTTTGCCCAGTCCAAGGCCACGCTGTCGCTGTACTGCCAGGGCCTCAACCAGTCCTCCAACGGCACCCAGAACAACGCCGCCGTCATCAACCTGCACCTGGCCACCGGCCAGATCGGCAAGCCCGGCGCCGGACCCTTCTCCCTCACCGGCCAGCCCAATGCCATGGGCGGGCGCGAAGTCGGCGGCCTGGCCAACCTGCTCTCCGCCCACCGTGACCTCGCCAACCCCGCGCATCGCGCCGAAGTGGCGAAGCTGTGGGGTGTGGCCGACGTGCCGGCAAAACCGGGCAAGACCGCGGTCGAACTCTTCGATGCCCTGCGCTCAGGCGAGGTCAAGGCAGTATGGATAGCCTGCACCAACCCGGCCCAGTCCATGCCGGATGCGGGCCCGGTGCGCGAAGCACTGGCCAAAGCCGAACTGGTGGTGTTGCAGGAGGCCTTTGCCAACACCGACACCGCCGCCTTCGCCGACGTGCTGCTGCCGGCCACCACCTGGGGCGAAAAGGAAGGCACGGTGACCAACTCCGAGCGGCGCATCACGCGTGTGCGCGCCGCCATCCCGCCGGCGCGCAAGGCCAGGCATGACTGGGCGATCGCTCGCGATTTCGCACTGGCACTGGGCAAGGCCCTGGGCCGCGCCGGCATCGAAAATGAGGCATCGAAACTGT
>CAXNIK010000426.1:0-3006 GCA_964202115.1 Burkholderiales bacterium
GTGCCGCCGACATCGACACCCATGCACAAGGATCGCATTGTTGTCACCATCAGATCAATCAGATCGATTGTCCGAATTGTTTCAATGTTTCCTCGCGCAAGGCCCTGCCCAACCCCGGCCCCGTGACGGCATGGGCGCCATGGCCAAGCCGGACCACGACACAACTCACTTCACGGAAAGGCCCGGCCGGCGTGCCAATCGGACGCTTCAGCGGCAGCACCACCCGCCAGGCATCGGCGTGAATCTCAACGTCTTGTTGCGGAAATTGGGTCATCAGCATTGCCACGCAAACGGATCCGAGGTGCCTTGAAGTGTAAAGCACCTCCGGTATCCGGATCGACTTTTGGGAGCCCCGCTGGGCAGACTGCCTGGAACGGCGTTTTTCCCAGGGCCTGTCAGTACTATGTACTCACAGGCCTATCAATCGCGACATAGTGTATTAATATGTCAGTATAGGATTCGCCCTTCATCGCCCAAGCCGTCCTGTCCCGGCAGGCTGCTTTCGACTACGCCGCAAGATCTCCTCGATTTTGGTGACGTTCTTCGCGTCAATGCCCAGCTCCACGGGCGTGTACTCGAATGTCAACTCCTCGAAGTCGTCCCGCTCGATGGGCCAGCCCATTTCGTCGCGCAAGTAACGGACGAGCACGGGAAACGTACGGATATCCTGAAGTTCGGCGCGGTGATTGGTAGGCATCAGGGCTTCTTCGCGGGCTTGTCTTTAAGGGGACGGCGCATCTCCAACAGGCGCCGCTCGCGCTGGAGTTCGTCCTGCAGCTCCCCTTCCGTCGGGAGATATTTCACATACTTGGCCGCGAAGATCTGCTTGTTCTCGCTCAGGACTGAATATTTCGCGATTGCCGCGTTCTTCCTGGAACACAGGATCAGGCCGATGGTTGGGTTGTCACCCGGAGGCCGCGCATGGGTGTCGAAGATGCGCACGTAGGAGTCCATCTGGCCGATATCCTGGTGGTTCAGCTTGCCGACCTTCAGGTCGACCAGGACGAAGCACCTGAGCAGGTAGTTGTAGAACACCAGATCGACGTAGAAGTCCTCCTCCTCGAAACGCAGGCGCTTCTGGCGTGCGACGAAAGAGAAGCCCTTGCCGAGCTCCAGGAGAAACCCCTGCAGGTTGTCGATGATTGCCTGTTCGACCGTGGATTCCCGGAGCGCCGGGTAATCCTTCAGGTTGAGAAATTCAAGTACATAGGGGTCGCGAATGAACGCTTCAGGCGCGACGGCAGTGAGTTTTTCTCTGGCCTCCTTTCGGACCGGCCTCTTTTTTCGGCTTGCCAACAGGCGCTCGTAGTAGAGCACCGAGATCTGCCGTTCGAGCTGGCGGGTGGACCACTGCTGACTGGCTGCCTCGCGCATGTACCAGCCCCGCGCCTGCGGGTCTTCGACCTGCATCAGGAAGCGGTAGTGGCTCCAGCTCAATTCGCCACCTGCCGGGTGGCGAATCTCTTCCACACCGGAAACGAGACGCGCTGCGTCTCGTTTTGTTTTGCCCGATTCGAGACGCACTGCGTCTCGAATCTCGAACATCCGGTAGAACTGCCGCATTTTCCGCAAATTGGTGACGTCGAAGCCCCGGCCGAACTCCACCATGAGCCGCCCCGAAAGCTCTGCGAGCACCGCCTCGCCGTACGCCGCGCGCCTCTTGCCACCCTGCTCCTGCTCGACGATCTCCCGGCCGATGTGCCAGTAGGCAATCACCATCTCGCTGTTGACGGAACGCACGACCCGAGCGCGGGCCTGTTCGAGAATTGCCACCACGCGGTGGAACAGACCCTCCGCGGTGGCCGCCTGTGCCGATACGCTCTTTTTCTTCGTGGCCATGCCTATCGCCGTCGTAGTACACAGAAACATGGCGCCGCGAGCTGCCAGAGAAATGCTCGCTCTGTTGACACCGTCCGCCTACTTCCTGCCAGGACATCTTAATATTATCTCCTACAAACGTGGCACTTCATATTAATTCGTCAGTATTTAACTGCCGCCCCCCGATGCCGGACCAACGCAAGCGAAACGCCTAGATTACTTGTCGGCGGCATCGGCCGAGCGCTCGGTGCCCTGCTTGGACAGGTCCAGGGCCTGGTTGATGTTCTGCTTGGCCTGCTCCATGTTCTTCTGGCCCTGCTCGACTTCCTTTTTCTTCGCCGCCGCGGCGGTGGCCGCAGCGCTCATGCTGTCGACGCCACAGCCTGTGAGAATCGCCACCAACAACAGCGCCATCGAATTGTTCACGCTCATCTCCGGGTGAAATGCGTTGGCGCCGTAGCAGAACCCGGAGCCGGTGCCACCCGAGCATAGCGGGCACCAATTGGTTGGGGAACCGGGAATAGTTCACAGACACTGGGCAATCGCCGCTGCACTATGCGTATGCGCACGGATTTCTCCCTCCCTGAATTTGTGCGCAAGAGCCCCGGAACAGCAATGCTCCGGGGCTTTTCCTTTTGAATTATCGTGAAATGCAACATTCAAGAAAAATAGGTGCCTCTGACGAGGCCGACATGTTCTTGGGAACGATCAATCGTCGTCCCGCGGGACAAGCGTCATTGCTGATTACTGGCCCGCAGGCTGGCCGGTGACCGCGCGCGTGCGCTTGACGTCAACCTCCCAGCGCTGCACTTCCTGGCGGACATAGTCATCGAGTTCCTTGCCCGTCTTGACCAGCGGCTCGAACCCGCCGGCACGCTGGCGTGCGATGAAATCCGCCGACGCGGCGGTCTCGGCAAACAGCTGGCGCAGCGTCGCAACCACCGGCGCTGGCGTGGACTTGTGCACGAAGGCGATGATCCACACGGTCACGAACATGTCCGGCATGCCCAGTTCCCGAAACGTCGGCACGTCGGGCACTAGGAATGAACGGGCTTCAGAGGTAACCGCAAGCGCCCTGATCTTCCCGGCCTGCACCTGCGGGGCAAGCAGGGGCGTGGTTTGCATGTAGATCTGGATGCGATCGGAAACAAGATCCAGCAAGGCGGCTGGTGCGCTCTTGTAATCGAT